>JAIPGO010000006.1 GCA_021736135.1 Candidatus Cloacimonadota bacterium
AGTGACATTATAATAGATACTTATAAATGTTCAAACTTGAACTGAAATTGCCAGAAAACAATAATTGTGCATTATTATTGATATTATTCAGCATAAGTTATTGAAAAGGAGTGCCTGAAAGTGAACAGTCTCTCTGGAGTGAAACCAGAATTATTCAAGTTTAACTTGACAAGGAAATGTTTATCAAAATGATAAGGTCAGTATTTTGATTTTATCATAAATATAACATCAGTACTGCTGTTAACGGTGATGTTTATATACGTAATACTAATGTTTGCAGTATGATAAGTTAAGTTTTTAGAGGCTGGAACATTCATTGCGTTAATAAAAACTAAGAATTTAACTCGGAGGTTATTAAAATGAAAAAGTTAGTAGTTTTGATTGCGGTTTCTGCCTTATTATTTGGCAGTCTGGTAGCAGATGATTTACAAGATGCTCAGAAAGCGTTTCAGTTCGAACTTCAGGCGATGAAAGATGAAATACGCCTGGAATTTGCGGACAATGAAGACGTTCAGAAGAAACTGGAAGAAGTAGAGAAGAAACTGGAAGCAAAGGGTGTGATGGATTACACAGTTGACGTGAATTATGATGATGATACATCCACTATAACCATCAATACCGGTAATACTTCGGTGGAGAAACCATTTATTGGAGTTACCTATTCAGATCTTCTTTTATCTGATGCAGCTCAGATAGACTACAAATATTTTTACGGGATCCGCCTTGATACAATAGTACCCGGCAGTCCCGCACATTATTTTAGATTACGTACCGGTGACATCCTTATGCAGATCAATGAAAACAAGATCAACCAGCAGAAAGAATTAGGAAAAGTACTTTCCTATTATCGTGTAGGCGACAAAGTTACTCTGACTATCTTCAGAGACGGTAAAGTAATGGAAATACCATTTGTACTGGGAACTCGCGAAAAAGTATTTGACCTGGACGGAAACCTTACTGAGGAATCAAAAAAGGAAGTCTCTACTGAAATATTAATTAAAAAACAGAAAAAAGATTATGGTGATGGAACCATTGCCTGGATACCCAGCTGGTATATGCCAGATGTAGAAGATATTAATGCAAAAATGCAGGATCTGGGATTCGAAGAGGAAACACTCTCAGAAGATGGTTATCTGCTTAATGGTATTGGTTTTAAAGGTAATATTGGCAAAGGCTGGTTCATTGGTGGCCAGTTTTCTCAACATTTTGAAAGAAACAGCATTCAGCATCTTTGGGAACATTATGACAAATATGGAGTGTTAGTTACAACTCAGGTTGACCGTAAAGTAAAATACTGGTCTCAATTTGGTGGTCCTACACTAGATAAGCGCTTTGTCTTTGGAAAGTATATTTATAGTGAACTTGGTATGATGATTGCCTGGGGTCAGAATAAACTGACGGTTGACCAGAAGATAGAAGATCCCACCAATATTGACTTCGAGGATGATATTTCTAATAATATTGATGATTATTATAATTATACCAGTAATCTGGAAATGAAGAATAATTTCATAATGGTTGAACCAAGAGCCTCAATTGGCTGGCGGATAACTGACTGGTTAAGCTTAAAAGCAGAAGCAGCATACTTATACAGCTATTCAACAACCGGCTGGAAGGCAACGCGTAATGGCAGCGATGTGAACGTTGACAATGAACCTGACACATCAATGGACGGTCTGCGTATTTCCTTCGGTCCCTGGTTCGGCTTCTAAGATAGCGGACCAAACTGAATAGCTGCTTTCTGTTTCGGGGGGAAAATGTTAAGTGGATTTTTTGAGAAAGCAGTAACTGCAACAATATCCCTTGGTATGATGGTATTCTCATCATACCAGGGGAATACTCCTTTATTTATCGATTCAGGAGCAACGCATCGCGGTAACCGAATAACTGTTCAGGCAACACTGGATAATGCTTTTAATGATGATTTCCGGCAAATCCTGCAAGCAGGCCAGGAAGTGGCGATATGTTTTCATCTGGAATTAAGAAGTGCAACAACCACGGAAATCATTGATTTTGATCATATTGCTAAATTTGATCCTCTTCTGGAAACCTGGACATTGACATGTGAAGAAAGAGACCGTGAATATACTATTGAGTCCTGGAATGAGTTTACACGGGCGGCCTCTGATTTTAATTACGTAGGCAACCATTATCTGGAGCCACCAATAGAAGTGCATCTGGAGGCAAGTTTGCCTAAAATAAATTTAGGGCAGAACAATCGGGAATTTAATCTTATGCTTTTCTGGAATTATCATAAACCTTCCTGTCAAGCAAATCTCAGGTAGATATGAGATTCAGATTAGGCTTTAAAACTCTGGTTATTCTCACTTATATAGCCCTGTTTACAGCGGGGCTGGTACTTTTATATCAATATCAGGAATCCAGACGACAGAATCTGGAAGATGAAATATCTTCCCTGCATTTACAGGAGTTTATGAGTAGTCTGGTTTCCAGCCATGAGGAATATACGAAAGATGCCAGGGAACTTCTTCAATCGCTGAATGAGATCAAGGCAACGATTGAGATTGGAAACCGTCAGACGGCAGTTTATTCAGGTTTTTATCTCGTATTAATGCTCGTTGTATCTCTAACTCTGTTTCTCTGGGCAATATATTCATTAACGAGTCCTTTAAAAAAGATGAGCCGTGCTGCCCGAGAAATTGGTAAGGGTAATTTTGAGATAAACCTGAAGGAATCGGGCACCTGGGAACTGCGCGAAGCATTGCATTCTTTTAACCTGATGTCAAAACAGCTTCAGGCTACCCAGAAAAAGCTGCTGGAGGCAGAAAAACTCTCCATCTGGAAACAGTTTTCACGTATGCTTGCTCATGAGATAAAAAATCCGCTTACTCCTATGCGTTTATCTCTGGAGCGTCTGCATGAAAAAGAAGGCAGTCCTGATTTCGAGAGGATATATACTAAATGTATGCGTATTATTAATGAAGAAGTTGATAATCTGCAAAACCTGGCAACTAATTTTTCCCGCTTTGCCAAAGAAGAACCGGTATCCCAGAAGAGCTTTATGATCAAGACGAAATTAGCCCAGATATTATATTCATATGAGGATAGAGTAAGAATAAATTATCAGGGTGACGATTTTGAGATTAAATTTGATGAACTTCATTTTTACCAGATCATTACCAACATAATCCAGAATGCCCTTGATGCTGCCGGAAGCGAAAAGCCGCTTCAGTTAATACTTACTAAAAGCAACAACAGTTTATGCATCCGAGATGAAGGCATTGGCATTGAGCCAGAAGACCTGGAAAAAATATTTGAGCCGTATTTTACTAAGAAAAAGAAAGGCATTGGACTAGGACTGGCACTCGTTAAAAAGCTGGTTACAGTTAATGATGCTGAAATAAGGGTGGAATCTAAGGAAAACAAAGGTACGGATTTCATTATAAAATTTGCAGCTGTAAACTGATCGGGAGAGCTTATGCGTATTATAGTAATTGATGATGAATATAATATCTGTTCCAGCTTGAAGGATATTCTGGAAGACGAAGGTTATCAGGTGGAAACCTGTATGGAATCACGAAAAGCTTTGGAAGAGGTTCGCAGATTTCAGCCAGCTATCATACTTCTTGACGTGCGTCTGGATTATTTTAACGGTATCGATCTACTGGAGCAGTTCAAAAAGGAATTTCCACAGATCCAGGTGATTATGATATCAGGGCACAGCGGCATTAAGGAAGCAGTGAAAGCAATACAACTGGGTGCTCTTGATTTTCTGGAAAAACCGCTTTCTTTACATAAGGTGCGCATTGCTGTGCAGAATGCTATTAAGCTGGCAAAGATGAGCAACAGTTATCACCGCCTGAAAGAACAGGTTGACCGTAAATATGAGATCATCGGCAACAGCATGGCTATTAACCAGATACGTAAACTTATCGATCGCGTAGCTCCTACGGAAGCCAAGGTACTCATTCGCGGGGAAAGCGGTACCGGTAAAGAACTCATCGCTTATGGTATTCATAACCAGAGCAGCCGCGCCAATGGAACTTTTGTAAAATTCAATTCTGCTGCTATTCCCAATGAATTGATCGAATCTGAACTCTTTGGGTATGAAAAGGGCGCTTTCACGGGAGCAAATAAATCCAAACCAGGTAAAGTGGAAGAAGCAGACGGCGGTACATTATTCTTTGATGAAATAGGTGATATGACTTTAAATGCCCAGGCAAAGATCCTGCGGCTGATCCAGGAAGGTGAATTTGAAAGACTGGGAGATAATAAAACCCGTAAAATAGATATCCGCATCCTTGCTGCCACGCATCAGGATCTGGAAAAAATGGCAGCAAACGGCTCCTTCCGCGAAGATCTGTATTACCGGCTCAATGTTTTACCCATTACCTCTCCTGCTCTACGTGACAGACCTGAAGATATTCCGCTGCTTCTGGATCATTTCGCAGCTCAGATTGCCGAGGAGCAAGGCATTTCACAGAAAACTTTTCAGCCACAGGCAAAAGTGAAATTATCCGGTCAGTCTTTCCCTGGCAACGTGCGTCAACTTCGCAATCTGGTGGAAAGGTTATATATCCTCACCGATGGACAGGAAATAACTGTTGCCGACCTGGAACTGGTTCTGCTTGATCAGAAAGATAAAGATTTCTGGAATGAAACTGTAGATTTTAAAATTAAAAAAAGAGATTTTGAAAAAAAGTATTTGACGAATCAACTGCGTTTGCATGATAATAATTTATCACAAACGGCAAGAGCACTGAACCTGCAGGTAAGTAATCTTTCCCGTAAACTGAAAGACCTGGAACTGGAATAAATTTTTCAAGGGAGTATCTATGAGAGGTAAATGGTTTGCTTTTGGATGTTTAACGTCCATAATTATCCTGATCGCTACGCTGGTATTAGTATTTCACAGCGCCAGTAATTATATGAATCGCCATTCTACAGAAAAGAAGAAACTGGTTTCTGATACCTGGCTTGTTCTAAAACTCGAAAATGAGATCAAGGAGTTCAATGAACTTTCTGATGATTTCTGGGGTAAGAAACAGAGCTCTGCCCATAACTATATTCAAAAGATCAACCAGGCTGCTCATGATAAAAATATCACCGGCATTATTTTGCAGCCGGAATATTTTTCCTGCGGTTATGCCACACTGGACGGTATAATGGCTGCTCTGCAGAATTTCCGCGACCAGGGTAAGAGTGTTTTTGCTTATGTTAATTCCACTACTAACCGCGGTTATTATCTTACTACCGTGGCAAACAGGATTTATCTTAATCCTTCTGCTTCAGCGGGAATTTTACTTACCGGAGTGGGTGGTCATATACTGTATTACGAGCAGTTGCTAAATAAACTGGGCATCGATATGCAGGTGATCCATGCCGGTAAATATAAAGCTGCCGGCGAGCAGTTCAACCGTTCAGATATGTCACCCGAATTCCGTGAAAATCTTTCTTCGCTCTATAGTGATATCTATTCTCAAATGATCTCCACCATTGCTGCCAACCGAAACCTGACAGAAGCAGAAGTGAAAGCTGTTTATGAAGATCGCAACGACATCTGGCTGAATGGAGAAGCTGCTTTAAAAGCAGGACTGGTCGATGAACTCGTTATCTACAAGAATTTTCTGGAAAGGCTTAAACCCGGCTTTACAGAGCAGGATGAAGTGACCCGTCTTTCCATTAATAGTTATGAGCTTAATACGTTGCCTATTGCTTTAAATAAAATTGCCGTTCTTTACGCGGAAGGCTCGATCATGGCACAAGCAGAACCGGCATTAAACGTGATTACCGCTCAAAAGACCAGTAAACTTCTGCAAAAGATCAAAGATAATCCCAAGATCAAAGCCGTGGTCATCAGAGTTAACAGCCCTGGTGGCAGCGCTCTGGAATCGGAACTTATTCTTAACGCCGTACGTGATCTGCAACTCACAAAACCAGTGGTGGTTTCTATGGGCGATGTTGCCGCTTCCGGCGGATATTATATTGCCTGTTCTGCTGATCAGATTTTTGCAGATCCTATGACGATCACCGGCTCTATTGGCGTGGTTGCTATGTTCCCTAATCTCACCAGTATGGGAGAAAAGATCGGGGTTAATGCCAATACAGTCAAATTTGGCCGCTATTCCGATTTTCTCAATCCCTGGGAAAAACCCGATCCAAATGAATTAGCTGCCATGCAACGCTCTATTATGCAGGTTTATGATGAATTTAAGTCACATGTTGCCAACGGTAGAGACCTGACTTTAAATGAGGTAGAAGATATTGCCCAGGGTCGCGTCTGGAGCAGTAAACAGGCTTTGCAGAACGGACTCATCGATGCCGTCGGCTCTCTTGACGATGCCGTGAAAAAAGCTGCTGAACTCGCCTCTGTTACTGGTTACCAGGTGGAATACTATCCTGAACCCTCCAGTCTTATGGATTATTTCTTAAAAGAATATTTCGATATTGAAATGGCTGCCTCTATAATTTCCGGTAAAGTGGAACAACTGGATATCCTCAACGAACTGCAACGCCTGAAAGCAATTCAGCAGCAGCCTCGGCAGGCATACTGTCCCGTAGAGTTAAATTAATGAACCGGGAGTAAATTATTAATTAGTAATCATTAATTATTAATCAAATACACGGTACGCTGTTATTTCGGGGGGAATAGCTGATTCCGAAAGGAGTTTATATGAGAGTTACAGCTATTTTTCTCATTCTAATGCTGCTTGGCAGCATTCTTAATGCAATGGAAAATGAATTTCTGATGCATGAGATCACCGGAGAATATGCGGAAGGAACAGAAATTTCTTCCCTCGATTTTGATGGTGATGGTGATTTTGACCTTTTATCAGCCGGTACTGATTGCACACTCTGGCTGAATGACGGTAATGGGGATTTTTCCGCCAGCGTTGTTTATGAAAATGGAAATCTCCCGCGTTCCATCCGCGCAGCCAATCTGGATAATGATGATGACATTGATATCGTTCTGGCAGAGCTTTACAGTAATCGCGTTGTGATCCTGGAAAACCAGGGCAACTATTATGATCAGATTTTTCTCACGAACATCGCGTCCCCACACACAATTGACCTGAAAGACCTTGATCAGGACGGTCTGGTGGACATTCTCTGCTGCGAATTCGATTTTACTACTGCTCCCAGCGCTGTTGTCTGGTGGCAGAACCTCGGCAACATGCAGTTTTCCAGTGCTATTATCATTTCCGAGATGTTCCAGCAATCCACTTACGTTTTTGCAGATTATATTAACTCCGATGACTACCTTGACGTAGTCGCCAGCGGCGAACTAAATAGTGACGTAGTCTGGTGGGCAAATGACGGTGCTCAGAATTTTGGTGACCCTTTTTTCATTGATGAATTTTTCAACCGTTCACATACTCTTATCGGCAATGATCTAGATCAGGATGACGATATAGACGTTCTTGGCGCTGCCTGTCTGGGAGGACTGCTCGCCTGGTGGGAAAATAACGGTGAAGGTGATTTTACCAGGCATGATCTCGATACTTTTGGCGGCGCACTCTGGCTGGATGCTGCTGATTTCGATAATGACGGCGATAAAGACCTTTATGCTGTGGGACAAGGGGCTAGTTACGCTGAAATATATGAAAATACCGGAGAAGAGATTTTTACGGAATACCCTTTGCCCGGAATTTTCAATGATGGCTATAGTGCGACTGCTAACGATTTCGATAATGACGGGGATATAGACCTGGCTGCTATCGGTCGAAGCTCTCACCAGATCTGCTGGTGGGAAAATATGCTTTATGCCATCCAATTCAGTGGTTACCCCCAAACGGGACATTTTCCTCTACTGGTACAATTCAGTGATGATACAAATCTTCTTGATCCCGTAACAAGCCGGGCCTGGGATTTCGATAGTGATGGTATAATCGATTCTACTGACCAGAATCCGGTGTTTACCTATCCTGAAGCAGGCATTTTTACTGTCAGTCTCACAGTAACTACAGCTTCAATGGTCAAAACGGTTACTTATGAAGATTATATCCAGATTTTTAATGGAGAAAGCGCTCTCGCCTTTACTGGTGACAGCTTTCTGGAATGTCCACCTGCTCCGGCTCTAAATATTACCGGAACGTTCACATTTGAAACCTGGATAAATCCTGAATCTTATGGCTCAGTAACTAATATAGGCTTGGGCAGAATATTTGATAAAAGCGCATTTTCATTATATCTGCTCGATGCCAGCCCGGTTTATAATGACCACAGTCTTATCTTTGAATTTCAGAATGCTTCCGGCACTCTCATCCGCTGTAATACTCCCGAAAATTCAGTGAATATTGGTTACTGGCAGCATATCGCGGTCAGTTATGATGGTTTCAGCGACGTGCAAATCTATATCGACGGTATGCAAACAACTCTCACGAATTCTGAACCACCCACAGGCAATATAGCAGATAATGCCTACTCTCCCCTATTCATGGGCATTTCATACAATCTAAGCTGGGGATTCTGCGGTCTGCTCGATGAACTCAGACTCTGGAATGACGTCCGTACAAGCGTAGAAATTCAGAATAAGATGTTCTATCATCTCACTGGAAATGAAGCCGGTCTTGCAGCCTGCTGGCAATTAAATGAAGGCAATGGAGAAATCGCACCCGATATAACCTTGAATGGCAATGATGCCGCCATCAACAGCGCTACCTGGATCGAAGGCATAGAACTCGTCCCAGCCGCCGGAGAAGAAACATCTATTCCACAAAATGAAAATATCATCTCCTTCGCGTATCCCAATCCCTTCAATCCCGTCACAACAATCACGTTCCAGCTTCCCGCAACTGCAAAGATCACCCTGAAAATCTACAACCTCAAAGGACAGAAAGTTACAACGCTGCTCAACGATACTCTTTCAGCAGGAATTCATCACATCACCTGGAACAGCAAAGATACCCCCACAGGCATCTACCTCTACCAGCTAAACATCAACGAAAAAACCATAAGCGGGAAATTAAGTTTGATAAAATAGTGAAGAACAGCAAAGAAGAACAAGAAATATGAGCGACATTAAGACACATTATTATAACTGAATATAAGTGGAAAATCAAAGCCCTACTGCACAAAATGGGTATAATTCCAATGGAATTTTTGAGTTTCCGTAAGTCCACCATTCCGCTTATTAGACGATGGGGATTAATACAAATGCGTGAAAAAAATCATCATTTCAGTTATAACTTACTGTAATGGTTAATGATACTGTTACAATAGAGTACAAAAGCACATATCAGAGACAGCCACAACATAGCACAATCTAACAGAATAATGTTAGATTGTGCTATGTTGTGTCTGTCTCTGATATGTGCTTTACCTCTTCTATGGCTGTAAAGGGATATTTTGATAGCATTAGCAGGAGCTGATGCACTCCATAATAAATCGAAAATCAGAAAATGCGAGGAGATGAGTAGATTAAAGATGAAAAATGAAAGATGAACTTCACTACGTACAGCGTGATCGGTGATCGGTAATCAGTGAAAGTAACTCAAGACAGGAATTATATTTAATGTTTAATAATTTATAATTTACATTTTACATTTACTCTGTGTTCTCTGTGGTGAAAATCTTCTCTTTATTCTATTTGTATTAAGTTCTCACTCTCATTTTCTCATCTTCACAGGCTCGCTTCTTCCCTCTTCAATCCGTGCTATCCGTGTTATCCGCGGTTGGAAGGTTGTTCTTTTTTTTCGTATATTTTTCGCGGCTTTCGCGGTGGTTTTGATATCTTTATAATATTTCTCAATTCTGCGGCTGATGCCTCATGCATTAATATGCTTAATGCACTCCAAAATTATCCCCCGCATTCCCCACAACTGTAATACTGACAGTAATTATGATAAATATGTAAAATCCCCTGCTGGTAGATCGCTTTTTTTTGGGCAGTGCGTATCTGCATTTTATCCATATACCTTTCCATACCGCGGGTTAGATGATTGGAAGGCAAAGCGCGATATTGAGCATAAACTTCCCAGGCTGCTTCACTTAATTCTTTATAATTATTTCGTTGTGCATATAACCTTACCAGCGGCAGAATAATATTGATGAACACCGTATCCAGGCGCGTTTTGCCCAGCCACCATTCTTTGGGCAGATAATAGCTTTCCCCGATGAACAGAGTCTCTAAGCGTTGATAAAATTCTTTCATTTTCAATTTACCCTGCGGATAGGAAAAGAGTTTTATCAGGTCATTAAATAGTGAACCTGAAAGTGACCTGTAGATGAGTGGTGCAATCTGCAGCAGCCGTATTCCCGGATGGTTAACGGGGCGAATGCGGAAAAGATGCCAGTTCACTTCTACCGTTTCCTGGTGATAATTCTGGTTGGCATACAGTTCTTTCCATTTCAACACGAATTCCCTCGGAAAAGAAGGCGGCAGACTATCCAGAAGTCCCGTGCTACCCAGCCAGATAGCTATCATTTCCTCATCCTGCATACCGTCCTGAAAATTTTTCCTTAAAACCTCATAAGTCAGTGTATTCGCCATTTGCAGCATCTGAAACTTGTTGCTGGCATAGCCCAAAGCTTCCAAAAGCCCCTGGTAAGCCAGTTGATTGAATCCTGTAAAATAAAGCTCTGCTGCAAAACGCTTTTCCTTTTCCAGCAGCCGCAATTTACCATAACGGCTCAAAGCCACGCTCAAAGTCTCTGCCGGCTGTTCCGCAAAGAAACGGCAGAATTTCTCCTCGGGTATTAGCGGATTTTCCTCAAAGTCATTCAAAATCCTCTTGATGTCGTCATCCAGATTTGTCTTCAGTTCCAGGATTTCGACGGCTTGACCCTGTTTATCAATCGTATATTCCTGCCAGGTGTTATGCTGAAAAACCACGTGCAGTTTCACATTACAATAATTCGGGTCTTCCCCATGCCCATGAATTATCCAGTCATAAGTTGTTTTATGAATTTCCACATCTCCCCTCTGCAGGTCACCGCCAAGGGAGACAACTGCCTCCCTGAAATCGGGTCCCGCCGCATTACTCAATCTCCCGGGAGAAATGATCTTCAATTTTTTCCCGGAAACCGTCTCCAGTTCAGTTGCCAGATGCTGAGCATCCCAGATATGATATAGAAACCGCTCCGTGAAATCAGTTGTATCTCTGATAGTCTTATTTAAATCACTCTTAGCACCCATAAGTCACTCCCTGTTCATAGTATGATATGCCACATAACCCTCAAACCCGTCCAGAATGTCAACCAAAAACTGTTTGAGCTGATCAGAGACCAGGACCGGGAAGATTATCTAAAATTCAGCGGATTTTAATCAGACCTGACGTGACTACTCAGGGTCGGTAACCATAGCTTCCAGCTCTGATTTTTTAAATCAGACCGGGATGGTCTGGGTACGCAATCTGGGATGATGCTTTAAGCTCCTCTGGTGAAAAAGAATTATACCGGCTGTGAAATATATTTTAGTTGACTATTTTTTTCAATTTGAATAATAGTATTAAAGTTATATGGAACATTAAGCACGTTGAGCAGCCAAAAATTATATTAACTGGAGGATAGATGAAAAATTTTATGATATTAGTTAGAGTATTAATGATTTGGGGAATACTTTCAGTAATATCCTGTGATGATAAGTCTTCTGAACCAGACCTGACTACACCTGCAGTTGAGATCACGAGTCCCTGTCAGGGAGCAATTGTTTCCGGTATAGTCACTATCACCGCGTCTGTAACCAGCAGGCTTGCTGTTCAAAATGTAGTATTTCTTGTAGATAATGACACACTGGCAGTTATAACGGAAGCGCCTTATATTGCCACCTGGAATACTGAAACCGGGCAAAATTACTTTCATGAACTGCAATGCCGGGCAAAATTTGAAAGTGGAGATGATATCGCTTCCGAAATAATCTTTGTGGAAGTTAAAAATCTACTTTTCAAGGCTCATTTCAATTATGATTGGATGATGCCCTATGAAGGGACCGGAATAATATTTATCTCAGATCCGGCCGGCAACCTGCTGGCAGAGTCAGAATGTGCCGGTAATGCCAACATCGAATTCGAGCAATCACCTCAAATGCCTGTAATCCCGGAAACAATTTCCGTTACAACGATTCGCAACAAAGATGGTAACTTGTCACTAATCACGTATCTTGAAGTCCCGAAAGGTTCTGAATGGACTTTCAAGAGAGAATCTGATATTCAAGATAACAATTATCAGGTTACCTTTAATTTTAATAATATCCCGGAAAATGACGGATACATTATCTCCAGCCAGTGGAATTATCATTCATTCCACACGTTAAGCCTGCATTCTCCTTATAATTTCAATTTTGCAGAAACACCCATGGATTTCTTCCTGCAGCTCAATACTCTGGAATCGGGAAAAAAATACTTATGGATAGAAAATGTAACCCCGGGAAATAGCGAAGTTGATCTTTCTTCCCTCATCCCGATGACTGAACAGCTGATCTTCCTGGGTGACCTTCCTGATTGGGCTATTGTGAATTTATGTGGTTTTCCTGAAAATGGCAGTCATTATTCAGGGAAATACAAGATTGACTGGGAAAGCTTTGAAGAAGGCACAGACGTTCAGGCAACAATTCATATACCTGCTGCTGATTTCAGCGACTACAAGACCGAAATTAAGGTAATGGTACAAGCAAGTATATGGTTAGAATACCTGACCCAAACAGTCTATGGAGATATTCCTTCTTCATTTAGCAGAATAGATGCCGAATTTGATATAGTCAATGTAGCACCAGATAATTTTGAGATCCAGACTACTGGAATTTATGATGAAATTTTTGTCAAATGGCAGGGCTGGGACGCCATCTCAAGTTGGCAGGCATATAGTCCTTCATATCTTACAGCTTTTTCTCTTCCGAAGCTGCCGGAGCTTATCTACCAGGATTTCCCGGATATTGATGAAGCATATCTGGAATGGTTTGATATTTCGCTGATAGAATACCCCCAGTTAAACTCCTACGAAGAAATATTAGACGCCCGGTTTAAATCTCCGGAACTTTTTTTCAATACTATTAACGAATTTCGAACGCGGACCAAAGATACCAGTATTAACATCCAGGATAGGCAGAATGCGCAATTTGATCCTGTCGTGAAAGCTCTACTAATTGATAACTGAGGAATTACGATTCTGAATTGAGATCTTACCACGGTCATTGGGCCATCCTTAAGGAGGTGGGATTATATGAAACATTAATGCTTTCACCTTGCTTATTTTTAACATTATGGAAATAATACTTGACATAGAAAAGTGGGGTGACCATTTTTAGACAGCAAATTTGGAGGTGGATATGAAAGGGTTAGTATTTTCTTTGATATTTATAATGCTGGCTACTACATTGTTAGCTTTTGACGAACCGGTTGCGATTGAGAATTATACTCATAACGCATTTTTGATCAACTATGAGAAAAATACGCTAGTCGTAAATGATCAAGTGTGGCTTTTATACTATTTGAAAGCGAATTCAAATGAGCAGGCATATCTGAAAATGGCTAAGGAAAGAACAGACGGGGGCTTTGATGTGCTGCTGCTGGACAGTTTTGTAATCTCTGATTATGAGATAGAAAAACTTGACTGCACTTTTACGGTGCAAAACGATAATGTGACGATTTTTTATAAGAAGACCACGACAAATCTGACCGATCTGAGCATATTCAAGATACATTCTGAAAACCTGATGGAAAACTGGACTTATGAAGGTGAGCAGGCTTTTCAAGATATTCAGATAGTGAGATTGCTGAGTAATGATGATGAGCAGGTGCTAATGCTGCTGCAGGATGAATATCTGCCAGAGGCAGGTATTTGCGAACTCTATTACGAATACCGCTGTGGTGGTGAGTTCAAGGGGGCCGACGTTTTATGGGGACCCGTGCACAGTAAGGACGACATCTATATCCATCAGCAGGGAAGTGGCACAAATAACGGCTGGCCTACGTTTCATGATATGGTTAGCACGGAAGGGCTGATAATTGATGCGGCTACCGGTCAATCGGCAATATTAACTGCCCCGATAGATGAGATTTTTCTGGGGGGTTACCGGGAAAATGCACCGGATCATTTTACACTTCCCGAATCATCAGGATATGTTTATGAGAATGGTTTTGATCTATCCACAAGCAGGGACCGTGATCTTATATACGTTAAACTGGAGGGAACAACAGCCACCTGCCGTTATGCAAATATTAGTTATACTTTAGATACATTAACAGTATATAACAGTTTTCCTGATGAACTTCATAACGATATTGAGGTCGGTGATTCGCTCTGGACGAATATTGTTGAAATCCCTGTTATAGAGTGGGACGAGATGACTTTTATTATTACAGTGTTAAATTGCGAAGTGATTGTACACTGTGATATGTGGATCGAGGGTTCGGTCAGCGGTTTTCAAGGCTGGTATGGTACAGAGAATATTTATATAACAGATGATCTGCTTTATGGTAGTACTGAACCAGGAGAAGAACCGGATTTACTGGATCCGGACAGATTATGGCTGTGTTCGGAAAAAAACTTATTTATCAAGTATAAGAATTATGATCCGGATTCAGGAACTATTAAAACTGATAATTGCGATGGATTATATATATATGGTATATTAACTGCGCTGGGCATGCCTGAGCAGGAAGAATATGAATGGAGCAGCGGTGGTTTGCGAACAGAATACCTGCATCCGCATGGCAGTACTCCGGAATTTACTTATACATATCCGGGAGGTGAAGAATGGGAAATACAATATCCTGATCTGTATAAATATGTGTATCCAGACGGGGAGAATTTTACAGGTGATACGGGATTTATAATGCATAGTAACAGCCAGCCGGCCGGATATGCAACCTGCGGTTATCCTTACGAAGATCCGGCTTATGGAAACGGAATGACCACACCTTACGGGACAGATTTCCCCTGGTATAATCCCGTATATCCGGAAAGCTCTGAAGATATGGTTTTTGATCGTGGAACGATAGAGCTTTACGGATCACTATATGAGCGCCGTTTTCAAGAGATCAAGTGTAACGGACAGGAAGGAGAACATCACCAGGATAATATCTGGGAGCCGGAGAACGGGCTTTTCGGAGGGACACATCTTGCCAGCGGTTATGAGATAAATTATCATTATGATCATAGAGCGGCTTTTCAACCTTTTTTACGCGGAATCGCTGAAACGCTGGTGGATAGTAATTATACGCTGACAATATTGACTTCGACAGATGGAGGAACTACATTTGAAGCACAAGTGGAGCAGGAATACAGCAACCGGGGATTAACGAACTGGCAACCGCTGCAGGCTGATCTTGATGGCAATACACTGGCTTTGATATATTCCACAACTTCCGGGTACAGGTATAATATTCTTGATCTGGAAACGAGTGAACTGGAAACCTGCGATCCTGATATATTTTATCTTTTCGGTAAGGCAGGATCAATTAAGATCATCGATAATATGTTTTATTTCGATGACGGCAGGTATGTTTATAGCAGCGAAAACCTGACGGAACCTCTGGTAGAACTCTTTTATTCTGACTATTACGGATTCAGGTTTTTAAATGATATGCCGATCAACTGGAATATTGATAGAGTACTTGATGAATTTACCCTGACATTATACCAGGCAATAAACTGGATATTTTATGAGATAGACGAGATTGAGCTGGAAAGTACCGATGAACTGGATTTCAGCCGTCTGCGCAATGCTTATCTTACCTTCGACAGTCATTTGAATGGTAAACTATTTCTCAATATAGAAGCTATAGGTAACAAATGCCTATATTTATTAAGTGGTCCTATTGATGATCTTTCTCCAGCTGTTGAAGAAGATATCCCTGCGTTATTGAATTTAATTGTTTACCCTAATCCGTTTTACTTAAATAAAGAAAGAAGCAGCCTGAATATCGCCTATACATTACCACAAAACGAAACCGGCAGTCTGGCATTATTTAATCTGAAAGGACAGGAACTGGAGAAGTGGCAGATCAATGGCTCCGGAAGCATTTCTTTCGAACCGTCAGCATTGAGTTCGGGATTATATTTTGTAAAAATTGAAGGACAAAATAACAGCAGATATCAGAAATTCCTGATTATTAGATAGGGAGGAGATATTATGAGAACTATATTTTTTGCAATTGTTATATTATTCAGTTTATCACTGCTTTGGGGATTCAGTGTCCCGGTGGAGATTGATGGTGATCTGGACGGTTCGTTAAAGCTTAATTACGAGAAAAACGTGCAACTGATCAATGGCAAGATCTGGGTGCTTTATTATGATGTAGCTTCATATCCGCAATATACACGGCTAAAACTTGCCCGGGAAACAGAAAACGGCAGTTTTGAGATCTATGAACTGGAAAGCATGTCCATTTCCAGCAGTGCTGCCACAAACCTGGACTGCACTTTTGCCATAGAAGACGATAATGTGACCATCTTTTATAAAAAAACAATCAATGATGACTCCATTCTCTACCTTTACAAGATACAATCCGACGATCTGATGGATGACTGGAACTATTGCGGACAGCAGAATCAGTATGCAAACGTGCAGGATATGGAACTGAAAGTTACTGAGGACGGTTTAACGCTGGTGTTGCTGCAGAATGAGTTTTCCGGCACTTACGGGATCTGCGGAATGTACTATGAATACCGCTGCGGGGGCGAATTTAATGGTACAGATGTATTATGGGGACCCGTACACAGCAAGGATGATATATACATCCGGCATCAAGGCGGCGGAACTAATAATAACTGGCCAACTTTTCACGACTTTGTAACTACTGAAGGCAGAATAATGGATGCTGCTACGGGACAGCCGGCAATTTATTCCGCGCCAATGGACAATATATTTCTGGGCGGTTATGCGGAAGAAGTTGTGAATAATTTCAGTATGCCGTCAACCAGTCTCTATATCCGAACGTACGGATTTGATCTTAACAGCAGCCAGAATCGGGACGTACTTTATGTGAAAATTGATGGCACGACCTCGATATGTAGATTTGGTGATTATATAGACGAACCTGATACAATGGTTGTGTATAACAGTTTTCCTGATGAAGAGCATCCTCTTGTTATTGGAGATTCCATCTGGGCTAATGAGATGGAAATACCTGTTATAGACTGGGACGATATGAGTTTTGCACTAACTGTGCTTAACAGCTCAGTTTTTGTGCATTGCGACTTATGGATCGAAGGCTCAGTCAGCGGCAGACAGGCCTGGGGATGTGCGGAGAATATTTATATTACTAGCGATCTTCTCTATAATGACACGACTCCGGGAACCGAGCCGTCATTGACGTGTCCCAATTCGTTGATGCTATGTTCAGAAGAGAATATTTACATAAAGTATAAGAACTATGATCCGGATACCGAGACAATTCAGAATGATAATTGTGATGGAGTATATATATATGCCATGCTGATGGCGCTGGGTATGCCAGAAGGAAATGGATATCAGTCCGAATACACAGCTGGCGGCTTACGGGCAGAATATCTACATCCGCATGGCAGTACGCCGGGATTTATGACCACTTTGCCCAATGGTATCGAATGGGACATTCCGTATCCTGATCTTCATAAATATGTGTACAGTGATATGGCATACTGGAGTGGTGATCCTGGATTTCTGATGCACAGCAACACACGCCCGACGGGATATCCGGCATGTGGATTTCCTTATGAAGATCCCGCTTACGGTGATGGCAGCACTCCACCTTATGGAACAGATTTTCCCTGGTATAATCCAGTCTATCCGGAAAGCAGCGAAGAAATTGTATTTGACCGGGGTACCATAGAGATCTGGGGCGGACTATATGAACGCCGCTTTCAGCATATCTACTGCAATGGCATTGATGGGATGTATCATTTCAACAATATCTGGGATCCGGAAAACCACTATTTCGGGGGAACTCATGCACCTTGCGGCTATGAAGTGGAACTTAATTTTGATTTCCGTGCCCAATATTCCAATGGTATATATATCGGTCTGGGTGAAACTGTACTGGATACTGATTACGAAGTAACGATCCTGACTTCCGGCAATAATGGGAACAGTTTCGTGCAGCAGGCGCATCAGCAATGGACGTCGGAAGGCTCTACTGGTTTACAGCGGATGTTGACAGATATAGATGGAGACCGGCTGGGCATTATATATTCCACAAATTCAGGAATCCGCAGCCATCTTTTTAACCTTGATAATCATTATCTGGAAACTTTCGATCTCGGCAATAACTTTGACGGCAGATTGAGCTCCCTGCGTCTGATTGACGAAACCTTTTATTTCCGTGATGACCAGAATGTTTATGAATGGGATTACGGAGCACCGGAAACGTTATCAGCTCTGCAGACCGGTGAATTTTATGATTTTAAATATCTACCGGGATTTGCCATAAACTGGGATGCGGAATGGCAAAGCGATGAACTGGAATTCGAGTTTTACCTGGCAGATGAAGACTGGGATTTTGAGCAGACAGGAGAAGCAACTCTGGAGGAAACTTATGACGTTGATGAAGCCAGCCTGAAAGACGGATATCTAACCTGGACAGCAGTTCGGGAAGGATTACTGCTTTTGCATACTCAGGAGAACTGGGGAGAAGGACTCTATTTTTCCAGGGGAGAAATTGATAATATTACGCCTGTGGATGAGAATGAAGCTCCTGAAATAATGAAGCTGTTAGTTTATCCGAATCCTTTTTATAATAATGAGAACAGAAATATGATCAGTCTTGATTTCTCTCTGCCGGAAAATGAAAGTGGTAGTCTGGTTTTATATAATCTGAGAGGACAGGAACTGGAAAAGTGGCAGATCAATGGTTCAGGTTATTTATCTTATGAACCTGCAGGATTAAGTTCAGGATTATATCTGGTAAAACTAATAAGTAGTAAGGGTGGAATCAACAGGAAATTAATAGTGATTAAGTAACTGACCTTAGGTGATTGGTGATTGGTGATCGGGTGGCAAACACACAGGTTCGCCTGTACATAGTTAATCTGATAATATCCGGTAGGGACAGACTAACGTGTTTGCCACTTCTGCTGAGAATCGCCACCTGAACTTTGGGAGAATAATAGCAGGAAAATCTGTAAAATCGATGCAATTTTATTAAAACAATAGTTCTAATTTAGGGAGATAATTGACATATTTAATTTATTATAAATCTGAAGCCATAGCATCCCCATAGCATCCTTACTCAAAGGACACAATAACGAGATATAATGTTATGATATATATAGATAAGATGTAAAATTACAGGATGTTGCCTGAATAATCACGAGAAATGGATACGTAAATTAAATTGATAGAAAAATGAAAGAACGTTATAATTAAGATTCGAAACCCGGAAGCCACGGTTTCAGGAAAGCTTCATTGGTTTATTTCGTAGTCAATAACGCGGCGTTCATAGCGGACTTTGCCGAGGAACTCCTTAACTTCCTGATGTGCGGGATGGTTTTGATAGGCTTTCAGGGCTGTTTCATCGGTGAAAGTGATACTAAGGACAAGATCGGAATAACCGTCCTCGATCTGCATATTGATGCCGGCTTTCAGCTCTGCTATGCCTTCGATTTTATCTTTCATTGCCAGCAGGAGGCTTTCGGCGTGTTTCAGGTTTTCTTTCTTTGTTCCTTCCTCAGTAATATCGAGAAATTTCCACAGTACGATATGTTTTATCATTTTCACCTCAAAAGAAGAAGTCTAACTGGCGTTTTTCATAGCTTACTTTCTCAGCAAAATCGAAGGCTTCTTTTACCTGGGGCTGCTGCAACAGCGTTTCAATTGCTGCCCAGGAAGTAAGTTCAAAAGTAACTGAAAAATCACACGCCCAGTCCAGTTTATTAAAATTAATGCCTGTTTCCACAAGTGTCAGTTGCGGGATCAGGTCTTTTAGTTTAGCAAATGCTTCCGCTGCCCATTCCTGGTTGGTTGCCAGGTAGTTTCCGCAGGCTTCGGACCGAAAACGATAGAGAACAATTTTTGAGACCATTGCTTCTCCTTTTTCTGAGGAAAAGACGATAACCTTTGATTTTTCGTCAACAACTTTCCAGAGTCTGAACCAGGGATCGACTTCTTTGATTCAACCACGGACGGCATGGACGAAGAAAAATGTGCTATTAATTACTTTTTTATGCTTCTGTCCGTGTGGTCAGTGTAGTCCGTGGTTAAATACTTTTTTCAACCGCGGATAAAACGGATTTAACGGATGAAGAACTGCTGGATATTTTATAATGCAACTTGTTTAGTCTTTTCTGTCTTGTGGTCTGAGATTAAATTCTTTTGTTAAACCACGGACGGCATGGACGAAGAAAAATGTGCTATTAATTACTTTTTTTATGTTTCTGTCCGTGTGGTCAGTGTAGTCCGTGGTTAAATACTTTTTTCAACCGCGGATAAAACGGATTTAACGGATGAAGAACTGTTGGATATTTTATAATGCAACGTGTTTAGTCTTTTCTGTCTTGTGGTCTGAGATTAAATTCTTTTGTTAAACCACGGACGGCATGGACGAGGATAATGCTGTCTAATGATTAGGAAATTTGATGAATAAACACAGTAATATAGCTAATTACACGGTTAACAGAGTCTTAGCCGCCAGGAAGGTTGAGCTGTATTTTTTAATTGACATAAATTAAGTTAAAGATAGAGTTACAATTAAGAAAATTTTCAAGGCTGGCAGATGAAGAGACGGGAAGGTTTTTTAGAACGGGTGGAAGATTATATAATAGAGCATAAGCTGCTGGAAAAGAAGAACCGGGTATTAGTAGGATTTTCCGGTGGCGCTGATTCCACATCTTTACTGCTGGCATTATGGCATTTACGGAGCCGTCTGGGCATAAATCTGCTGGCAGCACATATTAATTATAATCTGCGAGCAGAGGAAAATATCGTAGAAGAGCAATTCATTAAGGATTTCTGTTTTTCCCGCAATATAGCCTTGCTGGTAAATGAATATAAACCTGGAAAGGAAAATCTTAATGAAAACAATTTGCGAGAATATCGTCAACGCTGGTTTCTTTCACTGGTAGATTTATATAATATAGATAAAATAGCATTAGGGCATAATCGTGGGGATCAGGCAGAAACAATGCTTTTCCGTCTGGTAAGGGGCAGCATGTTAACGGGACTGGGTGGCATAAAGCCACGTTCGGGACGCATAATACACCCTCTGCTGCCTCTATCACGGACAGAGATCTGCGATTATCTAACTCAGGAAGGCATAACCTGGTGTGAAGACAGCAGCAACCAGGAAAGCCATTTCGTCCGTAATAAGATACGAAATATAGGATTACGCTGGATCAAAGAAAACTTGAATCCCCGGGTGGAAGAGAGGCTTTCGGAAACCAGTGAGTTTTTACGTGAGGCTGATGAAATTCTGCGCAGCCATGCCCTGTTACGTTTACATACCAAGATAATCAAGCATAAAGATGAAGACGAATACCGTCTGGATATCAAAGAGCTGCTCAAGCTTAAGCGTGTATCCCGATTTTATATTTACCGCTATTTATATGGTAAGATCAATGGCTATGTACAGGATTTTTATCAGAGCAATTTTCAGGAAATTGAAGACTCCCTGCAAAGACCAGGCAACCGAACAATTCAGTTACCGCACCAGATAGAACTATTAAAGGAATATGACGATCTGGTATTTTACCGGGCAGGAAAAGCACCCAAAGACTACCAGCCGGACCCGGCACGAGAAATTGCCAGTTTACGTAACCGATTCAGTTACAGTGAATGGCGCATATCCATGAAGCGGTTGAAACTGCTTCCCCATAAACGAGATCCTTACTGGGATAAGAAAACCATTTATCTGGATTACGATCAGGTAATCTGGCCGCTTACTATACGTCATCGTCTTGCCGGAGACAGGTTTATTCCCTTTGGCATGAATAATTTTAAAAAACTGAAAGATTATTTTATAGACTGTAAAGTGCCTCCCAGAGATAGAGAACAGGCGCTGGTATTTACAGATGCGGAGAAAATCATCTGGATTGGGGGACTTCGTCTGGATCAGCGGGTTGCTATTAATGAAAATACCAGTAATATATTAATGATAAAAATAGAAAAAATCAGACGTCGCAAGGCAAGGCCGGCAGAAAGACGTCAGAAGAGGGACTAGATGCGTCAGGATATAGAAAGAATTATACTGGAACCGGAACGGATCGCACAAAGAGTAATGGCATTAGGGAAAGAGATAAGTGAAGATTATAAAAATAAAGCCCCATTATTGATCTGCATTTTACGAGGAGCAGTGATCTTTTATTCAGATCTCTGCCGGGCAATTAACATTCCTGTGAAAATGGGATTCGTCTCACTTTCCAGTTATGGAGAAAATTCAGAAAGCAGTGGTTTGATCAAAATTCGTCAGCCTCTTGGCTGGGATCCCATCAACGAAGATATCATTATCATAGAAGACATAATTGACACGGGATTGACGATGAATATGTATCGTCAGTTATTACTGGAACAGGGGGCAAGATCCGTGAAAATCTGCACTCTGCTGAAGAAACCGAGTCAGAAACAGGAAATTGCGTTGACATATAAGGGTTTCGATATAGAGAATGAATTTGTGGTCGGTTATGGACTTGATTTTGCGGAGAGATACCGTAACCTGCCCTATATAGGTGTTTTAAAAAAGGAGATTTACGCTAAATGAACGAAGATATGAAGCAACCAAAGGATAATGGCAACAATGAGAATAAAGAACCGGGGAAATTTTCAAAATACCAAACACCCCGTAACTATACATTTATTATAGTATTAGTTTTATTCATTTTTGTAATGTATCAGATGTATAAGCTTGGGGGACCCAAGGTCGAAAATATTACTTTTTCCGATTTCTGGGAAAAAGTGCAGGCTCATGAAATCAGTCAGGTATCACTATCTGATCGAAATGTGAATATAGTGAGCATTGACGGTAGAGCATATACAACTTATTTACCGGATGACACGAATGATCTGATTTGGCGTTTAACCGATGCCGGAGTGAAGATCAATGCCGAGAAACCATCGCGCTGGATTGAAATTATTGGCGCCTGGCTGCCGTTTTTAATATTCATTGGCTTGTGGTTCTTTATGATGCGCGGGATGCGTGGCGGAGCAGGTCAGGCTTTCAGCTTCGGTAAAAGCCGGGCCAAACTGGCAGATGGTGCAAAATCCAAGATCACTTTTCAGGATGTAGCCGGAGTTGATGAGGCGAAAGAAGAACTCGAAGAAATCGTGGAATACCTGAAAGATCCCGATAAATTCCAGAAACTGGGAGGCAGAATCCCTCGAGGAGTTCTGCTCGTTGGTCGTCCTGGTACCGGTAAAACATTATTGGCAAAAGCAGTAGCCGGCGAAGCGAAAGTGCCGTTTTACAGTATTTCAGGTTCCGATTTCGTGGAAATGTTCGTAGGCGTAGGTGCCTCCAGAGTACGTGATATGTTCGTTGAAGCCAAAAAGAATGCTCCCTGTATTGCTTTCATAGATGAAATCGATGCTGTGGGCCGCAGCCGTGGTGCCGGACTCGGTGGCGGGCATGATGAACGAGAACAGACCTTGAATCAGTTGCTGGTGGAAATGGATGGTTTTGATCAGAATGATTCCGTGATCATTATTGCCGCCACGAATCGACCTGACGTGCTGGATATGGCGCTACTACGTCCGGGCAGATTTGACCGTCAGGTAATGGTTGACCTGCCGGATATCAAGGGACGTGAAGAAATTTTAAAGGTTCACACGCGCAAATTGCCGATTGCCGCTAATACAAGTCTGGCAATCATCGCCCGTGGCACACCTGGTTTCAGTGGTGCAGACCTGGCCAACCTGGTAAATGAAGCAGCATTACTGGCAGCCCGTAAAAATAAGAAAGAAGTCGAGATGGTTGATATTGAAGAAGCCAAAGATAAAGTAACGATGGGTAAAGCCCGTAAAAGCAGGGTAATTACCGAAGAAGATAAACTCAATACTGCTTATCATGAAGTAGGGCACGTATTATGCTCGATTTTTCAGGAAAAGGCGGAGCCGGTTCATAAAGTAACAATTATACCGCGTGGTTTTAGTGGTGGAGCCACTCATTTTTTGCAAACGGAAAAAACCACCTATGCGCGTGATTATCTTCTCCATTCTCTGGTTGGCTTATATGGCGGCAGATGTGCCGAAGAGATAATTTTCGGACAGGAAAGCGTAACAACAGGAGCTTCCAATGATATTGAAAGAGCTACAGACATAGCCCGGCAAATGGTCTGCAACTGGGGAATGAGCACCCGCATTGGACCTATTGTCGTTTCCAAGAAAGAAAGCCAGGTATTTTTAGGCAAAGACCTGGGTAGTATGGAACATGTGAGCGAAGAAACCGCCCGTATCATAGATGAGGAAATCCATAAGATCCTCGACGAAGCCTACAGCATTGGTATGGAAATTCTTGCCAAGCGTAAGGATCTGTTGATCAAAATGTCTCTGGAACTGGTGGAACGTGAAACCCTTACTTCGGAGGAAATCTACGAAATTACGCTGGCAAATATTGAAGATGACGAGAAAATCTTCGTTATGAAGAAATATGATAAAGTAAAAGAAATGAGCCTGGATACCTCCAAGGATTTCATGGTAGCGGATGAAGTGCCAGAAACTGAAGAACCATCTGAAGAAGAACAGGAAATTTCTGAAAAGGAAGCAAATGAGGATAAAACCACTCTGGAATAAGTATTTCGTAGAAGAATCTAACGATACTTTCATCCAGTTTTTCCGCTATCTTTTTGTGGGTGGATTAGCTGCTGTAGTTGATCTGGCAGCTTCCAGCGTTGCAGTACGAGTTTTCGGCATTTATCCAGTATATGCCATCGTAATCTCATTTATATTGGGGATTTCCGTAAACTATATCCTAAGTTCACTTTGGATATTCAGACATCGCAAAATTAAGAAGCAAAGCTACGACTTCCTCGCATTCGCCATTATTGGAATAATTGGTCTTTTACTGAAAGCAGGGATTGTCTGGTTTCTTACGGAAGTGCAGCCTTTAATAATCGAGTTCTCTAATTCAGTAGCAATTATAATCGTCTTCATCTGGAATTTTCTGGCAAGGAAATACCTGCTATATAATAAAACCCCAAATCAGGAGGGATAAATGGATAAGAAAAGAAAGGCAATTATTATTGGTGCCGGGCCAGCCGGATTGACAGCGGCTTATGAAATGCTGCTGAGAACTGATATTCAACCTGTTATTTACGAAATGAGCGATGAAATTGGCGGTATTTCACGAACTGTGAAATATAAAGGCAACCGCATCGATATAGGCGGTCATCGTTTCTTCTCTAAATCTGACCGCGTTATGGAATGGTGGCAGAATATTTTACCACTGCAGGGCGCTCCCAGTCAGGATGACATCAAACTGAATCGTGATATTCCTTTATCAAAAAAACCAGGAGCCCCGGATCCTCAAAAAGAAAATAAAGTACTGCTGATCAGAAATAGAATTTCACGCATATTCTTTCTGCGCCGGTTTTTCTCATATCCCATATCATTAAATATGGAAACCATACTCAATCTCGGAATCTGGCGCTGTATCAAGATCGGGATCAGTTATTTCTGGATCCGCATCTTCCCCATCCGCCCGGAAAAATCACTGGCAGATTTCTATATAAACAGGTTTGGCTCAGAGCTCTATAAAACTTTCTTCCGTGATTACACTACTAAGGTCTGGGGTATCACACCAGATCATATAAGTCCGGAATGGGGTGCCCAGCGCGTAAAAGGGCTATCCATTTCCAGGGCAATTATCCACGCAGTAAAATCTCTCTTTAAAAGGGATACTTCCATTGGTCAAAAGGGTACTGAAACCTCGCTGATTGAGCAATTCACTTACCCCAAGCATGGTCCCGGACAAATGTGGGAAACCGTGGCGGAATTGGTGCAAAAAGACGGCGCAGAGCTCTATATGAAAAAGAAATGCACGGCATTTATCTATGAAGCAGGTAAGATCAATGGTGCAGAAATCACTGATATAGAAACCGGCGAGAAGGAAATTGTGACAGGTGATTTCTATTTCTCCACGATGCCGGTGAAAGACCTGATCCTCGGCATGGGCAATAATGTTCCTAAAAAAGTGAAAGATGTGGCTAAAGGTCTGCTTTATCGTGATTTCATTACGGTAGGACTTCTCCTGAAAAAGCTGAAAGTAAAAAACAAGAGCCCGCATAAAACCGTGAATGACATTGTTCCTGATAACTGGATATATATTCAGGAACGTGATGTGATCGTGGGGCGCGTACAGGTTTTCAATAACTGGAGTCCGTACCTGGTAGCAGATGCAAATAATGTCTGGCTCGGACTGGAATATTTCCTCAATGACACTGACGATATGTGGAAATGGGAAGATCAGAAGATGGCCCAACTCGGCATTGACGAGATGGTGAAGATTGACATCATCGACCGGGAAGACGTGCTGGATAGCGTGGTTATTCGCACAGCCAAGACATATCCCGCCTATTTCGGCAGCTATAATAATTTCGATACCATCCGCGATTTCGTTGATACGGTCGAAAACCTTTTTATGGTTGGACGCAACGGACTGCACCGTTATAATAATCAGGATCATTCCATGCTTACTGCCATGACTGCCGTTGATAATCTGGAAAAAGGGATATTGGATAAAACCAATATCTGGGAAGTGAATACGGAAACCGAATATCACGAAGCGAAAAAGGGTATGAGTGAAAAGCTGAAAAAGAGTTAAAATATGGAAATGCATGGAACAACAATTATCGGTATAAAACATAATGGAACTATCGCTATTGGTGGTGACGGACAGGTTACTCTGGGCAATTCCATAATGAAGGCTACAGCTAGAAAAATCCGCAGACTATATGACAACAAAGTGCTCATCGGCTTTGCCGGCGCGACTGCAGATGCTTTCACTTTATCGGATAAATTTGAAGATAAACTAAAGGAATATAAAGGCAATCTGAAACGTGCAGCCGTGGAATTAGCCAAAGAATGGCGCTCCGATAAAATTCTACGTCGACTGGAAGCAATGATGATCGTGGCAGATAAAGAAAACCTTTTAGTACTCACAGGCATTGGTGATGTTTTAGAGCCCGATGAAGGAATTGTTGCCATCGGCTCCGGCGGTAATTATGCCTTGGCTGCCGCCCGTGCCCTGGCAAAATTCAGTGATCTTTCTGCCAGTGAAATTGCCCGGGAAGCTCTCACTATTGCCTCCGAGATCTGCATCTACACAAATAACAATCTCCTGGTGGAAGAAGTGTGACTCGAAAATCGTGAGTCGTGAGTCGTGAAACGTGATTCGAGACCGAAAAATCGTTACTCGTGATTCGTTACTCGTAAAGGAATTTAATCCGTGTAATCCGTTTTATCCGCGGTTGAGTTTCTTCTCTTTTCTTATAAATTTCATTTTTCAATTATTCCCGTTTCACTTCTCACTTACTCTCACTTATTTCGTCAACTCCCCTGAATAGATTTTATGTATAAAAATACCCATGCGTCTTATTAACCAGTCACAACAAAGAGCATACCGGCAAAAAATGCGGATAAGTTCTTTGTAGTGACTGGTTCAAAGTTATAGTTCCGGTATTTTTAATATAAGATGTTATAATAAAATGAATTAGAGTTGATTAAAGTTTGCTGCTTGACAGATAGAGGAGCATTCTCTAAAAAGCGTACAAAGTTATAAGATATATAAGTAAGAATTAGAAATAGTTATTAGGAGGCTCTATGAATAGTATACCATGGATGTGGTATATCGCTCCCTTCGGAGCAGTATTGGCTTTATTTTTTGCCAGGTATTTTTTCCTGAGTGTGAGGAAACAGGATCCAGGGACCGCGAGGATGCAGGAAATTGCCGGATATGTGCGAGAAGGCGCATTTGCTTACCTGAAGCAGCAATATAAAGCAGTAAGTCTGTTTTTCGTGATAGCTTTCATTGTATTTAATATTATGGCTCATCTGCTGCACGTATTGCACTGGTTGGTTCCCCTGGCATTTTTAACGGGTGGTTTTTTTAGTGGTCTGGCTGGCTATATTGGCATGAATACAGCCACAATGGCATCAAACCGGACAACAGAAGCCTGTCGCACCAGTCTTAACAAGGGATTGCAGATCGCTTTCCGCGCTGGTGCTGTGATGGGGCTGGTTGTAGTGGGATTGGCTTTAATTGATATTTCGGCCTGGTTTTTTATCCTTAATAAGGCAGGTTATAGTTTGCACCTGATCACCGTAATTATGCTGTCCTTCGGAATGGGCGCATCCACTCAAGCGCTTTTTGCACGTCTTGGTGGCGGTATTTTCACGAAAGCAGCCGATGTGGGAGCTGACCTTGTGGGAAAAGTGGAAGCAGGAATTCCTGAAGATGATCCGCGTAATCCCGCGACTATTGCCGATAACGTTGGTGATAACGTAGGTGACGTAGCCGGAATGGGTGCTGATCTTTATGAATCATATTGCGGTTCCATACTGGCAACGGCAGCTTTGGGAATGGCTGCTGCTTCGCAGGCCGGATTTGGTGTAGAAACTGAAGTTGCTATGAAAATGGTGACTGCGCCGATGATTTTAGCAGGTATTGGAATACTGCTTTCTATTATAGGTATTTTTCTGGTGCGTTCGAAAGAAAATGCAGGACCAAAAGAATTGATGGCAGCTTTAAATAAGAGTGTTTATGGCAGCTCCATTCTTATCGTGATTGCTGCCTTCTTCGTCACTAAATTTATATTACCTGATGTTATCAGCTCTACAGGAGTGTTTTTCTCTGTTGTGATCGGACTGGCAGCCGGTATCTTGATCGGTTATTTCACTGAACGTTCAACTTCTGATCATTATAAACCCACAAAACAGATAGTGGAACAATCAGCTTATGGTCCGGCAACTGTGATCATTGAAGGGATCGCAGTAGGTCTGGAAAGTGCTGCAATGCCGCTGATAATTATCGGTATCGCCATTATTTCCGCCTTTACGATTTGTGGCGGATTTTCAGAGGGTATCGAATTTGGACTTTATGGCATTGGTTTTGGCGCTGTGGGCATGCTGGCAACATTGGGCGTTACACTGGCTACTGATGCTTTTGGACCGATTGCTGATAATGCCGGTGGAAATGCAGAAATGGCAGGACTTCCCGCTGATGTACGTAAGAAAACAGATTCACTTGATTCGGTGGGAAATACAACAGCCGCAACAGGAAAAGGGTTTGCAATTGGCAGTGCTGCGCTTACAGCAATGGCACTTTTGGCTGCCTACCTGGAAGAAATCAGAAATGGTTTGCTTATGCTGAATGACAAATTACACCCAGGTGAGTTGGCAGAAATGGTAATTCAATATAGTGATAAGCTTAGCGATACAGTATCAGTGGAAACAGCATCTATTGCGAACTTTATTGCATATTATGACATAAACCTGATGAATCCGCGTTTTCTGGTTGGGATATTCTTAGGCACAATGGCTGTATTCCTCTTTTCATCAATGACAATGCGCAGTGTGGGAAGAGCTGCCGGAGTTATGGTGGCAGAAGTGAGAAGACAATTTAAAGAAATACCCGGTATCCTGGAAGGGAAAGCTACGCCGGATTATAAAACCTGCGTAATGATCTCAACTGCTGGAGCCCAGAAAGAAATGGTTGCCCCGGCTATGGTGGGAATTTTTACTCCCGTTGTTGTAGGTGTGATCATGGGTGTTGCCGGAGTGCTTGGCGTGCTCACGGGCGGACTCGTAGCTGGTTTCGCTTTAGCCTGTATGATGAATAATGCGGGTGGCGCTTGGGATAATGCCAAAAAATACATTGAAACCGGGCAGAAAGGCGGAAAAGGCTCAGAAGCCCATAAAGCCTGCGTAGTTGGTGATACGGTAGGGGATCCGTTTAAAGATACTACCGGACCTTCCATCAATATCCTGATCAAGCTGATGAGCATGGTTTCCATCGTTTTTGCCGGATTGATCGTAGCCGTAAGCCCGGTGATCCAGAGTTGGCTGGGAATTATTAAGTAATTATGAATTTTGAATGTTGATTTTTGAATGGAAGAGGGCACGTTTCACGTGCTGAAGATAATAAAAGCCCGGACTTTTTGTCCGGGCTTTCTTTTTGGAGTGCATTAGCTCCCGCTAATGCAACGAGCCGCAGGCGAGTGTCTTTTCTATACGATTACCAGATTAATCACCTTCAATCGGAATTAGCAAAATGTATTCTGTCATCTTTATTATTTTATTCATACCAAACCGCTATCGATTATATGTAAATAGTTGACATATTTTTACGCGATATATAGTTGTCCTCGAGGTGAATATGAAAAGATTTAAAGTAAATAGTTATCTGACAAATGAAGATCTACAAAAAAGGATCAAGAAAGAAAAGGCAGCTGATCAACTAAAAGTATGGCAATGTATATACTACATTCAAAACCATGATGGTGTTTCAGCAGCGGATGTATCGGATACTTTTGGTTTATCGATACATTCCGTCTACAAATACGTTCAATCATATAATTTAAATGGAGTTGATGGTGTCCTTCTTAAGCAACGCGGTGGAAGAAGAAGGTTTTATCTGTCGCTGGAACAGGAAAGAGAATTATTGGACTCTCTTTCCCAAAAAGCATCAGAAGGATTGGTTTTGACCATGAATGATATACGAGATGAAATTGAATCTGCTATTGGCCATTCTATTTCTGATGACTATATATGGGATTTGCTCAATCGGCACAACTGGAAGAAAAAAGCGCTACGTCCAAAACATCCTGATCAAGATATGGAAAAACAAGAAGACTTTAAAAAAAAATTAAAGAAAACCTGGCAGCCGTCGAACTAACTTTCGATAACTCTTTCTCTGATAAGCCAATACTACTTTTTTTCAAGATGAAGGACGGTTTGGACGAATAAATACACTTCACCGAAGCTGGGTGCCAGCAGGAACTCGAGCTGTTGTTGGGAAACAGTTAATACGCCAATACACATATGCTACACAGCAGTTTGCCCTGAAACAGGAGAGACTTACTCCCTTATTTTACCTTATGCTAACTCTGATTCGATGTCAATTTTCCTGGAAGAACTGAGTGAACACTATAGTCAAAATAGAATTATAATGGTAATGGATAACGCTAGTTGGCACTCAGCCAAATCAATGCCTGGTATACAAAACATCCGACCACTGTTTTTACCACCCAGGGCACCGGAACTAAATCCTGTAGAGTGCATCTGGCATCATATCAAAGAAAGGCATTTCAGTAACAGAGTTTTAAAAAGTATAAATGACGTAGAGCAAAGGCTTGTAACTGCATTAGCCGAATTGAATCAGGAAAAACCAAAAATAAGAAAGATGACTTATTTCAATTGTTTATGAATATAATTGATAGCGGTTTGGTATCATAATAATTTTTTCTATGTTTTTTCTTGACAGGGATCAGAAGCAATATGCAATAGGGCAAGTTAATGACCTATTGGCAATTATGTTATAATTAAGCAGTAGTCAGGGGCATTAGAAATGAATTTGGAGGAAGTATGAAAAAGACGATTCTGGCAATTTTTGTGTTGTGGGTACTGGCATATCCGGGTATCGGGAACGCTGAGGTAAAAATGAACATCACGGTATTAAATGATGAAATTACCCTGAACAGAGACGTCATCTATGTTCCGGAAGATTACACAACCATCCAGGCAGCGATCAATATTGCTCAGAGCGGGGACGAAATCATCGTCTCACCGGGAATTTATCAGGAGAATATCAATTTTAACGGTAAATCAATAATTGTAGGATCTTTGTTTTATGCGACAGGTGATCCCTACTACCTATCGCAGACAATCATTGATGGCAATCAAAATGGAAATGTGGTCAGATTTGAAAATGGGGAAACTGCCACTGCTTTACTCACCGGATTTACCATTACTAACGGTTATGCCGATAGAGGAGGCGGGATATATTGTTATGCTGCGAGTCCGACTCTAAGTGATCTTATCATAGAAAACAATACTGCTTATCAATGGGATGGCGGAGGTATTTATATTCAGTATAATGCTAATCCGCACCTTGTAAATGTAACAATACAAAACAATTCTGCAGAGCATGACGGAGGCGGTATTTTGTGCCGGGATTCCAATACGGTTCCGGTTTTAGAAAATGTAATGATCATTAATAATACTGCGAATAGAGAGGGTGGCGGCATATCTTGTCACACCGGATTGAACTTGAATAATGTGACAATTGCGTTTAATTCGGCTGATAATGCTGGAGGTGGCATCTATTGCAACGAGAATTCGTCAGTTGAATTCAACAATGAAAATCGCTGCAATATATATCTTAATAACACGATAATGCGCAGCAGCGGGAGTGATATATATTCAGAAGAAACAATCAGCGTCATTGTGGATACATTTACCGTGCTTAATCCTACTTCATTTCATGCCGCACCAAGAGAGAATTTTACTTTTGATATCCAACAGGGATTACTGGAGCAGGTAAATGCTGATCTTTACGTGTCACCGGATGGAAATAACGCCTCCAGCGGCTTAAGTCCAACCGAGCCACTGCAGACGATTCAATATGCCTGTTCCATTATAACAGCAGACAGTCTGAACCAGCGAACGATTCACCTGGCAGAAGGGATTTACAGTGCTTCGAACAATGGTGAGTTTTTTCCGGTAAGTTTACCTGATAATGTAATCCTGACAGGAGAAAATGAAAACACCGTAATACTGGATGCGGAAGGGCTTGCCGGCGTGATCAGAATGGATAATGCAGAAAATGTGACAATATCCGACCTGACAATTGAGAATGGGTATGCTGAACATGGCAGCGGGATATATTGCATTGGTTCTGATCCCATAATGGAAAATCTGATCATTAGAAATAATACTGGCTCTTATTATCTTTCCCGTGGTGGCGGAATATATATTGAATATGATTCTGCTCCTCTTCTGGAGAACCTGGTTATTGAAAATAATACCGCCTGCTTTGGTGGAGGTATATATATCGGATATAATATTAATGCCTCTCTGCACAATTTAATTATCCAGGGAAATTCAGTTACTTCTTCTGGTGGAGGAATATTATTACGCAGCTTTGTGGAAATGAATGAGATTGTGATCACAAATAATTATAGTGATAATAATGGTGGTGGAATAGCAATAGATAATACCAGTGCCAACCTGGATAATGTGAGAGTGGAAAACAATATTGCTGATTATGATGGAGGCGGGATATATATGTTTGATTCTACTCCGAATATGGCAAATGTATCAATTACACACAATCAGGCAACTCAGGGAGGAGGAATTAGATTCCATGACTCCAGCCCGGTTTTCAGCAGCGTTAACCGCTGCAGTATTTACGATAACAATGCTTATGAACGTGGGAGTGGCAGCGACCTTTATTCGGAAAGCTATATTAGCGTTATTGTAGATACTTTTACGGTCATTAATCCTACAGATTATCATGCCTGGCATATAGAGGATTTTGAGTTTGATATTCTACAAGGACTTTATGATCAGACATTCTCAGATATTTATGTTTCGCCGGATGGTGATAACAATAACAGCGGTTTAAGCGCAACAGAACCATTTCGGACGATTCAGCATGCCTGTTCAGTGATCTTGACGAATGAACATGAGCCGCAGACAATATACCTGGCAGAGGGAATTTACAGTCCTTCAACAAATGGTGAGTGTTTTCCCTTATGCTTACCTGATTTTGTAAATCTGCAGGGATCCGGAGAGGAACAGGTAATTCTGGAGGCAGAGGGTTTATCCCGGTTGATGTTCTTTAATGCTCATCAGAATAATACAATTTCTGATCTGACTCTCAGCGGGGGTAGAGCACTTTTTGGCGGGGGCATTAACAGTTGGAGGTCAAGCCCGGTGTTTAAGAATGTGACTTTCCGGGATAATTCGGCAGAACTCGCTGGTGGCGGGATGTTCCTTAATGCGGAATCAAGTCCCCAACTGATCAACGTAACTTTTTATAATAATTCCAGCCTGGAGCAAGGCAGTGCTATCTCGTGCTCCTGTGGTTCAAATCCATATTTAATTAACGTGACAATTGCTGATAATAATTGCGAAACCTCAGGCGCAGGTATCTATTGTGCCAATTCTCATCCAGTAATGGTAAACAGTATATTATGGAATAACGATCCTTCAGAAGTCATGTTTGCAAATGGTTCAAATGATGAACCTAGTTCCTTCTCTCTGGGCTATTCGACCATCCTGGGAGGAGAGGTATCAATAATTACTCAATCAAACGGAACAGTCAATTGGCTGGAAGGTAATATTGACTATGATCCTCTCTTTACGGATGCGGGAAATGGAGATTACAGCTTACAGAATGGATCACCTTGTATTGATGCCGGTACGGCTTATTTTGAATTTGATGGTGAGATACTGGTAAACCTGGAAGACGATGAATACTGGGGAACATCACCTGATATGGGAGCTTATGAATATTACCCCTCAGGAAATGAAGATGAAGAGCTTCCTGGCAGTAATATAAGCTTAAGTAATTATCCCAATCCCTTTAATCCGCGAACAACAATTCAGTTAAATCTTCCAGTCAGCACAAAGGCAGTTCTGGCAGTTTATAATACTAAGGGACAGCTGGTTAGGGAAATATATAAAGGCTACCTATCTGCCGGCCAACATACATATGACTGGAATGGGGCTAACTCTTCAGGTTCAAGCCTGCCTTCGGGAATATACCTGATCAATTTCTCATCTCAAACGTCCCATACCAGTAAAAAAGTTCTTTTGTTGAAGTAGTGAAGACGGGAGTCGTGAGTAGTTTCTCGTAATTCGTAATTAGTAATTCGTAGGGGCGAATAATTATTCGCCTCTTTTTTGGGAGTGCATTAGCTCCTGCTAATGTAACGAGCCGCAGGCGAGTGTCTTCGTTTTACGGTGTCAGATAATCTCGCGACTTCTTAGTACTAATCAGAGCTTTGGCATCGGCTTTCGCCAATGCATTAAGTATTCTTAATGCACTCCAAAACGGCAGGCGAGTGTCTTAAATCACGACTTATATTTCACCGCCATCTCGTTGATTTTATCAATAATCTCTTCTACAGTTTGTTTAAGTTCGCCACCCATTTTGATATATTCATTGGGATATTCTTTTTGCAGGAAAAACATCAAAGCGTAATATAAAGGTTTGAACCTGTCTTTCAACTGAAACGGATTTTCGTTAAATATCTTTAAAGCTGAGTTATATTGCTTTTTTGCAATCAGAAGCATCAGAAATTGACTGATGTCTTCAGGAAATTTATCATAAGCTTCCTGTGAAACCAAAAATTCCTTTGAAATTGCTAAAGATTCTTCTATTTCATTATTCCAGAGAAGTATGGAGGCATAAGTATAGGCAATTTGGCAATCTTTATCTAAATTCCATAGTTTTTCTGCATACTTAAGAGCTTTCTTTTTATTTAAAATATTTTCATATAACATTCGCGATAGTGTATTTAATGCCCCATCTGCACCATTTTCATCTGCCATAAGATAATATTTCTCAGCTTTATTGAACTCTTGGAATTCTATTTGATATAGAATAGCTAAACTAAACATTCCTTCCGGGATATTATGGTCAATAGCCTTTAAGTAATGCTTTATAGCTTTCTCAAAGTCTTTAAACTCAGAATGATACAAATAACCCAGATAAAAAATTGAAGTTGTACATCCTTTTTTGATAGCTAATTTATAATATCTTTCTGCTTTTTCTTTGTCCTTGAATTCTCGGTGATACAATAAACCTAAAGATTCTATTACTTCTACATCACCCATTTCTTCAGCTTCTTTGTAATAAGCTTCGGCCCTAATAGGAGCATGGTGTTTAAATCCATAGAATGCTCCAAGTGCTTTCAGTTCATCTATTGTCTTCTTTCTAATTTTCTCAATATAAGAGAATGAATCTTCAATTTTGTTTTGCATATAAAGATTTGTAGCAATTTCTTTTAACTCACTATCGGAATATTCAAGGTTCTTTTCATAGTCTGATTCTCTCAGACTTGAATATGATCTCTTTGCTTTGAACATCTGATCTTGCAGTTCTCTATTTATTGGAGTTCGAGCCAAAGCCTCTGTCATATAGTAGGCACGTTTTTCACAAACCAATCCACTTTGGAAATCATCGATAAGTTTCCTTGCCTTGTACTCAAGAGTTCCTTTATCACACCAAACCTGTAAAAATTCGACCAGCCATTTAACTTTGTTCTCTTCTTTTTTACCACCATGACGCATAAGGTACCAGATATTAAAAAATCTTTCTGACAAACGGTAATAGTTATTCTTGGTATTTGTATCCTGTACTTCGATTAAGTTGTTTTTTACCAGTAGCTTGAGTTGAGCAGAAACAGCTTTACTTTGTTCCTTTGTTTTTTGGGAGATTTCTTTCGTACTGACAGCATCCCAGCTTAAGGCGATGAAATCAACAATTTCCTGCTGTTGAGCCGAAAGGCTATCCATGCGATGTTTGTATAAAGGAGTAACTTTATCTAAAACATTTTCCAGGTCGTTGAAAGCATTCCCATCTTCTTCATCCACGAAAATATTGAAAAGCAGGATGAGTGTTCTAATAACTCCACCGGTTAACCGTCTTAGTGCTTCTATGCGTCCAGGTTGTTCAGTAACTATTTCCTTTACTTTATTACTTTTATAGAGTTCACCTAATTTCAGAAGCAAGTTATTAGTTTCCTGAATTGACAAACCTTTAAGCTGGGGCATGCGGAAAAATTGATAGAAAGGTTTGTCATATTCATGATGAAATTCCAGCATGAGAGAAGAAGCCCCAATAAACCTGATTTCCGCTGTTTGAATGAGAACTTCCCGCAACCGCTGACATTCTTTTTTCGTAAATTTATCGAGCATATCATTGATATTGTCAATGAAGAGTACTAATTTCTTTTTTTCCTTTTTCAACCTGTTTTCCAGTAAAAGAAAACAATTCTGTTCATAATCATCATCAACAGTCAGGTTTTGCATCTTTTCATATAAATCACCAAAACCAGGCTGTTCATGCAAATATTCAGCGGTTAATTCCCAGAGCTTGAATAATTTGCGGACACTGTACTGTTCCTCGCTAAAAACCACAGGAAGCAACCATTTATTCAAGTCCTGGTCAATCTGAATTTCGTAAGCAAGACGCCACAGAAAAGTTGTTTTACCTTGTCCCCGAATTCCCTGAATTATGTAGTGCTGAACCTGATGTTTCATATCAGAAGATTGAATTTCCTGAAAAATTTCGTGAAACAATTCCAGCCTGACCACAAAGCTGTCTATGAGTTCCTGCCTTGTCTGACTTGCAGGATTGTATATTGCCGGTAGATCAATTCGCGACATATTTCCACCACCACATCTTGAGTATTGGAGAATTAAACCTGTATGTCTTAAGGTTATCATCATTATTGATGTAGCCATCATACACTAAAGTGCCGAGAATATTTTTATATTCATTTTCAATATTATATTTAACCGCCAGATTATAAACTTCATTACTTTCAATATATCCGAATTCAGAGATAATATTGAGCAGCTCTTTTGCATAATTATATAACTCAGGATTCTTCGGATTTTTCAAGCGGGTATGCCAATGCTCAAAGTAGTGCTTTTGCTCGATCATTTCCTGAAAAGCCTTATCAATAATCGATTCTGAAATCACAGTCAATCCTTCTTCCCTTTTTATCTCCTTGAGAGCGAACATAGTCAATTGAATATAAAAGGGAATTAGCCACTCAATCTCATTAAGCATATAATCAATTATATTGTCTTCTATCGTGAATTCCAATTTTTCCAGAAGAAGTGTAATCATTTTTTTTGCATCAATACTGCTGAATGGTTTGATTTTTATGGGAGTGATATCATTTATAGTTGCAATAGCATTCAAACTTTCGACTATACATTCCAAGCCGATAGATCCGGAATATACAAAGAGAATTTTATCTGACAAAGTTTGCCTCAAACCTCTGTTCGTCTGCAAAAAGTGTATTGCATTCTTTTCTCCTTCGCACTCTCTGATATTTTCTACAGTTTGAGAAAACTCATCTAAAAGAAAAATCAGCTTATTTTCTCCTAAATCAATAAGGTTAATTACTCTTGTAAATTCAGATAAATAATCTACTTTATTTGTTAAATCAAATTCAACACCGTCTGTTCCAACTTTTTTTATTGCTGGAATGCTGTTTTTGATCTGAGTTAAAATTTTATCTTTCGTTTTAAGATAATCAGACGAAAGCAATTTTGATAATAATCTCCGGTAATACTCATTTTCGTTATTGACTGATTCATTTTCTAAAAAAAGAAAATAGAAATTATCTCGCGGATTATCCTTTAGATAATACATCAAAGAAGATTTTCCAACTCTTCTGGGTGCTACCAATAAAATGTGATTTCCTGATGCTAATACTTCCCAGACTTTATCAATTAAATTCTGCCTGGCAAAATAATTCTCACCTCTAACAATGCTTCCAGTATTAATAATCATAATTTCCTCTTTATGAAAACTTACTGCGCCAATCATTTTGGCAAAAGATATTTTGTCAACTTATTTGACAAAATATCTTTTGCTATCTTAGATATCATGTTCGTAATGGCTGGTGACGGCTTAAATATTTTGGAGTGCATTAGCTCCCGCTAATGCAACGAGCCGCAGGCGAGTGTCTTTGTTTTAACTTGGCAGATAATCTCGAGACTTCTGAGTGGAAATCCAGGCTGTGGCATCGGCTGACGCCGATTGCATTAGCGGGAGCTAATGCACTCCAAATGCCCAAAACTTGACAATCAGGTAACCTGGTTATTTTTAGCTGTAAAAGTTTAAGGATTGTAAGGTATTGGCTAAAAATATAATATCTATAGAAAAACTGGTTAAGGCTTATTCAGAGAAGAAAATCTGTGTGGAAGCTTCTTTCGGGATTCATGAGAATGAAAAGATCGGTTTGATCGGGATCAATGGGTGCGGAAAATCCACTTTTCTCAAAATGCTGGTCGGCAGAGAAGCACCTGATTCCGGGGCAATAGTTTTTCGTAAAGGTATTAAAATCGGTTATCTGACGCAAATCCCGGAGCTTGATCCTGAACTTAATATTTATGAACAGATATATTACAGTGATAATCCCAAATATCGGCTATTGCGTAAATATCATGAATTCAGTTTAAAGTTGCAATCTGCAGAAGTGCGCACGCAGCAGATGCTGGAACAGCAGCAGCAGCTTATTCTGGAGATAGATGCTGTGCAGGGCTGGGATATTGAGAACCGGGCGCGCAAGTTTTTAAGTATTTTCGGATTTACTGACCTGACGTTGAATACAGGCATACTTTCCGGTGGTCAGAAACGGCGGATCGATCTGGCTCGCGTTTTGATGGATGAACCGGATCTTATTATCCTTGATGAGCCGACCAATCATCTGGATGTGGACATCATTGAATGGCTGCAGCAGTATATGGTTGATTTTAAAGGCACAATCATCTTCGTAACGCATGACCGCTATTTTCTGGATTCCGTAGCTAACCGCATCATGGATATTGATAATGGTATAATCCGTTTTTATGATGGCAATTACAGCTTTTACCTGCAGAAGAAGGAAATCGAGAATAGTGAAATGGTGAACATGGAAAACCGCAAGCAGGCACAGTTAAAAAAAGAAATACGCTGGCTGCAGCGGAGAGCCAGGGCACGCAGTACAAAACCGAAAAGCCATCTTGACCGCGTGAAAGAACTGATCGATAAATCTTACCTGGTCTCTAATGCGGAACTGGATATTTCCTTTCAAACACAGAGACTGGGAAAAACGATATTGAATGTGAAGAATGTGGGAAAAAGTTACGGTGAAAACCGGTTATTTGAGAAGTTTTCGCATAATTTTCAGAAGATGGAGCGGATAGGTATAATAGGTGCCAACGGATGCGGAAAGACAACGCTGCTGCGTTTGATAGCAGGTGAAGAAATGCCTGACGAAGGTTCGATCAAGGCAGGATTAAATACGAAATTCGCTTATTTCCATCAGGAAGAACAGAACTTTGACCCGGAACAGAAGGTAATAGACTATATCCGTGATTTTGCGGAACATATACGCACCAAAGATGGCGCTCTGCATTCCGCTTCCGAAATGCTGGAAAAATTCCTGTTTGACGGCAAACTGCAGCAATCAAAACTGAAATCACTTTCCGGAGGGGAAAAAAAGAGACTTTTTCTGCTTTCCTCTCTGATGTTCGGCGCTAATTTCATTATCCTGGATGAGCCGACCAATGACCTGGACATCCGCACTCTGGAAATTCTGGAAGATTACTTGGATGCCTTTAAAGGCTGCATACTCACCGTTTCGCATGACCGCTATCTGCTGGACCGCGTGGTGGATTATCTGATCATTTTCACTCCAAAAGGCATTATCAAATTTCCTGGTAATTATTCCGATTACCTACTGGTGAAAAGATTCCGCGAAGAAGAAGAAGCCGAAAAAAGAGAACAGCCGGCGGCTAAAACAGATAACAAACCACGTAAAATGGGATATATGCAGAAGCGTAAACTGGAACAGATCGAAATGGAGATTGATAATTTGGAAAAAGAATCTGTAGAACTGGAAAAACAGATCAACGAAAATGCAGCAAACATGAATGCTTCTGATTTTCAGAATAATACTGACAGACAGGAAGAAATAAATAAGCTTTTGGATGAACTTGAGGAGAGGTGGCTTTTTTTAATTGATAATTGATAATTGATAATTGAAAATTATTCAGGGCAGGATGCCCTGGATACGTTTACAGACCATCCCTGGTCTGATTTTCATAAGGTTCATAAATATTTAACATTTGCAACTATTTGTGATGATGATTCAGAGACTTCAATAAATCTTTACAGTAAAACTCTTTTTCAGGGAATCTGGATTTCACTTTATCATTTTCTGTATTCAATAAGAACCATTAAAGAGCCTATAAGGTTGGTCTTTACAGCCACAACAAGACACAATATGGCAAAAAAATGCTATATTGTGTTTTGTTGTGGCTGTTCATACTAACCTTATAGACTCCTTAAAGTCTCTTTATTCCCCCTGATAGATATTTCCCAAAGGTATTTTGAAAACCTTTCCATGTTTTTACGGGACATTTTCTAAAATATATTAAAGCAAAAAATCTGAAACAGAGTAGTGGTATTTAACCAAAAATTTACCGAACAGCATATTAGTAGAAATTCACCGATAAGGGTGTACTATTCATTTTGTAAATAAAACTTGACAGGATATTAATGATTGGTTTTTATACGAATTGGAAATTTTAGGAGGATACAATGGAAAAAGTAAGAGTAATTTCAATTATTTTTTTTATGATTCTTATGGCAGGTCTGGTGATGACAGGTTGTGATGAACGGAATCGGGGTACTTTTCAGATCATATCAGTTACTATTGATCCGGCAATTATTTATGCAGACAGCATAGAGACCACTTATGCCAATGTAACCGTAAGGGTCGGAGATGAAGATGGGAATCCTGGGCAAAACATGACGGTTAATTTTGAAACCGATATCGGTTACATCTGGGCAAAAGAAGAAACTAACGAGTCCGGGATGGTGACAACGAGGTTTTATGATACTGGTATAACAGGCGTGGCACACCTTTTTGTTTATTTGAATGGCGAATATGATAATGGTATGCATAAAACAATTGATATATATCCCTATCCGCATTACACGATCAGGAATATAATAGCCGATCCGGCAGAGATATATGCAGATGAAGGTGCCACGCGCAGCGAGATAAGGGTTCTGGTCAAAGATCAGGATAATATCGCAGCCAGAGGGCAGGAAGTGGAATTCAGCAGTGATATCGGATATATCAATTCCCCGGCAGTAACGGATTCGCTGGGGTATGCCAGAACCGAATTCTGGGATGACGGCACAATAGGTACAGCCTCCATCATCGCGTCGATAGGAATATCAGATTCCACAATTTCAGTGCTGATATTGCCCACATTACCTGTGATGAATCTTATCCTCGATCTTCCGGTTGGGGAAGTAACGGTCAATGAAGTAATAACAATTTCAGCTCGCGCTTATAATGCGGAAGGACTGGTTCCTGATGGCAGCATAGTCAATTTTACGACAATAATGGGGAATTTTCAGATAAGTGCTAATAATGCAAATGATTTAGGACAGACGGTCAGTATAATGACAATAAATGGTATTGCAGAAGCCTATCTCAATACAGGGATAATTCCGGGAAATAATCCGCTAACTGCTGAATCAGATGGCATATCAGACACGGAAGTTTTATATATAGAAGCAGGTGACCCCTCAGAAATGACAGTCACCATAATTAATTCTGCCGGGATAGAACAGGATGTGATAGAAGCGGGAAGCCCTGAAATTCTGCAGGTGAGGGCTGAGATCATAGATGATTTTGGCAATCCGGTAAGTGCCGGGAATCAGGTGTTTTTTACGGGCAGCCTGGGAATCATGGATAGCCTTGTTATAACGGGGAATGATGGGATTGCCATCTCGCATTTTTCAGCGGGACCTGTTGCCGGAACAGCATTGATTGCTGTCAGAACAGGAAATATAGTAGAGAGCAGGCAAATAACAATAACCGCTGACGGACTGGATAATATAGTTTTTGAAAATCAGCAGCTTCTGCTGACCGTGGGGACTAATATCCCGGTGGCATCAGCCATCAGCCTGCATGATCAATTTGGCAATCTGATCACAACTCCTGTGGAAGTGTGGTTCAAATTTTTCGACAGACCGGAGGGTGACAGTCCCCAGGGCAGCAATATCAATCAGGAAGTATATAATTTAACGGATGCCGTAAATATAATATCGGAAGATGGTTATGCATCAATATGGATATATCCGGGCACAACTGCGGGATTCATAGGAATCGAAGCCTGGTGCACAGCACAGCCGGGAGAAATGATTTCAGCGATTTTCCATAACATAATTGTTGAAGCCGGACAGCCGGAAGAAATATTTTTATGTCTGGGAGAGATCGACAGCGGGGACAATCTGGGTGACGGAACCTGGGAAATACAATTATCAGCTTTGGTGATGGATACCTGGGGAAATCCGGTGGAAGATGGCATTGAAGCATATTTTTCTATCGATCCGACACTTGATTATGTGGCGATCAATAGTCCTAATGCCTACGTGGGCAATCTTAATATGGATGGCAATCAGACAGCCGGTACAGCTTTCAGCACCATAGTTTTTGATGGAAGTTACACAAACGAGTCGTTCTCGGTAAATGTAGATGCAGGGAACGTTTATAAGCAGGAAGATTTAATTTTACCTTTGCAGCAGGGTTCAATCACAATGCTCTTAGTACCTTCTCATCTTGACTGGCATGAAGGAAATGCAGAAGAGGAAGTTTTATATACTCAATGCCGGATAAATGTGAAAGACGGACAAAATAATCCGGTTAATAATCAGCGGGTAGTATTTACTACAACTCTTGGATTTCCCACTGATGAGGGGGAACATGGCATTCACCCTTTGGAAGATGAAATTGACCCATATTATCTGCAGTTATTCGATTTCACATATATAAATGCAGAAGACCCACCAGACGACAGTGATGGTTATACCGGACCATACGATGGTGCACTGGGCAGGCTCTATAAAGATGTCGGATTTTATAAATATGAATGTCCACCTCCAATAGGAGCAGGATCCGGTATGACTTCGGGAACAATAAATGCAACGATATTCGGGACAACTACATCGGCGAATCAGACTATCCATCTTTTCAGATATTTTGATTAAATCGTGAATCGTTAGTCGTTAAAAGAGGAGTATAATATGAAAACTGAGATGACAAGGTTTATTTTCGGAGTGACAGTTTTACTAGCCGTCCTGTTTAGCGGATGTGATCATCGTGATGAGAGTAATTTTCAGATCACCTCCCTATCCGTAAATCCCGGGATCATCTATGCAGACAGTCTGGATATCACATATGCGGAAGTAACTGTGACGGTGGAAGATAAAGATGGATATCCTGCCGCAGGCATAGCTGTTTTCTTTGAGACAGATATTGGATATATCTGGAATAAGGAATATACGAATGCGGAAGGAAAGATCATAACTGAATTCTTTGACCGGGGTCAATCCGGTGTGGCACATATCTTTGCATATATAGAAAACTGCTATGATGAAGGCAGACATGAGAATTTAATCATTTACCCATATCCATATTATCAGATGACCAGCATCGCCGCTATACCAGAAACAATTCATGCTGATAACGGCATTACCCAGAGTGAAATTACGGTACAGGTGAAAGATCAGGATGGTTTTGCAGCAACAGGTGTGAGTGTGAATTTTGGTTCTGACCTCGGTTTGATCGATTCTCCTATTTTAACAGATTCGCTGGGGTTTGCCAGCTCGATGTTCCGTGATACAGGCATAGTGGGATCAGCGGAAATCCACGCAGCTATCGGGATTTCCGATACAACCATATTTGTGAATATTATACCTGTGCTGCCCGTGCTGGAGCTTAATCTTGATCTGCCAGCCTCAAGTGTGGGAGTAGATAATGTGCTCATGATTCTTGCCTTTGCCGAAAACATTAACGGTGCAGTGCCGGATGGAACACCAGTAATCTTTTCTACAGAGCTGGGGTATTTTCAGGAGAGTATGACTGATGAAACCTTCTGGGGAAAGACAGTTACTTTAACAACTATAAATGGGATCGCAAGAGCCTTCTTTAATTCCGGAACACTGGCTGGGGAAAATACAATTACTGCGCAGATTGATGCGGATGGAGCAGGCACGCTGCTGACGGATTCAGAAGATATAACAATTCTACCGGGAAACCCGTCGCAAATTAATTTGATACCCAGGAATAGTGATGGTGAATTTCAGAATGAAATCCCGGCAAGCGGCACGGAGATACTCTTGATCTGGGCTTATTTATCGGATAATTTTGGAAATGCTGCCGGAAGCGGTTACACAGTGACTTTTGCAACTACTCTGGGTAATATTATGAACCAGGTTCTTACCGCTGATGATGGCATAGCAATTGCAACCTTTACGGGAGGTATTTATCCCGGAATTGCTGAGATCACGGCAACTTTGGGATCAATTATTGATACTACTTATGTTACCATTACCTCTGATCAGGTAGATCATATGATGTTTGCAGATCCGGAGCCGATTTTCTTATATGCCGGAGAGACTCAAGCTACAGAAATAACAGTTAATCTTTTTGATATGTATGGAAATTTTATTGATTATCCGATGGAAGTCTGGTTCAGATTCCTGGAACGCCCGGAAGGCTGCAATATAAATCAGGAAGTTTACAGCCTGTTGGATTCCACCAGCACTTTTTCAGAAAACGGAACGGCAATCGTATCACTTTATAGTGGAACTACAACCGGGGAAATTGGTATCGAAGCGTGGTGCAGACCTCAACCGGGACAAATGATCTCTGCTGTAAATTATAATATAGCTGTTTTGCCGGGAGTTCCGGCAAACATTGATCTCGATATCGGAGGAATGGATAGTGGAGAAGATTTAGGAGGTGGAGTTTGGAGAGTTGATGTTAGTGCTTATATAACTGATGCCTGGAATAATCCTATAGTTGACAATTTGGCAGTTTTCTGTTCACTTTCAGATAATCCCGAATATGCTTCTATCTCAGGTTTGGGTTATGTCGGTAATGAGAACAGTAATGGTGAAATAGTTCCGGGAACGGCGTTCTGTGGTTTAGTTTACGATGGGGCATTCACGAATGAGACAATTACTCTACATGCAGATATTGTAGGACCACTTGAAGCAGAGGAAGAATTGACCTTACCTTTGCAATATGGAGAGATAACGATGACCTGCGTCCCGGCACATCTTGACTGGTTAGAAGAAAACTCTAATATAGAAATACTATTTACACAGTGCCGCGTAAATGTACGTGATGGTCAGAATGCTCCTGTTAATAAACAGCGGATAATCTTCACAACTTCTCTGGGTTTTCCCACAGATGACGGCACTCATGGCATTCATCCTGTGGAAGATGATATTGAACCTTACCTTCTGGAGCTTTACGATTTCACAGGTTTAAATGCTGAAATCCCGACTGATCATACTGATGGTTACACGGGACCTTATGATGGAGATATGGGACGGCTCTATAAAGATGCCGGTTATCACAAAGATGAATGCCCGCCACCAGTACCGGCACCACCGGGGATGACGACGGGGACCATAACTGCCACAATATCCGGAACGACGACATCGTCAATCCAGACGATGACGCTGTTCAGATACTATGATTAATAATGGACGATGGAGGATGGACGATGAATAAAAAAATAGGTTTTTTCTCAATTTATTTAGTTATTCTTATAACTATTATGATTACCGGGTGTGATCATAGAAGTGATGATGGTTTCAGGATAACCTCACTGGTCGTGGAACCGGGTGCTATTTATGCGGACAGTATAGAGACCACGCGCGCAATTGTTACAGCAACAGTGATGGACGAAGGTGGTATTCCGGGACAGTATATAGCCGTTCATTTCGTTACAACAAAAGGATATATCTGGGAAAAGGAATATACTGATGAAAACGGGATCGCCCAGACCGGATTTTATGACACGGGAGAAACAGGTGTAGCTCACATTTCTGCCTACCTGGAAGGTGCCTATGATGAAGGGCTGCATACAACCGTGGAAATATTTCCTTATCCGAATTATGAAATTCAATATATGGAAGCATCACCGCCCTTGATCTATGCAGATGAAGGGCTGACATCAAGTGAGATCATTGCCCGAATTATCAATCAGAACGGTTATGCTGCAGTAGGTCAAAGTGTTCAGTTCAGCAGCGATCTGGGATTAGTAAATTCACCGGCTGTTACTGATTCGCTGGGTTTTGCCCGAACAATTTTCCGGGATACGGGAGAAACGGGTCTGGCAACAATTCATGCCGGTATCGGAATGTCTGATTCCACCGTAACCGTGACCATAGCACCATCATTGCCATTCACAGATCTATCTATTGATATAGCCGTTCAGGAAGAGGAAGTCAACAGCGTGGTTACGATATTTGCTTATGCTGGTGATGAAAATGGAGCAGTCCCGGACGGAACATATTTAAGCTTTACAACGGAAAAGGGATTTTTTCAGCAAAGCCTGCAAGATGCCACAAGTCTTGGTTCATCAATGATAAAAGAAACAATGAATGGCTCAACACAAGTCTATCTGAATACCGGTGAAATTTTGGGAACAAATGTTGTTACTGTTAGCGGCGGAGGAATGACGGCAACTGACGAAATATTGATCATGCCGGGAAATCCTGCTGAAATGAACGTATTGATAGTTAATCAGGAAGGCGCGGAACAATATTCTATAACGGCTGGTAATCCCGATGATCTACTGATCATAGCAGAGATTTTCGATTGTTATGGCAATCCTGCCGATTCGGATAATATTGTTTATTTCGAAAGCAGCCTGGGTGAAACAGTCAGCCCTGTTTCTCCGGACAGCACCGGAAGAGCAATGTCCGCTTTTTCACCTGGAATGACTGCTGGAATAGCAGATATAACCATTATTGTAGAAAATGTTATTAGTCATGCACAGATCATAATAGAACCTGACATTCTGCACAATCTGATCCTTGAAGATTATGAACTGGTGCCTGACTGGACAGGTTCTTATCATTACGAATTAACTGCTAATCTGTATGACAGATTTGGAAATAGAATAAACACAGAGGAAGAAGTATGGTTCAGATTTCTGGAACGTCCGGAAGGAAATGATCCGCAAGGCACAAATATTAATAACGTTGTATATAATCTCACGGATTCCACCAGCGTGACGGCAGAAAACGGTTCTGCCACTGTAAATATAAATACGGGAATAATTCCCGGAGCAGTCCGGATTGAAGCCTGGAGCAGACTCGATGACGGACAGATATTTTCTGACGATGTTTATGATTATCTTTTAGTGGCAGGTCCTCCGGCAAACGTAATCCTTAGTATAGGCGGCACAAATACCGGCATAGATATGGGAGACGGCACCTGGATGATTCAGTTATCTGCTTTAATTACTGATAGTTATGGAAATCCTGTCCTTAATGGATTTGCGGTATTTTTTTCACTCGATCAGGAATATGATTACGTGACCATAAACGGTCAGAATGCTTATGTGGGAAATTCTAATCAGCAGGGAGATCAGGTTGCAGGAACTGCTTTCACCACGATAATATATGACGGCAGCTTCACCAATGAAACAATTACGGTTAACTTAGATATGGGCATAATAGATTTTGAAGAAGAATTGACCCTCCCACTGCAATTCGGAGAACTCACCATGATCTGCGTCCCTGCACATCTTGACTGGACTGAGAATAATTATTCCGAAGAAATACTTTATACGCAGTGCCGGCTTCGTGTGCGTGACGGACAGAATAATCCTGTTAATAAACAGCGAATAATCTTTACCACTTCACTTGGATTTCCCACCGATGAAGGTGAGAATGGCATACATCCCATCCTGGATGACATTGATCCATATTATCTGGAACTATATGATTTTACTGGTATAAATGCGGAAATACCAACAGACCATAACGATGGCTATACCGGACCTTATGACGGAGATTTGGGCAGATTATATAAAGACGTGGGATATTTCAAATATGAGTGCCCTGCTCCGATACCTGCACCACCGGGAATATCTATCGGAAGTATTAATGCCATAATAAACGGTACAAATATCTCAGCATCACAGATAATCACTTTGTTCAGGTATTATGATTAGTAATTCGTGACTCGAGACTCGGGACTTGGAACTTGGGACTAGGGACTTGGGACTAGGGACTTGGGACTAGGGACTAGGGACTAGGGACTTGGGACTTGGGACTTGGGACTTGGGACTCGAAACTCGGGACTCGGGACTAGGGACTCGAAACTCGAGACTCGAAACTCGAGACTGGTGACTCGTGATTAGAAATAAGTCTGTTCACTGTTCACTGTTCACTGTTCACTTAATTATGGTCAGTTTCCCGGTTTCGCTTTCCAGTCCTTTATTAGTGAGTTTATACAGGTAAACACCATTGGAAACGAATTTTCCCCGGGCATCTTTGCCGTCCCAGTTCCAGCTGTTAATACCTGCCTGCAATGTGTCGGCGAATTCCTTGTGCAATACTTTCTGTCCCCGCTGATTAAAGATATCGAGTGACAGGTTATTACTGTTGCCGGACAGGTAAAAGCATATTTCGGTATAATAATGTCTTTGATTTCCAGGACGGAAGGGATTAGGAAAATTACCCAGGATGAGAGGTGCAGTGGCCAGCGAAGTATTATCTGAAGCCGTTTGATTAACCTGAACAATATCCTCTAACAGGATTTCATCAACGCTTACACTGTTAGTAACTAACAGCTTCACCGAATATATTCCGGGGTCTTCATAAACCCAGACAAGAGAGGAAGTTCCAGTCACTTCATAAATCCCGTCATTCGTGAAATCCCACAAAATCGAGGTGGGATAATGCAGGCTTCTATCCTCAAAATATACTGATAAGGGATAGCCGCCGTAATTATTGGACACACTGAATTCCGCGAGGACCTGTTGCGACGTGTAACCAGCCAGACTATCAAGAAGTGTTTTTCCCAGATATGCCCATTCTTCACTTAATAACTCAGCATTATCTGCCGTGAGATTGCCATTACGCCATTCCGGTAAAAATTCTGCAACTGCCACTCTCATTTCATTTTCAAAAGGCAGAAGCAGATCCCAGAGACGGGTATGTCCCGGTTCAATAAGATCATAACTATCAAGATAATATGAATTTTCAGAATAATTAAAAACGAGGTTTTTTAGAAAATTAGCAGACTCGGTAATTTCAGAAGTCGTTTCTCCTGTAACCTGTTGTGGCAATGATCCTGTAGCCCATAACGGCAGAAAAACAGATACAGCCGGATTCCCCAGAAGTGTGTACATAGTTGTAGTTTCAGCTTTTTCACTCGGCAAAACACCTTCCATAATAATGCTTGAGGCGGCAATACCACGGGCAATGCTCACGTTGCTTTTAATGTAACCCCAGGGTCGATCAGCCAGCCACCTGCCCTCATAAGGCACGGAAACGCCGACACTCAAATCATCAGAAAAATCACGAAAATGCTCCTGCATCAGGTGTTCCGCATCCAGGATATTTTCCTCAACAAGCCCGGAAATTATATCCAGAGACCTCTGATAGCGCTCAATCCCGTCGCTGCCTCCACTGAGCAAAGAGAAATTCGTTCGGATCAGAAAACCGTTACCGGAGTCTGCTACATCATATTTATCAACTTCCGTCCAGGAAATCTCATATAAGGCAGCAGCACCGGTACTGTCAATCACTGCAAAATTACCGGAAAGCACCTGTTCTGATATATTGAGAGTATCCAGTAAAGTATCCATTTCCTCAATCGTGGCACAATGCCCCAGCAGATGAAACATCAAGGCACCATTATTAAAAATTGGGCGTTCAATTTCTCTCTCCACGTAAGAATTAACGATGCAGAAACCCTTTTCATTCATACCCATCCAGGCTAAACTGTCACGGAAATCACGCACATAAAGAAAACCGATGTCAGCCTCATTATCCCAGGCAAGAAAGTTATCCGGGAAAGCTGCTATATCGCGGGTTTTCCAGATAAGCGGTCTTCCATTAGAGGTCACATCACCGCTGGCTACACCAATGGTACAGGCTATTACGGCATTAAAAGAGATGACGATTATAAAAATAACGGTAAAATATTTCATATTAATCCAGTTTCCAGAAATTGAGTCCACTTGATTCATCACGAAATCTCTCCAGCTCACCTTCGAAAATAGTTATAATCAATTCACAGGTGGCACTCACGGTCGCTGCATTCAGGTGTCCGCCGCGACAGCGAAGTTCCTCATCACCCAGAGTTACATGAACGTGCAGATATGGTTCACCAGCCATTTCGCTGATATTGCCGGCAAGATTCGTGATCTCAAAGCTGCCATAAAGAGTTGCTTTATTATACTTCTTCTCATTGACATCGAAATTACCCAGCGTCACTTGTGAGCAGGCACCAATTCCACTCACTTTTCCCAGCTTGATCCCGTATTTCGGGATTATTGCCAGAAGCTGCCCGATTATTTCCTCGCCGCGCTCCAGACGAATAAATATCTGTTCCCCTATTTTCTTATCTTTCATTCTAACTCCTGTGGCAACATAGCTGCCAATCAGTATCACTTTGTCAAATAATTTAAGGCTTTTTCGTTTTTTTGGCAGTTATTTTACTCTTTATCACCATTTCCTGATGCTGAATATTTGTTGCCCGTTTATAATAATTATTCCGAAAGTATTACGTGTTTATTTTTTTTCATGTATTCTCAGTAACATATTGGTGACCTAATTCCTGAATTTTGAATTGATTATTCATTTTTTTTTGTTATGACTAATAAAGCTGGCGAAAAATGAATTTGACTACATTTTGCCATCTGTTTAATGTTGATTCGTAGAGTAATTTCAGAGAGGAATTTCAGAAGAGGATTCAATGTTTAAGCTCCGGCTTAGCTTAAGTTCTTCTGAAAGTCTGAAATTATTTCTTATACTTTCTTTTATTGGAACTGGAAAAGGCTCTTACCGGCAGAGTCTTTTCCTTTTTTGTTTGACTAATCGTTATTTTTCATTACTATTTGGTTAAAAATAAATATATGGAGGTACTTCATGAATCTGGATAATTTCAATTTCCAGTTATATTGGGAAAAATTTATTGATCTGATGATCAGATACGGCGGTAAATTTGTGCTTGCTGTAATTATCTGGGTCGTAGGGCTATATATTATTAAGCTCGCTAACAAGGTCATTGGCAAGGGTATGGAACGATCCAATGTGGAAATAACTCTTAGGAAATTTATCATTTCACTTCTCAGCTTTGCCCTTAAATTCCTGCTTTTTATCACCTGTGCTTCCATAGTAGGCATCAAAATGACGGCTTTTGTTACTATCCTTGGCGCAATGGGACTGGCGGTAGGTCTTTCATTGCAGGGTAGTCTCGCCAATTTTGCCGGGGGTGTGCTTATCAATTTCCTCAAACCCTATAAAATTGGTGATTTCATTGAAACCGGGGGCATTATGGGTACTGTTAAAGAGATCAGCATCTTCAATACTATCCTGAATACACCGGATAATAAACGAATCATTCTGCCAAACAGCAATGTTTCCAATAATAATATCACAAATTATTCAGCAGAAAAACTGCGTCGTGTTGATTTTGTGTTCGGTGTTGATTATAATACTGATATCGAGAAAGCAAAGGGAATTATTGCTGCCGTAGCTGCCGAACACCCCAAAGCACTTGCTGATCCGGCGCCGTTTATCCGCACGGGCAAATTCGCTGCCAGTTCAATTGATATCACTGTGCGCATCTGGGCAGAAGCTGTAAATTACTGGGATTTGTATTTCGATATCATGGAACAGGTAAAGGCTGCCTTCGATAAGGCAGAAATCGTGATACCCTTTCAGCAGATGGACGTTAATCTTAAAAAATGATCTAAGGAGTTTTTATGAGAAAGACAGTAATTATTCTTTGCCTGCTGCTTACACTCACTTTATTTGCAGAGGGCTGGGAAAAAACAGGAGATTTTAATCTTCTCCTCAGCCAGACTTATTATTCCGATAACTGGGATGGCACAGAAATGGGCAATGTTAATTGGACAGCCAGCTTCAACTTCATTATGGAGAAGCAGCTTAACAAAACCCTATATGATAAAAATTCTCTCCAGCTGGCCTTCGGGCAAACTCACTCACAGGTGCGAGATGCGATGAATGAACTATACTGGCAGAAACCTCTGATATCAACCGACTTGATCGATTATGAAAATATGCTCACCTTCACCCTTCAGAAATTCGTTGATCCTTTTGCTGCTTTCCGCTGGGAAAGCCGTTTCTATGACAATACTGTTCCGGATGATGATTTTTATCTTAATCCTAACATCCTCACGTTCAGTCTGGGTGCCAGGAAAATCCTGATAAATCAGGAAATACAGAATCTGGAAACTCGCCTGGGTGCCGCTTATAAGCAATTCCTTGATCAGCATGCCGATATTGATGACAATTATAATGCCGGTGCTGAAATGGTGCTTTCCTACTGGTACACATTCCCTTCAAAACTGGGTAAATTTGACAGTAAACTCCGCTTATACCAGGCTCTATTGACTTCCGAAGATAATGGCAGTGACTATTGGAAAGCAATGGATGTGGAATTTGTAAATAATCTCACTTTTAAACTCAGCTCTTATATTGGCATAAAATTCTATTTCGAAATGCTCTATGATAAAGAAATTGATGAAGATTTCCGCATTAAGGAAAACCTGGGAATTAATCTTTCCTATACTCTGTTTTAACTAAATTTTTCCCCCCGCATCCTGCCTTAAAAATAACAGGACGCAGGGGGGAAGTTTTATTTGATCAGCATAATTTTCTTCAGAAACTGTTGCCTGCCTTTTTGCAGACGCAGGTAATAAATTCCGGAACTCACTGCTTTACCTGAAAAATCTCTGCCATTCCAGATGACGCTGTGCTCTCCGCTGTCTAAAAATTCTGCCAGCAGCATTCTCACCAGTTGACCACGCATATTATAAATCCCCGCTTGCACCTCTTCCCCATCTGCCAGAGAAAATGTTATTCGGGTTTCCGGATTAAAAGGATTGGGAAATACTCTTATTTCCGGCTCGTGATCCCAGATATAATTTTCCTCAGTATCTGTTCCCAGATCAAAGGGCGTGCCCTGTTCCCAGATACAATTTATCATTTCGCCAGTATTTTGATTAACTGAAAAATCATAAACCTGTTCACCGCAACCTTCGTTGAAACTCCAGTAACCAGCCAGCCCGGCTTCCGTTCCTGTGACATAATGTGTCATATTTTCCAGAATTTCCTGTTGACTACGCACTACATTCCACAATCTTACTTCATCAATGATCCCGGTAAATGCCGCATTCAGTGAAAGGTGATTACCAATTAAACAATCAATATCTGCATTATCTTCCAAAACACCTGCGGGAGCGGATTGCACCGTTAACTGCTGCTCAATGCCGTTCAGATAGATTTTCAGCTCTCCCTCACCGTCATAAGTAACGGCTATATGCCTGCCTTCAGTCAGATTTATGGAATTTTCCGGCGTGGTAACTGCACTGATACTCCCACCTGCATGAACCATCTTCACTACCAGACTATGAGAATTGTATAAGGGATAATTATTACATAAAAAAATTGAAATTTTGTCCTTATCAAGAATTCTACCCATTCCTGTCGTAGGATTATAACCATAATCATCAGGACAAATCCAGGCTTCGATGGAGAATGTGTTCACAAAATTTATCTCAGGAATTGCCGGAATCTGCACATGATTATTTCCCGCCGTAAACCGCAAAGCGCTTTCTCCATCAAATACGCGTATATATTCTTCTTTAGTAACGCTTTCCAGAGTATAGCCGTTTGTCACGCTCAGGTTTACATCATAATAATCCGATTGCAGATATTGAAATACCGGAGCCGGATCACTGCTGTCAATAACACCATCATTGTTAAAATCCCAGCTATAGGAAAACACTTCCGGTTTGCTGTAAACTGCCGGTATGAATTCCACATTCAATGGTGCATGACCATTTGTTACTGAAGCAGAAAAATCGCAGAGCAGAAAATTATCGAGGCTTTCAAACCAGCGCAGATCAGGGTTGCCGGCGACTGCCGCACAGGCAGCAATATCCAAGTCATTATCCCCGTCCAGATCCGTTATAAATAGTTTCAGCAAGTCATAAGCACTGGTGCTGATTACTTGCTCAGTAAAATTCTCCTCCCCGTCGTTTTCAAAAAAAGAAACCTCAGCCCCCTGCCAGGCTATTGAAAAAATATCCATATCACCATCTTCATCAATATCACTCAAAACGGGGCACCGCGCTCCATTATAATTATCTTTTAATAGATGCAACGTAAATTCCTGGCTGCCATTATTTTCAAACCAGCCCACGGCATCGCTGTTGCCGCAGGAAGTTGCCACAAAATCAATATACTGATCAGAATTGATGTTACCTGCCATTATCCAGTTCGGTTTATCCCATTCTGTAAAAAGCACATGTTCCGGAAAATTTTCGGGATCTCCCGTATTTTCCAGCCAGCAGATACCTCCTGCCTGCGCTGCGGCCATAATGTCCATATCTCCGTCACCATCAATATCTATCGCTGAAACTCCACTTACGCGCGTCCAGCCGTCTCTGATGATATGTTCCGTAAAATTCTCAGCACCATCATTTTCAAACCAGCCCAGCCGACCCGAAAGACACGCAGTTGCCAGAATATCTACTTCCCCATCAGAATTCATATCCACTAAAATATCATTCAAATGGTCTTTCACCTGCACATAACCAGGATTCACCCAATCACCCGCTAAATCATATCTAGTAAAATTACCATTCTGGTCATTGTGAAACCAGGCAATGATTCCCGCTCCATATGCTGTGGCAACAAAATCAGGATAACCATCCTGATCGATGTCACCTACGTCTATCGCCTTGGCATTCGTGAAACCTTCTGTTATCATGTGTGATGTGAAATTCAACTCACCGTCATTTTCCAACCATTGAATATGATGACTCTGATAACAGGTATAAACGATATCCTGAGTCCCATCAAGATTAAAATCTGCTACTGCCAAAGCACAGGCACCATTTGTATTAGCCAGCAAAGTCTGCTCCTCAAACATCGCGACACTCCTTAATATTGCCGGAAAACCGCATATAATGCAGCAAAAGATACTTATCATTACCTTCCTTACCATCTTTAAACTCCTTAGGACTTCATTAGTGTTACCTATAAGGAACACTAATTAAACTGCCACACTTCTGTCAAGCGAAAATTGCTTGACGTATCCGTCTTTACTAAAATAGTATTCCTCTCAGGAAACACTAAGAGAGGGAAGTAGATAAATGAATAAGGAAAAATTACAGAATCTGCTGCTTGATATCGGGTTTAACCAGGTGGAAGCAGCCGTCTATTTAACCCTGCTGCAAAACCCATCGATCACGGGCTACAAGATCTCCAGTCTGCTGGGAAAATCACGTTCCAACGTATATCAGGCATTAAAAACGCTGGAACAGAAGGGTGTGATCCTGCAATTGCAGGGTGATGGCACCAACCGTCAATTCCGGGCTGTTCCTATTGAACAGGTGCTTGATCAGAAGGAACGTGAATTTCTCACCCGCAAGGATATGATCAGCAAAGCGTTTAAAGACCTGGGTCAGGATGAGGAAGATGACCAGATATACAAGTTGAATACCTTAAGTCAGGTTTATACAGAAGCCATAAAAATGATCGAACAGGCAGAAGAGATAATTTTCCTGGATGCCTGCCTTTTGCAGCTCAGGCAGATTGAAACTGCTTTAATCCAGGCTGTTGCCCGTGGAATAAAAATCGTGCTTCTCGGAACCGGTAATAATAATTCTGAAAACTGGCAAGAAAGAGGATTTAACGTTATTGTTTTTCAATCTTATGCCCCGCCTGACAGAACTTATGAATCCTGGAATTTCGACTGGTTTTGTCTGGCAGTTGATGGCAGTGCTTTTTTGATCGCGAATTTTAAGTCTGATTCGGAAGAACTGATTTCTGCTCTTTGCAGCAGGAATATTTACATCAGTGGTTGGATATATAGCGATATGCTTTATGAAATTGCATTTAATCACATTGTTAGTTTATTTAATAAAGGTCTTTCGCGTGAAGATATCTGGGCTGGCATAAATGATTATACCAGTCGATATTTCAATAGAGCACCGGGAATCAAACGTCTGCAGGCAAAACTTGCCGAAAAATAAGTCTATGGCGTCACTATGATCGCAGTTGTCCCGTAATTAAGCACTTCTCCTTTGTCATTCAGAAGTTCCACTTCAATTTCTTCAGTCCCGGTCCAGTCACTTATGGCAGCTATATTCAAAAGTAATCCGTCAGGCGTCACATCGAGATTTTCGTTACCAAATACTCTCAAATCCTGAACACCATTTACTGTATTGCAATAGAAGCCAACGTCAAGCTGCCGTATTTCATAGGGATGCATTTCCAGTTCTTCCGGTGGAAAATAGAATATTATGGGTTCTTTAACACCATTAATGGGCAGCAAATCGGGAGGATACCCGATATCCTGGTTTGGTTTTGTAAAAGTAGTATAATTTACTTCAAAAACGGAATCGGCACTGGCATCCCAGATTTTGAAATAAACCGGTTCATGGTCATCCAGACCCTGTATGTTCATTGTCATAATTGCCTTATCTTCCGCTACTTTAACCGGTTGTTTTCCACGGCATTCCCGATGGACAAAGGCATAAACTATATCTCCAGCTTCAGCCGGTTCACCGGCTATTGTCACCATACCATAGGCTACCGTACTGGTTGGATATACTGTGATATCCCAGATCGGCATCGCCGGTAATATGGTGCATACTGCCAGGAAAAATAATATAATGACTGCTCTATTCGACATTATTCCTTGCTCTCCGGTTTCTGTAGATGGTTACCTGGGAATAATTGGTAATTATCAAAATTCAATTCCAGTTCGAGTTTTATAAATTCCTGCGTCAGTTTATCAGTAACTTCCACATGCAGCGTGTCACCAGCGTCCCAGCTGTTGAAACCAGAACATTGTATCTGTAAAAAAACGTCTTTAATGGGATAAAGTATATTACTATCTTCCATAGTAAGGATCTGTTCCGGTTTATGATTCAGCCAGCAATTTACTTCCAGACTATCGGCATTCGGCAAATTACCTTCCGAATCATGCAACTCAATATAAACAGGATGCGGTGTTGCCGAACGTCCCGCAAAAAGTGACCCGACCAGGGCAACCAGTATTACCACAAAAATTATTCTTTTCATTCTATTCCTCCGATTATTTTCTTTATTAATCTAATTTCGCTAACATTTCACCTTCTTTCCAGTCAAGAAAAAAAACAGGCCACCTCCGATTTTACCGCTTCGAAAGTCTTGTATCGAGTATTTGTAATCTCTGATTTTCTCAAGTTATCAAACATCTTGTAGCATAGACGTCTCGTCTGTGGCTTTTTTGGAGACTGGAGGATTTTACTTTGATTTTCTGGAATATACCAGAGTGGTTCACAGACGGGACGTCTGTGCTACAGGTGAATAATAGTCTTATTATTTTTGCTCTTTTTAGTTGTAATCAAGGTTACTGACTACTTTCAAGTGAGGAAGATATTGACAGTAATGGTCGAGTGCAGAAATTAAATATTTCAGGATAATTGAACCTAAAAGAGGATAAATGAAGAACTTAGGTAAGATATACAGGATAACGCTGGCCCGTTGGGGCAATATTTTGCTGGGATTACTCTGTTCACTTGGATTCGCAGTATTCAGCGGTGTGAGCATTTTAATGGTCATACCCTTGCTGGATAATGTTTTCAGCGGTAATAAAACAGCGATCCAATATCATAATTTTACCGAATTCCGCTTAGCCGCAGGTGAAGTGATCAGCGGCTTTATATCCGGTGCATCCGGTTTTAAGGAACTCTTTAATGCCGAATATTACCAGCCCTGGCTTGATAAATTAAATCTGAGTATGCAGCAGGCTGATCCCGTAATGCTTTTATGGATGGTTTCCATCGCTTTTATAGTTTTGACAATAATCAAAAATATCTTTTTTTATGGGCAGAATTCCTCATTTGCCTATCTGCAGGGTTACACCGTGCGTGAGATGCGAAATCAGCTATATCATAAATATATCTATCAGAGTCTGGCATTTTTCAATAAAAACCGGGTAGGCGATTCCATCGTGCGTATGATGAATGACATTGAAATTGTGGGCACGATGTTCATAGACGCCTTTTTCAAGTCATTGCAGAATATACTTCTGATCGTGGTTTATATGATTACCGCTATGAGCATCAATATGCGGCTTTTTTTAATATCCATTATAATATTACCGCTGTTTTCCTGGCTTATATCTCTATTAGGCAACAAGATCAAGAAATATGCCAAACGAATCCAGGCAAAGATATCCCAGATGTTCAGTTATGTGGAAGAAATGTTGAGCAGCATCCGTATAGTGAAGGCATTTGCGCGTGAAAAGAGAGAATTTGAGCGTTTTTCGGAGATAAATGACCAGCATTTTCATTTCTGGTTCCGTTCCCGGTTATATGGCTTGATCAATGTACCGTTAGCGGAATTGAACAGCACCCTGATAGGTGGTTTAGTTTTAATTATAGGCGGCAGACTGGTTTTAACTCCCGATAGCGGTTTTTCTTTCGGCAGTTTCATGGCATTTCTATTTGCTATTTTTTCCATGCTGCATCCCGTCAAACAGTTAACAACAACTTATGCCAGTTTACGCAAAGCACTGGTTTCAGCTGATCGAATATATGAGATAATGGATGAACACACGGACATCACTGATACTCCTGGAGCCATAGAAAAGAAAACCTTTGAGAGCCAGATCGAGTTTACGGGAGTTTCGTTCTCCTATAACAGCAATAAAACCGTTTTGAATGACATAAATCTGAAGATAACCAGGGGTGAAAAAGTTGCTTTAGTCGGCAGCAGCGGTTCCGGGAAAACGACTATTACCAATCTTATGACGCGGATGTATGATACGAGTGAAGGTGAGATCAGGATCGATGGAATACCCTTACAAAACATTAAGCTCAGTGATCTGAGACTTCTTTTCGGAACTGTCACGCAGGAATCAATATTATTCAGCGATACAGTTTATAACAACATTGCTTATGGTTCCCTGCAGAAGATAGATATGGCAAGAGCCCAGGAAGCGGCACGAATAGCAAATGCCGATGAATTTATAAGTCCTTTGCCGGATGGTTATAATACAAGGCTGGATACAAAGGCAGCAAATCTATCCGGTGGTCAGAAGCAAAGATTATGCATCGCCAGAGCAATTGCCGGAGATCCGCCCATCTTGATTTTTGATGAAGCAACCAGCGCTCTGGATACGGAAGCGGAATTGAAAGTGCAGCAGGCAATTGAGCAGGCAACGCAGGCTCGGACTGTTGTTATGATAGCCCATCGGCTTTCCACAATTTTAAATAGCGACAGAATTGTGGTTCTGGATGCTGGTAAAATCGTGGGAATTGGCACTCACCAGGAATTGCTGAATTCTAATGAGCGTTATCAGACGCTTTACAGATTGCAGTTTGAACTGTAGATTAAGGAAATAAAATGAAAATCCTGGTTACAGGCGGTTCCGGTTTCATTGGCTCACATCTTTGCGAACGATTGCTTGCGGAAGGGCATGTTGTGATCAATCTGGATAATTTTAATGATTTTTATGCTCCTGAGATTAAATGGAAAAACATAGCAAACTGCCTGAAAAATGATAGTTTCCATCTCGTGGAAGGTGATATTCGCGATATTGAGCTGACTGACGGTATTTTTCAAAAGGAAAAAATTGAGTTGGTCATTCATCTGGCAGCGATGGCTGGAGTGCGTCCATCATTGGATAATCCGGTTTATTACAGCAGCGTAAACATCAACGGGACACAGAATATTCTGGAAAACTGCCGCAATTACGGTGTGAAGAGATTAATTTTTGCCTCCTCATCTTCCGTATATGGCAATAATGACAAAGTTCCTTTTTCAGAAGCAGATAGTGTTGATCATCCCATTTCACCATATGCAGCGACTAAAAAAGCAGGGGAGCTGCTGTGTCATACATATCATCATAATTTTGAGATGAGCATCATCTGCTTGCGGTTTTTTACCGTTTATGGAGCACGACAGCGACCGGATCTGGCAATTCATAAATTTACCAGATTATTGAGTGAGGGCAAAGAATTGCCGCTTTTTGGAAATGGCAGCACTTCCCGCGATTATACATATATAGAAGATATTATCAAGGGTATTACTGGCGCGATTGATTTTGTTAAGAATAATAACATTTATGAGGTCATCAATCTGGGAGAATCACAGACAATAACTTTGCTGGAAATGGTTAAAACACTGGAAAATGAGATGCGAATCAAGGGTCATTATAAATGGCTACCAGCTCAGCCGGGAGATATGGAAAAAACTTTTGCCGATATTAGCAAAGCAAAAAAAATGCTGGGATATGTTCCCAAAACTGAATTTTCTGCCGGAATCAGAGAATTCCTGAAATGGTTTAATAATAATAAAATGTATAATTCGGAGGAATTATGAAATTGACCGTCATTGGAACAGGTTACGTGGGTCTGGTGACTGGAACCTGTTTTGCGGAAATGGGTAACAGTGTGATCTGCATGGATAAAGATACCCGTAAGATCGAGATGTTGAAAAATGGTAAAATTCCCATCTGGGAGCCAGGTCTGGGAGATATGGTTAATAGTAATACGGCACAAAAGCGCCTGGTTTTTACAACTGATATCGCTTTTGCCGTGGAAAAATCGGACATCTGTTTTATTGCCGTTGGCACTCCTCCCGGTGAAGATGGTTCAGCTGACCTGCAATACGTGCTGGCTGTGGCAGGTGATATCGCACGCAATATGAATGGATATAAAATCATCGTCGATAAATCCACTGTTCCCGTAGGAACTGCTGACCTGGTAAAGAAAACAATTCAGGAAATTCTTGATGAAAGAGGTGTGGATTATAAGTTCGACGTGGTCTCTAATCCGGAATTTCTTAAGGAAGGTTCGGCAATTGCTGACAGCATGAAACCGGATCGCGTGGTCGTGGGCACGGATAGTGAAAAAGTTACTGAAATAATGCATGAACTGTATCAGCCATTCAGCCGCACCCGTGAAAAGACAATTATTATGAGCGTTCGTTCCGCTGAAATGACCAAATATGCCGCTAATGCCATGCTGGCGACGAAAATTTCCTTTATGAATGATATTGCCAATTTGTGTGAAAAACTGGGAGCAGATGTGGCGGATGTGCGTCAAGGTATAGGCTCCGATAGCCGCATTGGTTATCAGTTCATCTATCCAGGCGTAGGTTTTGGGGGCAGTTGTTTCCCCAAAGACGTGAAAGCGCTGATCAAAATGGCGGAAAAGGAAGATACGCATGTACGAGTGCTGGAAGCCGTGGATGCAGTTAATAACGATCAGAAACTCCGCCTCGTGGAAAAAGTTACAGCTTATTTTGGAAAAACCCTTTATGGATTGACTTTTGCAGTCTGGGGATTGGCATTTAAACCGAAAACAGATGATATGCGGGAAGCACCTTCGATTGAGATCATTAACGGACTCATTAAACTGGGAGCAAAAGTTAAGGCTTATGATCCGGTTGCCAGAGAGACAGCGGAAATTGCTTTAGGCTACAACCAGAACCTTGTTTATGGTGATGATAATTATGAAGTTTGTGAGGGTGCGGATGCACTTTTACTGGTCACGGAATGGAACCAGTTCCGTAATCCCGATTTTGACCGCATTAAAGAACTGCTTAAAAATCCCGTGATCTTTGATGGCAGGAACCTCTATAATCCTCAGGAAGTTAGAGAACTGGGATTTGAATATTTTGGGATCGGGAGAGTGTGAAGAAGACGTGAGTCGTGAATCGAAGGAAAAGTAATCAGACCAGGGATGGTCTGGGAACGTTTTCAGGGCATCCCTGCCCTGGTTAAAATATAAAATAATGAGGAAAATTATGAAATATAAAAAAGCTTTATTGCTGATCCTGGATGGGTTTGGCATTAATACATCGGATTATGGGAATGCTATTGCAGCAGCGCATAAACCGAATTATGATAAATATATTAATGAAAATCAGCATAACCAGTTGCTTGCCTGCGGCAGACCGGTGGGTTTACCGGATGGGATCATGGGTAATTCGGAAGTAGGACACATGAATATCGGTGCCGGAAGAACCGTGTGGCAGTTAAATACTTTCATTGATAATGAGATTGAACAAGGTACTTTTTTTGCCAATAAAGCTTTGAATGACGCGGTTGAGCATTGTCTGAAAAATGACAGCAGTCTGCATCTGTTCGGGCTTTTATCTGATGGTAATGTGCATAGTAATAATGTGCATCTCTGGGCAATATTGGAACTTGCCGCCCGGAAAGGCATAAAAAATGTATTTCTGCATGCTTTTATGGATGGAAGGGATACTTTGCCTCATAGCGGAAAGGAATTTCTGGCAGAAGCGGAAGAGAAAATGCAGAAAATCGGCACAGGAAAAATTGCCTCCGTCAGTGGCAGATATTATGCCATGGATCGTGATAACCGCTGGCAAAGAGTGTCTAAAGCCTATAATGCCATCGTGAATGGTGATGGCGAAAAATTCGGGAGTGCTGCCGAAGCAATTGAAGCAAGTTATGCCAAAGATATAACCGATGAATTCGTTTTACCTTGCCTCATTACCGAAAACGGTGAACCTGTGGCAACTGTCGAAGATAACGACAGCATCATTTTTTTCAATTTCAGGGCAGACCGGGCAAGAGAACTGACCCGCTGTTTTATAATGCACGATTTCGCTCATTTTCCGGTTAAGAAATTCCAAAACCTGAAATATGTTACCTTTAGTGAATATGACATAGAATTTAGTGGTCTGGTGGAAGTAGCTTTTCCTCCGCATAAACTCAAGAAAATTCTGGGCGAAGTGGTTTCTGATCTGGGATTGCAGCAGTTACGCCTGGCAGAAACTGAAAAATATGCCCATGTGACCTTCTTTTTTAATGGCGGAGTGGAAAAACCTTTTGCAGGTGAAGAACGGATAATGGTTCCTTCACCCAAAGTGGCAACCTATGATCTGCAGCCGGAAATGAGCGCTTTTGGCGTGAAAGATAAACTCGTGGAAGCACTGACTTCCGGTAAATATTCTCTGATCATTACCAATTTTGCCAATCCCGATATGGTCGGGCATACAGGCGTTTTCCCGGCAGCGGTAAAAGCAGTGGAAACAGTTGATAAATGCCTGGGAGAAGTGATCCCGGCTGCAATAGCAAATGATTACAACGTAATACTCATCGCCGATCACGGAAATGCCGATGAAATGCTGGATAAAGACGGCAATATTCTCACCCAGCACAGCACCAATCCCGTGCCGGTGATCATTTCACTGCGGGATATTGAAAATTATCAGGTAAAATCCGGCAAACTGGCAGATGTGGCACCAACCATCTTAAAGATAATGGGCATACCAATACCTCAGGAAATGACGGGAGAAGTGCTGATTTATGGAGTGCATTAGCTCCCGCTAATGCAAGAAAACGCAGTTTTCTATAAAGGATATGATCAGCGTGAGACGGGAGAAGTGCTGGTTTATGGAGTGCATTAGCTCCCGCTAATGCAAGAAAACGCAGTTTTCTATAAAAGAAATGATCAGCGTGAGACGGGAGAAGTGCTGATTTATGGAGTGCATTAGCTCCCGCTAATGCAAGAAAACGCAGTTTTCTATAAAGGAAATGATCAGCGTGAGACGGGAGAAGTGCTGGTTTATGGAGTGCATTAGCTCCCGCTAATGCAAGAAAACGCAGTTTTCTATAAAGGACATGAACAGCGTGAGTCATGAACCGTGAACCGTGAGCCATGAGCCGAGAGCCGTGAATCGTGAATTGAAATTAATCCAGTCTATCAGTCATGAAGTCTTTCAGCCCTGAAGTCGTGTCCTTAATGATCTCTGTGGTAAAAATAGCTCCTCTTCTATTCAGAATCATCCATTCCTTCCTGGCATTACAGATAGATAAATGTTAGAAATGTTACCAAATGTTACCAGAATGTTACTTCATAACTATATTTCTTTTAATAAGTTACAGCATAAAGTAACATTTTTGCCCATTTTTGAAATAATATATGCCTATATTTTACTTTTTTTCATCAGCCGCAGGCTGTAAAATTATCCATTATCCATCATCCATCATCCATTAATTACGCGCTTTCGTACCTTCGTTTCCTCGCGCTTTCAATCCCGTCTCCCGTCTCCCGCTGAACACAGTGAGGAAATCTTATTCATGATGCCAATAAAGCTGGCATCCCCCCGTTTTATTATTCAAGTTATGGGGTAACTTCTTATTTAATAGAGTAATATTCAGGATTTATCTCTTATAATTCCCGGTACGGGATATATTTGTATAAGGTAGTCTCGGAGTAACGAGCCAACCTTACGCCATACAATTATATCTCTTTCAGGGAAATGAAACTCTACAATAGGAGAGATATTTAAAAATTTCGGGGGGATGCGAAATGTTTATAAAGATATTGACATGAGAATTCTAAATTAGTGAATGGTGATTAGTGAACAGTGAATGGAAAATAGTGAATAGTGAATAGTGAGTAGTGAGTTGTGAGTCGAAATTTCATTAAAAATTCATAATTCAGAATTCAAAATTGCGATAGCAAGGGGGATTATGTAAATGGTTTTGAATATAAGGCAGACGACTTCGTCAATGGATAATGGATAATTTAAGAAATAATGTTGACTTATCTCAACAAAAATAAATAATTTTCCAAGAAGATAATTAAATAGATTTGGAGTGAGTATAAATGAAAACAGAACTAATTAGCTTACTGAGACATAAGTTTGATGACATTATTCATTTTGTTCCTGATGAAGAGCTAGAATTCTGGTTCGCACGAGAATTACAGCCATTGATGGGATATGCTCGCTGGGAAAACTTTATAACAGCCATAAAACGAGCCATAGTTTCCTGCGAGATAACAGGTTATGATCCCAACGACCATTTTCGTGGCGTCACGAAAATGGTCAAACTCGGTAGTGGAGCAGAACGTGAAATTGAAGATTTCCTTCTGACCAGATATGCCTGCTATCTAATCGCCCAAAATGGAGATCCGCGCTTGATAGTTTGGAGTGCATTAGCTCCCGCTAATGCAACGAGACGCAGTCGAGTATAAGACCGGGAGTTTTTCTGTCGCTCAAAAGTCTCTGCTATACCGGCAGGCTTTGTTCCAAGGTACGGTTCAAAACTCTTTGCTATATAATAGATGGAGGATTTATGAGACCATCTCTGATGCTATAAATAGTCGAAAACTTTACATAATATTTAATTTATAAATCGTCAATTATCCTTATATCCGAGTTCTAAGCACAAAATTAGAATCTATTTTGTTATTTACTTATTAACAATTTATGAGAAATTGAAATAGATTAATTTGATCAAAATGTAAACAGTCGGATATTTTTTGCTTGACATTTAATTTTTCTAATTAATAAATGATACAGGTTCAATTAGGGAATGTATAGATTTTGGGAAGGTGACTGTTTATTTTTGAGGGAGACTTTTTTTGAATCGAATTTCTGAACTTACTAAATAAATGAAATGGTGAATGGTTCTTCTTTATTATAAAAAAGTTTTATTGATAAGAATATAAAAATAAAATTTATTAATGGAGGGAAAAATGAAGAAGATTGTTGCTGTTTTTTGCTTTACCGTTTTCAGCCTTTTATTATAGGCGGAAGGTCCGACTTTTGTGAGTGGTACGATTAACACAGACACAACCTGGGAGTTAGCGGAATCACCGTATGTTGTGCAATCTAATATTACTGTTATTGATAGTGTAACTCTTACAATTGAGCCAGGAGTTATTGTAAAATTTGATATTGGCGATATTCGTCTGGAAATTCAAGGTACATTATCAGCAGAAGGAACTGAAAATGACAACATATATTTCACATCATATTATGACGACAGCGTGGGTGGCGATACCAATGGAGATGGAGATGAAACAACTCCGAATAGAGGAGATTGGGCTATGGTTTATTTCAATGAAGCGGACGCTGGAACGAATATTGACCACTGCTTATTCAGATATGCCGGAAAAAATTGCAATTGGGCATATCATAATTACCGCGCCCATTGTTTATATTTTAATAACAGCCCGGTAACTATTTCGAATTCAATAATTGAACAGAATGATGGCTCCTATACCGGATCTTATTATCATTCAGGTGTTATTTGGATAGAGAATTATTCATCGATAATACTCTCTGACGTAATAGTTCAGAATAATGATTACACAGGAATCTATATGACCGAAAACTGTACATTGGATATCAGTAATTCTGAAATATCGGCAAATGGCTATCGTGGTATAGAAATTGGAGATAATACAACAATATCAATCAGTAGTTCAGAAATAATTAATAATGCCGGTAATGGTTTAAGATTTGCTGATTCTTCAACGATTAATTTAAATATTGATAATTTAGAAATCAGTGGCAATACAGGAACAGGATTGGTCATCAACCCTGAAAACCTATACTGCTTGAATGAAAATCTTATATATGAATACAATGGTAGCGGCAATCTTATTCAACTTTGCACAGGCTATATTACTGAAGATACAATAATACCTAGTTTCACTTATTTAGTTCATGATTTAACAATTAATGACCAGATAACGGTGACAATAGAATCGGGTACAATATTAAAGCTCAATGAAGATAGATTATTAAGTATCTTTGGCAAACTTGAAGCAATAGGAACTGAACAGGACAGTATTTACTTTACTTCATATCTGGATGACAGCATCGGTGGAGATACTAATGGGGATGGAAATGCTACTTCGCCTTATGCCGGATACTGGGAAGGTATTTACCTTGATTATGCTGATGACATTTCCAGTTTAAGTTACTGTAATTTACGATATGCAGGGAACTATAATAATAATATTGGTTATTATAATACGATTCTTTTATATGATCAATCTGAACTAAGTATGGATAACTGCATTATAGAATATAGCGGTGAATCAAATGTTAATTCCTATAATGCCGCAATACTTGTATATCGTGATTGCGAATTATCTCTCAATAATACAGCTATTAGAAATTCTTCATATAATGGGTTACATATCTATGGATCAGGTAGTTATGGAAATAATACAGTACAAATAGATAGTGTAGAAATCCTAAACAATGGGTATTATGGATTAATTATTGGCGGTTGTAATGATGGTAATGACGTCCAGATTGCAGATTCTATAATTTCAAATAACGGTTATTATGGATTATACATTGCAGATAATGCATCAATATCACTACTTAATACTGCAATAATAAATAATAGTAATTGTGGATTATATATGGCAGATTGCGCAACAATTGATTTAGCTATTGAAAATCTGGAAATAAGCGGCAATGCCGGAACGGGATTATACATTAATCCGGAAAATCTGCATGTTTTAAATGAAAATGTAATCTATGAAGATAATGCAACTAATAATAGGATTGTTATTAATGCTGGTTACATAACCGAAGATACAATATTGCCTAATTTCACATATAAGCTATTTGATTTAATAATAAATGACCAGAAAACTTTGACGATTGAGCCGGGAGCAATCTTGAAATTCAATTCAGATGCTCTCTTTACGGTTAATGGTAGTCTAACAGCAGAAGGAACAGAGCAAGACAGTATTTATTTCACTTCCTTTTATGATGACAGCATTGGCGGAGATACGAATGGGAACGGAAATGAGACTTTACCATATGCAGGATTTTGGGAGGGTATTTATCTGGATTATACAGACGAAATAACAAGTTTAAGTTATTGTAAATTAAGATATGCAGGTGATGTTTGTTATAGTGGCAATACTCATTATTGTACATTATACTTGGATAATTATTCTCATCTATCCATTAATAACAGCATAATTGAATATAATGGCGACAATACTGAGGTTAGAAATGCTGCTATCTATGCTTATCATCATAGTAATTTATATATGAATAATACAATAATATGTAATTCATCGTATAACGGCATATATCTTTATGGCAATTATAGTGCTTCTGTACAAATCACTAATTCAGAAATATTTGATAATGGTCATTATGGTATTTATGCAGGGCCATCCATCTCAATGGATGTAAGTAATTCTATGATTCAAAATAATGTACATACAGGATTATTCTGTAATGGTTCAAATGTTATAATTCAGGATGTGGAATCTTTTGGTAATGGCTGGGATGGTTTACATTTGCCCTATATACTAAACGAGTTTACGGGTGTTAATTGCTATGATAATTATCATTTTGATGTATCGTTGCCTTTTGGAAAGGTTCATACAGCCTGGGATGAAGACTTGGGAAACAGTGTAACAGGTAATATTGGAGTTTATGGAGGGACTCTTGGAGAAACCACTGAGTGGGAAGATGAACACCAGTATGTGATATTTGAACCCGTGACTATACCTAATAATGTCACTCTTGTTCTGGAACCCGGTACAATTATGAAGTTTAATCCCGGAGATAACAGAATTACAATTAATGGGCGTTTAATTGCCGAGGGTACTGAGAATGACAGTATTTATTTCACCTCTTATTATAATGATGAGATTGGTGGAGATACAAACAGAGACAGTACTGCAACCAGTCCAGCATCTGGTGACTGGCAGTTACTAAATTTCTATAATGCAGATCCCGGATCAAGCTTTGATTATTGTAAATTGGATTTTGCTGGACGATTTTATAACCCTCCAACAGGTGATCTTCAATATAGATATAATTGTATATCATTAGAAAACGGCAGTATAAATCTCAGCAATTCGATCATAGAAAATATTTATGGTTCAGATTCACAATCTTATTATTATCCTGCTGCCTTATGGTTAGAAAACAGTTCCGGTTCTACGATTAACAATGTAACAATACGAAATTGTGATAAATATGCAGTTCACAGTGACTCATATTTTGAGATGACTGACTGTAATATTTATGATAATTCAGGAGATGCAGTCTGGTGCGATACATTTTTTGAACTTACTAACTGTAATATCTATGACAATGCCGGATTTGCTTATACAGTAGTTCCATCTCTTATCAATTTGAATTTTTATGAGGCAGTAAATAGCTGGAATAATGGACATTGCAATGCTAACAAGCTGATGAGTGGTTCGATTCCTGAGAGCGTTGTGTGGCATAATGAATATCAGTTTGTAATTGCTGGAGTTGTCACAGTACCTGATGGTGTGAGTCTGATGATTGAAGAAGGTTCGATTATTAAATTTACAGAGGGAGATACGAGGATAGATGTATCTGGTGGATTAATCGCTGAGGGTACGGCAGCGGATCATATATATTTCACTTCTTATGCTGATGACAGTATTGGGGGAGATACGAATGCGAGTAGTTCAGCACCATATCCGGGATACTGGCGCAGGTTGTGGCTGAATGGTTTGGATCAGAATTCACATCTGGATTATTGTGAATTCCGCTATGGTGGAGGTACTTGGAATTATAGTGTCTGGGTAGAGAATAGTGTGATTCCTTTTGATAATTGTATATTTGAATATTCCGGTTCTTCTATATCGAGCAATACATCTTATTCTGCTCTGATGATTGAAGATAATGCAGATGTGGTCGTGGAAAGCTGCGTGTTTCGTAATAATCAGAATACGGGATTAGGTGCAGCGGGAACAAATCAGAGTGTGGCAATAGTTGATTGCGAGTTTTATGATAATGGCAATCAGGGTATGAGGATTCCTGGCAATACGGGTTATCTGGAAAACAATACATTTTATGATAATTTCTGGGCTGATGTTAGTGTAAATCCGGAAATGATAAGTGATATTTATGCTAACAATAATTATCTGTCTGCTGTGCGGATATGCAGTGGCAGTGTATTATCTGACGCTTTATGGAACGGTAACTGGCAATACCAGGTAGAGGGAGATTTCAGTGTTAATGCAGGAGCAACTTTGATCATCGAGCCGGGGGCAATGTTTAAGTTTTGGGGAGATTACCTGTTTACTGTAAATGGTTCACTAACTGCCCAAGGTACGCCTGCGGAAAAGATAATCTTTACTTCTATTCATAATGATTCTTATGGTGGCGACAGTAATAACAATTATTTTGAGACAACACCTAATCCGGGAGACTGGAAAGGAATTTCATTTAATAACAGCACAGCGGGTAATAATCTGAGCTGGATGATCGTTTCTTATGCCGGAGGAGGGGGAAATTATCCTGCTATCAATCTGCAGAACAGTGAAGTGGATATGAACAGCGTGATCGTGATCTATAATGAGGATCAGGGGATATATGTGAATGACAGCAGCATCCTTGGCATCACGCATTCTGATATATACGATAATGGTTATGGGCTTTATAATAATAACAGTTCCAATAATATTAACGCAGGTGATATATTCTGGGGTGATGAAAGTGGACCGTATCATGCGGTTACGAATGTGAGCGGACAGGGGAATGAAGTATCTGATTATGTGATCTTTGACGACTGGCGCAGCACATCTATAGATAATCCGTGGCAGGAATTTACTTCTCCTGCGACGAGTGGACAGTTTTATGATATTGAAGTGCTGGATCTGGATGGTGACGAATATCCTGATCTGGCAGGAGCGAGCAGTAGTGCGGGTTTGAAGCTTTATTACCGACCCGATTTTGAGATGTGGGCAGAGATGGAAAGTCCGCTGCCTACAGGGAGTGTTTTAAGCCTGTTAGCAGATGATTTTAATAATGACGGGCTGGATGATCTGCTTGCGGGTTGCACAAGTGGTTTTAAATATCTGCAGCGAACAGAAACCGGCTGGGAAATAAATGACCTGTTACCAGGAGTGGGCGTGAATTATATCCAGCAGGAATACGTTGATGCAGATGGTGAATATGACCTGGTTTGCGGCTGTAATAATAACCAGGGCATAAAAATATTACTGAGGGATGGAGATAGCTGGACAGAAAGCGTAACGGTGGGAGAGGGCATCACTTTTAATACCGTGAAAGCTGCTGATCTTAATCAGGATGACAATATAGATTTGATTGCCACAAGTTTTACCGATAATGGAATCATGCTCTGGCATGGAGATGGTGAAGGCAACTGGATAGAGCAGCCTGCTCTGGATTATGGCAGCGCTTTCTTTGGTCTGGATGTGAAAGATGTGGATTTTAACGGTTTTCCTGATCTGATAGCAAGCGGTAATACAGCTACAGTCAGTATCATCTTCTATCTGAACCAGGATGGTGATAATTACATTATATCCAACTCACCTACATCCTTTGGGATTTATAATGATATTGTGGTCACTGATATGAATGGTGATAATTATTATGACATGGCAGCAACCAACCAGTATGCCGGAATTCAAACCTGGCTGGGCACGCCGGAACTTTACTGGGAATACTGGTATCATCCTCAAGATAACGAAATGTTCAAGCGTCTGGAAGTTGCAGACGTTACTCTGGATAATACTCCAGATGTGATTGCAGCAACTTATGGCTCAGGCATCAAGATCTGGAGTAACCGCAGTCCTTATGGCATAGGTGAGACTTGTTTTTCGGTTAATGTTACAGAACTGAATTTTGATAATGTATTACTCAATTACAGCCGCACTTTACCTGTGGAAATAACCAATGTAAGCAGCGACACTTTGCTGGATGTGGTATTTTACACAACTAATCCGGCATTTCAGGTTGCAGAAGCCGGAGTGCCAGGCAGAGATGTGGGTCCTCTGGTATTTTTACCAGGAGAAATCATCGATTTGGAAATTACTTTTAGTCCGCAAATTGCCGGTTGGGAAGAAGAAGGCTTGATCATACATTCCATACCGGAAGTTAAGATGCTGCCACTTTTGGGTCTTGGGGTAACTGAAGGCATGCCGGAATGGGTAGTTGAACTTGAAATTGCCAACGCGGCTGGTGATGAAGATAATTCTGAAACATTGACTTTGGGAACTGGTATTGGAGCCACTGATTTCGTGGATTTCATCTATAATGAACATAACCTGCCGCCTTTACCTCCGCAGTCAATGTTTGATGCCAGATTCCTTTTAGAAGGCTATGAAGGAGTTTTGCGCGATATACGTGATTATGAAGTCGTTTACCATAGTTACCAGATAAGCTGGCAGGTCGGAGATGGAGGCTATCCTGTAACCCTAAGCTGGAATCCGGCAATAATGCCTGACGGAGAATTTTTGATACATGACCTTTTGGGAGGAATATTCGTTGATACGCTGGATATGGCAACCTGTAATGAGATTATTCTGGAAGAAGGCATTGATTCCTATCCGCGGTTACAGATTGAATATTCGGCATATTACAGCAATCTCTACGGTTTTGACGAAGGCTGGAACCTTAGTTCTTTGAGCGTCACGCCAAACGAAACTTTGATTGATTCCATGTTTGCCTCAAATATTTCATCCTTCTGCTTTGATACGGAATTGCAGCAATATCAGCAGGTGGAGGAATGGAATACCGGTACTGGCTACTGGATTGAATTTCCCGGAGATGCAGATTATCAGTTGTTTGGCAGACCGCTACACCATCTAAGCCTGAACCTGAGCGAGGGCTGGAATATTATTGGTTCATTATTTGAACCGCTCTTAACTAATGATATCATCTGTGAACCGGCAGGGAGCATTATTTCCGTATTTGGTCTGGATAGCGGATATTATCTGGCAGAAAACATAATACCTACACATGGTTACTGGGTAGAAGTGAGTCAGGATTGTAACCTGATTCTTGACACAGATAACTCGCGTTATCAAGCTATTAGGAGTGAAATAACTGCTAATGCAAATAAAAAGACACAACAGCAGTTTAGGGATGAGAACCTGATATTTCTGAATATGAATGAGCTAAGTGAGCTCTGCTTTGGTTTCAATGATAATGCTACTGATGGAATTGACCCGGAATTGAACGAAGTAAATCTACCTCCTCTGCCACCAGCTTCCGTATTCGATTGTCGTTTCCTATTACCTGATAATAGCAGCAGCTTGATTGACATCAGGAATTCCAGTCAAACTGAAGTGGAATTTCTTTTTACCTGGCAAGCGCCGGAATATCCTTTCCTCATTTCCTGGAATGCTGATGAATTGGGAGAAACGGGAAATTATCAGCTTACTGATGCTATAAATGGCGAATTTATCAATCTTAATATGCGGGATACAGAGCAATTACTGCTAACGGAAAATGAGAGTTATATTACTCAACTTCTGATCAGCATTACCCTTCCGGTAGAAAATACCGAAAATGAAATTCCCCTGGCAACTGCTTTGGGAAATAATTATCCCAATCCCTTTAATCCTGTAACAACTATCCCTTATCAGATTTCAGAAAAGGGGCAAGTGATCATTGATATTTATAATATCAAGGGACAAAAAGTGGTCAGCCTGGTTGATGAAATGCAGGAACCGGGATATTACCAGGCTATCTGGCAGGGTAATGATGCCCATCAAAACAGTGTAAGCGCGGGCGTTTATTTCTATCAGCTCCGTGCCGGGAAAACAGTTATCATCAGGAAAATGGTGGTGCTGAAATAGTGACATATGTCCCCTGGGGTTGATTATCTTATTAATAAAGCACCAGGAGGCATGATGAAAGAGCACGCTAATCATTTAAGCAGATTAGAGTTAAAAAGTTTTGAGGGAGAGTTCTTGTATGAATTAAT
>JAIPGO010000092.1 GCA_021736135.1 Candidatus Cloacimonadota bacterium
TGATAAGTGACATTATAATAGATACTTATAAATGTTCAAACTTGAACTGAAATTGCCAGAAAACAATAATTGTGCATTATTATTGATATTATTCAGCATAAGTTATTGAAAAGGAGTGCCTGAAAGTGAACAGTCTCGGGGGATGCGTGTTTTAAAAATGGAAAAAGTTCTTGACAGAGACTGCTCATTAATAAGGACTGGTTTGCGATACAAACCTAAAGGAGTTGATTATGGAAAATATCAAGGAGCTTGAGAAAAAAGTTATTAAGAGGTATTATGGGGAAAGTGGCTTAGTTGACCTTTTAATTGGAATCGTATCCATACTGGTATTCCTGGGAATATATTACAAAGTCACTTATTTTGGGGCAATTGCAGTATTGGGAATACTTTTATTAAGTAAACATTTGCGCAAAGCCATCATCTTACCGCGTTTGGGATTTGCCGAGTTCAATCTGCTGAATTCGCAGAAAGCTAAACTGAGATTAACCCTTATACTGTCTGCTTTCACGGCAATTGGAATAGTTTATTTTTTTCTAGCGTCCCGGATGGGAGCTGCCATGGCAGAGCAACACAACCGCGTGCTAATATTGATGACCATCTGGGTAATGGTAATAGGTCTGGCTGTCTATAAGATCGTGATAATGAGAATTTATCATCTTTTTATATATTGTTTCGCCATGCTGGCAATTGCCATCAGGGGTATAATTCTCGAGTTACCCGACACTTTATTATGGGGGAGCCTGTTTATGTGTTTACTGGGCATAACCATCGGACTCCCTAAAGTATTGAGTTTTATGAAACGGTATCCCATACTGGAGAACGATGATGAATGATAAGGTAGACGCAGAAACAAAAAGATTTGAAAGACAGGCAATTAAGCGGTATTATGGAGAGAGTGGTATCATTGATCTGCTTATAGGGGTTGCCTCTTTGATTCTCAGTATAGGGATTTATTATGAATTCCAATATATTGCCATACCTGATATTTTGATTATTACTTATTTGAACCGTTACCTGCGCAAGAAATTGCTCTTTCCCCGTCTTGGTCAGGTGGAATTCAAACATTTGAATAAGAAAAAGGTCAAGAATCAAGAAGCTAATGTGCTACTGACAGGCGCTTTATTGATAATCCTAATTATCATATTTTTCCCGGAGCCAGAACGCTACTGGTTTGCGTCGAGTTTGATGCTGATCACTCTTATTAGCCTGGCAATTTATAAAATTCTGATCTACAAAGTTTATCGGTTTTTCATATATTTTTTCCTGTTTATAATCTCGATTTATCTCCTGCTTATAACGAAGCAATATGACATATTTGTTTGTGGTGGACTGATCATAAGTGCTATTGGAATAAGTATAGGCTTACCGATGATATTGAGATTTTTATCCCGCTATCCGGCTTTGGAGGATCGAGATGAATAATCCGACCCTGGAAGATATAGACAAGATCATTCATGAGCCGGCGCGTCTGCTGATCGTGATGCATCTTTCTCTGGTGGAAAAGGCGGATTTTCTTTATTTGCTGGCGGTAACGGGGCTTTCCAAAGGGAATCTGTCCACGCACCTGCAAAAACTGGAAACTGAGGGTTACGTGGAAATCAGCAAGCAGTTTTTGGGGAAGAAGCCACAGACGATTCTGCAGTTAACTCCCAAAGGCGCTCGTAAGCTGCTGGAATACAAGATCACGATGCAGAATTTGTGGGATAAGCTGTAGGAGTTAGGCATCGTTAATCGTTGGTCGTTGGTCGTTAGGCGTTAGGCGTGTTCATTCCCCAAGCTGCGCTTTGGTGAACGTCCACTTAGTAAGATGTTCACCAGAGCGCAGCTTGGGGAATGAATGACGGCATTATAAAGTCAAAGTTTCGAATGACGTCTATTTTATGGTGATCATACTTCTGAGAGTAGCATTATCAGTCTGCAGGCTCACGAAGTATTTGCCTGCCGGTAATCTGCCGATTTCCGAGCATAACACGGTTCCGCTTCTACTGGTTGCCGGGATTGTCAGCAGCTTTCTTCCTTTCAGATCATAAATGCATATCTGCCGAGGTTGAGAGCGTTGCAGTTCCCATTTCAGGTGCACAAAATCAGAGCAGGGATTTGGATATACGCAAAACCAATCCTGTTCAAGTATAGTTTCCTCTGAAACCGGATTAATATTTACGGTTACCTGCCATTGAGCCTGTACTTCATAGCTGCCGTCTGAAACAATACAGTGAACTTCAACTTCTCCCAGTTCCAGAAAAGTATGGTTTAAAATATAATCCACAGTGGTTTGCAATTCACCATCAATATACCAGGAAAAGCTAATGGCAGAATCAATATCATACGCCATAACGGCAAAACTGACGGGATCAAACTGCTCAACCTCGATACTGCCTGTTTCCGGATAAGTATCAGTTATAACCGGCGGATCATTCACGGCAGTAACAAAAACCTCCAGAGAATCGTGTACACTCAGCATCCCGTCAGACAGCCAGAAAGTTACAAATTCAATGCCAACCCAGTCTTGAATGGTAGTTAAAGTAACAATCATACCATTCGAACTGACCATTATATGTTCACTTGCTTCACCTGTGATCGTGAGTTCGTCCCCATCTATATCCGAGCAGAATTCATCGAAATCAAAGGTTGTGGGAATATCTTCCGGTATGATCAACGTTGCTGGCAGTTCCATTTCGGGGTAGTGATTAATGGGATTACCGGAATAAGCTGCTATCGGAAGATAATCCGGCGGATAGCCGATATCGTTACCGGGAGCCGTCACTGTGGTATATTCCACGGCACATTCAATATCTATGCTTTGATCCCAGACCAGAAAACTCACCTGCTCCGGTATATCACCCTGGATATTCAGAGTAGTATAAGAATTATTACCAAAGACAAATATTTCGCCAATACCACGGCATTCTGCTTCCACGAAAGCGCCCAGCAGATCGCCGTTGGAACCGGCAATATCATCTATTGTCACCTGGCAATAGGCAACAGTGGAATTTGTATAAATAACCACTTCCCAGTCCGGGTCTGCCCGGCAAATGCTCCATAAAGAAAGCATCAGCAAAACCAGTATATTCTTCATTCTAACTCCTGACTGTCTTATAAGTTATTTGATCATGAGCATCTTATGGATGTCAACAAAATTTCTGCCCCGTAAACTATAAAAATAAACACCTGACGTCTGCTGATGATTTTCCCAGTCACTGCCGTCCCAGTGTATTTCGTTCAAGCCTTCCTTATCAATCTGCCAGTTTCTGATTATCTGCCCTTTGAGATTGAATACCGTTAAAGTTGCAGGCAGGTTTTCTTCCTTCAAATACATTCTGATAGCAGTATCCGGATTGAAAGGATTAGGATAATTTCCCAGCAAGGTTGTTACCAGATATATATCGTTATCACCGGTTGCAACTTCATAAGCAGTAATATTCCAGATCACGTTCAACAGATGATCTGCATCATAAATCTGGCATTCAACTTCATAATCACCAACAGCATCAAACGCAAAAGCAGCGTAGGAAGGCAGGTCGGGTATCTCCGAACCATCGAGATACCATCTGTAATCCACGTCACCATCGACGTCTTCCACATCAACGCTAAAATTGATCAGGGAATCTAAAGGTACTTCAAATTCCAGTTCCTCCGGCAGCCAGCTCAGCAAAACCGGGACGTCATTTACGCTATCCACAGTAAAGAGGAGAGTATCGGAAACCGTCATACGCAAGGGGGCGTCATCAAGTGTAATCACTACAGTTTCAGAACCATACCAGTTTTCCGGGGCACTAACGGTCATCATTGCTTCGTCAAAAATTATAGATATAGTGTCATTACCACTGGCGGTAAACAAAAATTCATCTCCTTCAAAAACCTCAAAGTATTCTTCCAGATCAATGGTTTCCGGCACATCTTCCTCAAAAGTAAAACTTTCCGGCAGTTCCAGCCAAGGTTCATCCCATACGGATATCACAATAAATTCAAATACATCCCGCAGCATCCTGCGCGTTGTGCCGTCATCAGCATTTATGGTGATCATTTCCGAGCCATACCAGTTTGCCGCTGGTGTAAAAATGAGCAGGTCATCTTCCTGCATTATATTTATCTGGGTATTACCAGACCAGCTCACGGTAAATTCATCTCCATCCGGATCGTAGATATAGTCATTAATATTAATGGTCAGCGAGCCATCCTCCTCGCACTGCAACGAATCAGGAAAATTTACCACAGGTGGATCCGGTTGCGGATTAACGATAACAATCAGATCATCGCTACCCACATCCTCTCCATCGTCTGCCATAAAAGTAATAGTTTCCTGACCATTCCAGTCCTGTTCCGGCTGCAGAGTCACCATGCTGCCGTTGATCACAATATTCACGTGTGTATTCCCGCTGGCAGAAAGCGTCCAGGCATCACCTTCCACATCAGAAATGAAGACGCTAAAATCCACTGTCAAAGGCTGATCTTCCTGCAGAGTAAAACTATAGGGTAGATTTACATCAGGTGCATCATTCACGGACAGCACTTCCAGAACCAGGGTGCCTTCCACAATGTGCCCATGTCCGTCATCGACAGTATAGGATATTGTTTCAATGCCGAACCAGTTCAGATTACCCCAGGCGGTCACTTCCACGCCGTCAATGAGAATATTTATATTCACATTACCGCTGGCACTCATTATTAATTCATCCCCATCAGGATCAATAATATATTCACTCATGTCCTGGATCACAACTTCATCTTCATCAAAACTGAATCCCGGAGGCAGAGTTACAACCGGCGGGAAATTGGTATATAGATTCAAAGGCAAAAGGTCTGGCGGGTAACCGATATCGCCACCGGGAGCCGTAACAGTAATGTAATCTATACTATAAATCGTCCCGCTGTCAGGATCAAAATAATTGAATTGCACCGGTTCCGGCACATCACCCTGGATATTCAATGTAAATATTGACTGAGTTCCGTTATTGACCGTATACCCCACTCCGCGGCATTCATTATCGATAAATGCTCCGATTTCATGATCTGAGGGAACAGGATTATCATCAACCGACATCGAACCATAAGCTATGGTTGAATTGGTATAATATACTTCAAGCCAGGGTCTTGGAAATACCTGCAATTCCGGTAGTTCAAAAGTCCAGAATACCAGTTCCAGTTCGTTTGGCGGATAACCGATGTCACCGCCGGGACTGGTTTCCGTCTCAAAATCACAATCCAGGATCTGCTGGCTGGTGCTGTTCCATAATCGAAAATGGCAGGTTTCAATCATTTCACCCTGGATCTGGATAGTGGTTCTGCTTTCTCCTTCATAAAAGAATATCTCACCTGTACCGCGGCATTCCTCATCAACGAAAACGCCGACAATATCTTCAGCTGCAGCATTGCCGCTATCAAGACGCACAATGCAATAAGCGGTTGTACTATTCGTATATATGACAGGTTCCCAATCCGGACCGGGAATTGAGCTGACGGCAACAGGCAATTCATTTCCCACGCTTCCCAGTTCATTGCCGGGATCGGTGGTATAAAGATCATAATCGAAATAAATCATATTTACGTCTGCATCCCAGACGTGAAAACTGAAATCCACCTCGTCATCCTGAAATACCGGGAAAGTGGAATAGGCAATTTCGCCTATCTGCTGCACACTGCCCACTCCCAGGCATTCGCCGTTTACGGCAAAGGCTCCGACTATATCAGTATCAGCAGCCGGTTCACCATCAATGGTTACTGCCAGATGCACAGTAGTCCAGTTTTCATATAATGTGCTTGCCACCCAGCCGGGTCCCGGTTCCGAAAAAGCAGCCAGAGGTAATAGATTCGGTGGATAACCAAGATCGCCACCCGGATTAGTCTGCGCAGTGTAAAGAATGTCAAAGATCATTTCTGCAGCAGCAGCATAAAGCTTGAAGTTCACGGTTTCCAGGGTTTCACCCTGAATAAGAAATGAGGTATAGGCAATATTGTTTTGCACCGTTATTTCCCCGATACCTCGGCATTCCCCTGCTACGAAAGCTCCCACCAGGTCATTTTCACCGGCAGCTTCCCCGTCAAGGCTTACTATGCCGTAACAAACCGTGGAATTTGTATAAATTACCGGCACCCAGCCGGGACCGCCAAATATCTCAATGTCCCAGGCCTGATCCAGCATATATTCTTCATCATTGATCTCCGCTCTGACATTAAAAACGCCACTTTCCTCAAAATTATAAGTATATGATGCCGTGTTCTCGCCCTGAAGTTCCTCATTTAAAAACCACTGGAAAACGAGATCACTATCCACATCATAAACATTTACGGAAAATGTTAAACTCGTCACACCATAAAACAGTAGTTCCGTTTCCTCCGGTTCAAATCCATTCAAAACCGGTGCATCATTAACAGGAGTAACAATAATATCAACCTCGTCACTAACTGACAGCACACCATCCGATACTGTTATAGTCATCTGTGCGCTGCCATTCCAGTTATTAAGCGTCTCCAGTTGAATATTGCTGCCGGATATTTCCACAAAAATTAAGAAAGGACTGCTTTCACTGACAAAAAGATTATCTCCATCCACATCAGAGGCATAGTCATTTATATCAAAAGTAAAGGTTGTGTCCTCAGCAAAAGTGAATTGATCCGGAAGATTTATCACAGGTGCATCATTAACGGGATTTATCTGAACTCCAATTGTGTCATTCACGCTGAATTCAGTATCCGCTACGGTAATAATAATCACTCCGCTGCCATTATAATCTGCCGGAGGAAGTAATTGGATCTCATCTGCCAGCAGGTTGAAATCACACCCGAAATCACTTTCTGCGGTAATTGCCAGTTCGCTGTCATCTACGTCAAATACGTAATCGTTAAGTGCGAGTTCGTAAATCTCATCCTCAGCAAATATGACTTCTGCCGGAAAGGAAACTTCCGGGGCATCATTAACAGCAGCTACATCCACCTGAAGTGTATCGGAAGAAATTGCTCTGCCTGAATTGTCGTTTACCGTAACAGTTAAAAATTCACTGCCAAAATAATTGGTTGAAGGATTAAAATGCATCTCCAGGTTACTGATACTCACCAGTATCTGCTCACTTCCGCTGCAGGAAAGTGTGAATTCATCATTATCGATATCGGTAATATATGGGCTGCAATCCAGTGTGTATTCCGTATCTTCCGGGAATGAAATGCTGTCGGGCAGATCAATCACAGGGGCATCGTTAACTGCCAGAAACCTGATCATTATATCATCAGAAGTATAGAATCCGGCGGCTGTATCAGAGATTGTGAACGTCAATAACTCTTCCCCGTTCCAATCTGCCGGTGCACTGAAAGTGACCATATATTCTATTATATCAGTGGTTATTTCTAAATTTCCGCTGCAGTTTAAAGCCAGATCAAACCCTTCCTCATTAAAAATGTAATTTCCAAAATTTCTGGTTGATGATGTATCTTCCGGTATATTTATCAATGCAGGCAGATTGATAACTGGGACGGAACTTAATTCCAGCACTTCCACATTGAGATCAGCGCTGCTGCTGAGCACACCGTCAGAGACGGTGAAAGTTATATCCTCACTACCCGTCCAGCCTGGAGGGGCAGAAAACGTAACCAGCAAACTGCTGATATTCACGGCAATTTCGTTATTACCGTATACGCTGAGAGCCAGTTCATCATTTTCCACATCGCTTACATATTCGGCAAAATCTTCCGTTAATTCACTATATGTGTAAAAACTTAATTCTTCCGGCAGATTGATCGCCGGAGCATCATTAACAGGATTTACGATTACTGTCACTTGCTCTGAAGCTGTTGCTCTATTGATTCCATCTGTTACAGTAAAAATCAAATTTTCACTGCCATACCAGTTAAGCTGGCTGCTCAGATCAACTTCCAGATCTGTGATCATAATCTGCAACTGCACATTTCCGGAAACCAGCAGATTCAGACTATCGCCATCTACATCAGAAACGTATTCGGTAAAATCAAGCTCCAGCACATTATCTTCCTCAAAAATGAATTCCGCCGGCAGCTCGAGCACCGGTGCATCATTAACTGCCGTAACGGTTACCAGGCTTACACTAAAGGTTTCCAGACCGGCAGGATCTGCCACGGTCACCATGATATCCTCACTGCCATTCCAGTCCGGCAGAGCACCCAGAAGGAGGTAATTATTGTTAATCGCAGCAGTTATATTTTCAGGGTAATTCATTATCGCAAAGCTTAGAACATCTCCATCAGGATCAAAGGCATAGTTGGTCAGGTTGATGATCAGAGAGCCATCTTCTGCAAAACTAATTACGGCTGGCAGATTCAATAACGGTGCATCATTGACCGGTGTAACCGTAACCAGAAAATTATCGGAGTCCGTGGCTTCTCCATCAGACACAGTCAGCAGCAGATTCTCCATCCCGTTCCAGTTTACTGCTGAACTAAGCAGCATGGTCATGTCTGTAAATTCCACAATTATATTCACATTATTAGCAATTGTAAATTCCAGCAGATCACCGTCAACATCAATAACATATTCATTCAGATCCACATTCAGACTGCCGTCTTCCTCAAAAATCAGATCATCGCTGATAAAAAGCACCGGAGGATCATTAACCGGCAGAACATTGACCATAACCGTATCCAGACTCGTATTTTCACCATCACTGGCAGCAAAAACCAGGTCATTACTGCCGAAATAATTCGCAGCCGCTGATAAATGCGCATTCCCCTGATAAATATACACATTAAGCTCACCACTTTGCGGACATGAATATTGCAATGTCGATCCTTCCGGATCAAAGGCATAATCCGGCAGGTGGATTATCAGATTACCGTCTTCCGGAAAGCTGAATTCTGCCGGCAGATTCCATACGGGCGCTAAATTCTGATTCGGATCACTCACTGCTGAAATGGGGAGAAGATTCGGCGGATAACCTATATCACCACCGGGATTCGTCATGGTAGCATAACTTACACTGCAAACAATATCTTCACTCTCATCCCAGACGGCAAATTCCACCGGTTCCGGATAATTTCCCTGAATATTCATTGAGCAAACAGCCTGGTTCCCCACATTTATCACGTAACCAAGTCCCCGGCATTCGCCAGCCACAAACGCTCCCACTTCATCATCCTGTGCTGCCATTACTCCATCAATAGTCACTTCACAATATGCTACCGTAGAATTAGTATAATACACTACTTCCCAGGGACGGGGAAAATCCCGCTCTTCTGCCTGCAAAGTTATCAGAATTAATAATAATACCACAATCTGCAATATTCTCATCTGCCTCTCCGTTATAATTTCAATTTAATATTTTATTAACCGCTCTCTGGTAATATTCAGTTTCACTGCTTCTGCCCGTGATATCCCAAATACCTGTTCCAGAACTTCAAAACTGCTGGCGCCGGTTAATTTCTTTTTTAACTGCAATATTTTGCCCTGGCGCTGCAGACTACTCACCTGTTCTTTTAAATCTACAATTTTAACCTTGTTTTTTCGCGAGCGGCTGTATTCCCATTTTTCTGCCTGTGTAAAAGTCACAAGCTGCTCATCTATTCCTGCAAGCATATTTTCTTCCAATTCCACAAAAACTTCTTCTTCATCGTAATATTCCATAGACCGCATCTGTTTATTAACCGGAAAAATTATCTCCTGTAATTCCATACCGGGCGGAAATACACGTTTTAGTGCTATTTTCACTTCTTCTGCTGTCTCTTTACTGCCATAAAGATTCAAATCAAAATACTCGCACCTGCTTTTCATCCCCAGCGGTAAAGGAGGTCCAAAACTTATCTGCGGATGACGGTTATAGCCTTCCGTATAGGCAACCGGCAATCCGCTGACTCTCACCAGACGATATGACATGCGCAGCATATCAAGATGACCGATAAATCTCACTTCAATGCCTTTCTCATATACAACGCGGAAAGCTCTCCTTTCCAATACGGCACTCGATTCCTCCTGTCCGGATGATTCCGGAAGCTGGATCTCATATTCTTCATTGCCTTTATACTCCGGTTTCAGCTCCTCATCACAGAGTCCGCAACCGGTGCACCTGTCTCGGCAGTCTGACGTCTGTTCACCCAGCTTTGCTTTTTCATATTCTTTTTTTAAATATTCCTTATCCACACCTATGCTGATATGATCCCAGGGCAATACGGTTTCCGGGTTGATCTCTCCCAGGTAGTCTTCAATATTTATCCCCGTGGCAATTGACGCCTTCTGCCAGTAACTGTAATCAAAATACTCATTCCAGCCGTCAAATTTCGCACCCTGCAGATAAGCTCCCAGCAAAAGTTTGCCGGCCCGCCTGTCCCCTCTACCCAGAAGGCATTCCAGTAACTGGTTTTCTATCGTATGGTATTTCAGTTTGATGAACCTGTATTTTTTTAGACTATTCTTAAGGTATAATGATTTCTCCAGAAGTTCATCCCGGTTTCCCAAAGCTGCCCACTGAAAAGGCGTGAAAGGCTTGGGTACAAAGGGTGATATGGTAATATTGATCTGCAGATGTTTTTTTGCCAGTCTGATGATCTTTTCCACCAGTTCCACTATCGCCTCAATATCACTCCATTCCTCAAAAGGCAAACCGATCATAAAATAGAGTTTCAGCACTTTCCAGCCATTTGCCAGGGCTATCCGGATGCCTTCCAGGATCTCTTCTTCGCTGATATTCTTATTGATGCTGTCCCGCAGTCGCTGGCTCCCGGCTTCCGGGGCTATAGTAATCCCCGTCTGCTGCATACTGTTCATCAAGCCCGTGATCGTTTCATCCAGACTATCCACCCGTAATGATGGTAATGAAAGACTCGTATTATCGCAGCCCAGCAGTTTTTCCAGCTTCAGCAGCACACTCCTGATCCCGCTGTAATCGCTCGATGATAAAGAAGTTAAGGCTACTTCCTCCCAGCCGGCATTTTTTATACCCGCTTTTATCTGGGAAAATATCCGCTCCTGCGATTTTTCGCGTACCGGTCGATAAAAGTATCCGGCATGGCAAAAACGGCAGCCACGACTGCAGCCCCGCATTATCTCCACAGCCAGCCGGTCATGCGTTGGCTGGATCCAGGGTACCAACTGGAATTCCGTCAATATTCCGTCATCACTAAAATTTAGATTCTTACGGATTTCCACCCGCGCAGGCGCTTCTCCTTTGCTTACTACCCCGGCTGCACTTTCTTCATAAAGCGAAGGCACGTAAACTCCCGGGATGCGGGAAAGTCCTCTCAGCTTCTCTTTTCTGCTGTTATGCTTCAACGCTGACAGACAGTCCTTGAGCTCAATTATGGCATCTTCGCCTTCCCCAATTAATACGGCATCCAGAAAATCCGCCAGTGGTTCCGGATTACTGCCGCAAGGTCCGCCGGCAATCACCAGAGGTTCATCTTCCCCGCGCTCTGCCGCCAGTTTTGAAATACCTGCCAGATCAAGCATATATAATATATTGGTATAAGTTAATTCTGATTGCAGAGTGAATCCCAGAACATCAAAATCTCGCACTGCCACTCCACTCTCAATTCCAAAAAGGGAAAGTCCGGATTGAACCATCACCTCTGCCATATCCTGCCAGGGAGTATATACACGATCAGCCATACTGTCCAGCTCGTTATTTAAGAGTCGATACAATATCTTTAAGCCCAGATGTGAGAATCCTACTTCGTAAACATCCGGATAGGCAAGGCAAAAGCATACTTTATCTTCAGCCGGTTTTTTATGACTTGCATGCAGTTCATTATCCGTATAGCGTCCCGGTTTCGTCACCTCACTTAACAGGTGATGATATTTCAGTCGGGCATATCTCATTATTCTTTCACGTTATAGGGTGAATCTTCACCTTTAAAAAGATATTTGTCAGTATAATCAGTAGTATCCTGTAAGGCGTCAAGATCTATCTTTACAGCCTGTTTCCCGCTCTCATCCTTCTTGTCTTCCAGTTTCTGCTGATTCTCTTCCTCAAGGCTGTCGTAAAGACTTTTTGTTCGGTTCACCGGCTTATCAAGTATGTTTACTTTTTGAGCGTTATTGCCCTGCAGGTGTTTTCTCAGTGAAAAATTTAACTGCCCGTTCTTTGATAGGTTCACAATAAAAATCGTTAAGATTACCATCAGGATAACAAGAAGCAATAAATATATGGAACTGGTTGGTATCAATATCTTATGCTGTTTCTGATGCTGAAAACGGTGCAGTTGCGGTTTTACCGGGACGTATTTACTGTTAAATCTTTGCAGCACCAGCTTGTCATTCGCTCCCAAAGCCCGGGCATAACTTATCAGCATCGCTTTGGCATAACCCACGCCGCCCATTTCATCAAAATTGTCCGCTTCGATCATTTGCAGAAATTTCTCGTGCATACAGGTGCGTTTCGCTATTTCTTTGATTGACAACTGCTGTTCTTCACGTATTCCCTGTAGATATTTGCCTATGCTAAGTTCTGTTTTCTCTTCCATTGGCTCCTCATTTTATTTAAAATAATTATTATTTATTACTACCAGACCGCAGCCTATACCCATCACGTCCCAGACAATATCACCCCAGCTCCATTCGGTTTTTCTTACCCAGAGGTCACTGCCTTCCTTGCCGAATCCCAGCGCGAGAGCGATACCCACTCCAAAACAACGACTATCACTGCTATTCATCTCCAAAATATCTTCTCCAAATCCCCTGTTCCAGCAAAACATATACATACTTGTACTGAAATGAGCTATTTTATCTCTGCCCAGAAGCGTATCTCCAAAAGTACTGCTGCCGGCTAATATCAATAAGAGAAAAATCAATATCCACTGCTTTAACATCACTACCATTCCTTCATATAAAAGGGCTTAACTCACCCCGAAATACTTCTATTATCCCCCCGATCAATATCAGCTCATCTGACTGTTTCTCAATATACACATACCCCCCGGGCATGCTTACCTTGATCCTGCCCTTCGGAAGTCTGCCTGTTTCCCAACCTGCAAATACACTCGCCCCCGCTCCTGTGCCACAAGCCAGCGTTGCGCCGCTCCCGTTTTCCCACACTTCCATTCTGATCATATTGCCTTTATCTATTTCTATAAATTCATAATTCCAGTCTTCTCCCTCAAATTCCGGCAACAGCTCCTGCATCCGGGCATTAAGATCAAAGCCGTCTATATCATTCAAATATCGCACCTGGTGCCGGTTGCCTATATTCACGTAACAAAGCAATCCGTCATCGTCAGATTGCTTGCTCTCCAGTGTCGCTTGTCCCAGTGATACTGCAACCATTTTCTCGCCGTCTATTACCATCTTCCAGCCTTTATGTAAGCCGCTGGCTGTTTCCACCAAAAATTCAGCTTTACCCGTTTCCTCTTCCAGAATATATACTATAGCCCGTAAGGCGCTCCCGCACATCTTTCCTTCACTGCCATCTGCATTGAACATACGCATCTTCACATCTCCGGCTTCCGAAGCCAGCATTAATACCAGCCCGTCCGCTCCAATCCCAAAATGCCGGTCACTTAGTTTTTTTGCTGTCTCGCTCCAGTCTCTGTTTCCAATGCCCTCAGCTCTCAGGTCTATATAAATATAGTCATTACCCTGAGCTGTCAGTTTGCGGAATTTTATACCCATTACAGTTCTCCTAATATATCCCGGAAATTATAACAACCCTGCCGGCTCAGTAGAAACCATGCCGCCTGCAATGCTCCTGCTGCCAGTCCTTTCCGGTTTCGTGCCACATGCTTCAATTCAATGCTGTCAAAAGCACTGTCAAAACCTATTATGTGCTCTCCCGGTATCTCACCGCCTCTTACGCTGGCAAAATGTATCTCTTTATCTGTCCGTTTACGTTCCAGGCATTCGTAAACCACCTGCTCTTTATTCTTTAATTTACTAAGCAATATTTGCGCCAGTTGTTTCGCCGTCCCGGAAGGACTGTCCTTTTTATGCCGGTGATGCAACTCGTAACCATATACGTCATAATCCTCAGAATGGTTCATTATCTCCGCTGCTGACTCCACTATCTTGTAAAATAGATTCATACCCGGTGAAAAATTGGAGCCATACACTAAAGCTCCCTTATGCTTAGTAACCTCTTTTATTATTTCTTCCAGTTTATCATTCCAGCCCGTTGTTCCGCATACTACTTTGATGCCCAGTTCCAGGCATTTCCTGATATTATTCACTGCTGCACCCGGTTCTGTAAATTCTATGGCAATCTCGGCACCATTCATATCTCCGGCACAGACTTCTGTCCCTTTTTGAGGGTCAATGCGGCTCACGATCTCAAACCCGTAATCTCCTGCCAACTCATCCACCAGTTTACCCATCTGTCCATAGCCGATGATCGCTAACTTCCGCATCGCTCCTCCCAGATCGATAAAATATTATCCAGCCACTGGTAACCGGTTTCCAGGTCTTCCAGATCTATAAATTCTTCTATTGTATGTATCTTCTGCATCCCCGTGCCCACTACTGCCAGCCGGATGCCATGTTCTGCCAGAGCATTGGCATCACTGCCACCCCCATTGATCACTAGTCCCTGATTGATCCCCAGACTGCTGAATGCTTCATGGCTTATTTCGATCAGATCTTCAGTCTCCTCAAACTGTAAGCCTTTGAAGGATGTATGCCATTCGAATTTTACTCCGGTTTTCCATTTTTCCTTCACACTTTCTGCCTCCTTCTGCACCAGTTCCAACAGGGATTGTAACTTGTTTTCTTTATGACTGCGGATCTCTCCCTCGATCATTACTTCATCACAGACTATATTTGTGGCTTTACCGCCTTTTATTTTTCCTATATTCATCGTAGTAACTTCGTCAATTCTGCCATCAGGAAGTTTTCTCAGATAATCGGCAGCAATTACGATGGCGTTCAAGCCCTTTTCAGGTTCCACCCCGGCATGCACACTTTTGCCTTGAAAAGTAACTTTATAATTTATCTGTGAAGGTGATGCTTTTACCAGTTCACCCATTTTGTTGCCATCCAAAGAATAACCACGTTTTGACCGTAATAGGCTGCAGTCCAGTTCCTTCGCTCCCAGTAACCCGATTTCTTCACTTATTGTAAATACTACTTCCAGAGGTACCTGTAAATTTCCCTCTTTCTTCCGCTGCGCTATTACTGCCAGTATCATGGCGATGCCGCTTTTATCATCCGCACCCAGTACCGTTCCGCCTGCGGAATACATTATCCCGCCCCGAATATCTGGTACAACTCCATTACCAGGTGTTACCGTATCCATATGTGCATTCAGCATTAAAGGCTCAATCCCTTCTTTACCATCAAACCAGGCAATCACATTTCCCGCATTCCCCCCCGTCTTTTCATTAGCCTTATCTTCCCGGACTTCCCCGCCCAGTTGCTGCAGTTCTTTTATTAAATAGTCTGCCATTGCCCGTTCATCAAGTGATTCACTGTCGATCTGAACCATTTCCACAAGATATTCCAAAACGCTTTTACTCATCTATTGCCCCTTACATTTTTTCAGTGTTTCATGTTCCAGTTCCACCTTCTTCTGTCAAGCAGCAAAATTACTAAACCTGGCATCCCCCCGAAATCATTCAGAAAATATAATTTAATGACCGTGATTGGTGATTGGTGATCGGTTAAGTGGACGTTCCCCAAAGCGCAGCTTGGTGAATGAACACGACCATTGCAGTAAATAGTAATCAGTAATCAAAGAAACACACCTTTCTCCAACATAAGGCTTATTAGCCCTATAAGTCCTATAATTCAAAAAAACACACAGACGAGACGTCTATGCTACAGCAGATTTATAACTGGTATAAATTATCACAGCGAGAAAAAGCTTTAACCCTCCTGTAGCACAGACGTCCCCGTCTGTGAACCGCTCTGCCTGACCTCAGAAATTACAGTAAAACCGCCAGCCCTTCCAAAAACACACCATCCTACGTTAAAGCTACGGCACGGCAGGCAGACGAGACGTCTATGCTACAAGCAGATTTATAACTGGTATAAATTATCACAGCGAGAAAAAGCTTTAACCCTCCTGTAGCACAGACGTCCCCGTCTGTGAACCGCTCTGCCTGACCTCAGAAATTACAGTAAAACCGCCACTATGAACGAGTAGATACCCTGATGATATTTTACTGACAACTGGATCATTATCAATACCAAGACTATATCTATTTAAACAGGGATCAATTAAAGCATTACCAAAAAAAACTATTAGCTGGAACCCAGTCATCGGTTCTTACCATACAGATATCCTCAATTCCTACGTGTCTTGAATATTTAAAAAGCATACAATCTCTTTGATAGTCCTCCAGACCATCACCATCATTTAAATCAAATACGAATATTGTCTGTTTTCCTCCTGCTCCACGTATTATAACATTATTAACCTTGTAATTAGGATCGTCTGGGATATCATCACGTATAGGTTCAGTGAAATAGTATTCCCCTGGTGGAAAATATATTTCTACAGGAATATCATCCGAATCATTACTTGTAAGATGCAAAAATTGATTCAGACTGGCACTGTTACAAGTATCTCCTTTAGCATAAAATCTCAACACATACTCTTGCCCATTTTTATTGACTATTATTGAATCACTTACTGTATATGTTGTATCTGGGTTTGGCAAATTTCTTAAGTTATTTGTGTTCCTCCAGTCATCCCTGACAGTCTGGTCAAAATATACACTTGAAGGACCTACAGGTTGAATCAGCGCAAATGAATCACTTAATAAAAAAAATACAAATAATAATGATAAATATATTTTCATCTTTCCTCCTTCTCTATTTTTCTTGATGAATAAATGCTATTTTTTCACCATTTGGTGATATGGCAAATGCAGATTCGGCACTATTTGCCGTATTCTCTATTATTATTTCATCACCTATCTGCATACCGTTTTCTATATCCAACAACCTTAGAATGGCTTGCCCTGCAATAGGTATAGTTACAGCTACTTTTTCCGTTGGCAACATTCTTAATATTAATTTTCCCCATTCAGGAGGAGTCAAATAAGCTTCAATACTATTTAACTCTGTATCATATAAATAATAACTTTTCTGGTCTCCGCCAAAGCTGAAATATCTATCATTATTACTTTTGGAAATAGGTTTCATTTCAACTGGATGAGTAAATAATACCGTCAATTCGCTTTCTTCGATGCAAAATCTGCAAAACCTCTTTTTGTTACCGATAAAATAGACGATATTACTATCTGCCTGACCAGGAAAGATATGAGAGATAAATAGAGAACATTCACATAGATTCTGTTTGTCTGTCCCGTCAATTTCCATTCTCATCAGTTTATAACGATCATTTTCGCTGTCATACCGTGAAAAATATATCCTGTTATCGATACCAAATTCCGGATATTCATCAATGCAGCCGGATGATATCCTTGTATGACTTTCAGAATCAATATCAAACAGATATATCTGATGATTGGATGTAAAAGCAATATATCTATCATCATAGCTTATACTGAGTTCTCTAATTCCATCATAATAG
>JAIPGO010000093.1 GCA_021736135.1 Candidatus Cloacimonadota bacterium
CTTCCGGAGATGTATTACCACCATCTTCAGGGATCATCAGGCTTACGGGTCCATAACTTTCCACCTGTCCATTCATGCTGATGCTTTCCAGCCAGTAGTAATATGTGGAACCGAATTCAATCTCATATTCATCTGTGAATACATATTCCGTGACGTCGCTGGTCGTACCGGCTCCGGAAACCAGTTCCGCATTGACCTGCATTGAACTGCTTTGATCGTTTTCCATATTGCGATAAACATTCCAGCCCTGGTTGCTTTGTTCACTCTGAGTTACCCATTGCAATACGGGCTGATCTGCCAGATACGTTGCGGTGAAAGAACTCAATGTCACGGGTAATACACCGTCTGCCATCAAACCCGTTCCTTCGAATACCTGAAAATTATCATTTGTTAACTGGATTGAATTTCCCTTAGTTACAACACTATTACTGGCTTCAAGATAAAGATATTCGCCGATTGACCATTGCGTAAAGAAACTGCCGCACTGGATATGGATGAACTTGCGGCTTTCCTGACCATCGAAAGTGTAAGGATAATAACAATCATCACTGCTTGCGGTCAATACTTCCGAGGGACGGTTAACTATATGGGCGGTGAAAGTTACATCCTCAGTTGCCGGATAGTTAATTCCATCTTCATCAAGCAGCTCAAATATTACCGGGTGCGGAGTGTTCACTGCAGATACAGCAATGATACTTAACAGAAAAAAAATTAATATACTTTTTTTCATTGATATCTCTCCTTCTGGATTTTTTTTTGAGTTAGTATTTTGTCTTTAAAACTAATACAATCTCTCCCATTTCTTTAAATACTATTATTATACTTAAGGAATTCCGTCAAGTAAATTTTTCCCGTTTAACTATCTGGATTTTCAGAGATTTTTCTCTATATTAATGTCTTTCTAAATAGCTTCCATATGATGCCTGTATAAGTTAAAGTCTATTGTAATTATCTATTTTACAGTTAGTTGAAGTTCTCAATATGTAATTGTATTTCTGCATCTGAAAGAAATAGGACAGGTTATAGCAAATTCAAATTATACTCTAACAGAATGTTGTTATATTGCTCTTCCTAATCGCTAAGCCAAATTTAATCTTGAGGTTGATATTCAAGACAGGGCATGTTCTAATAAAAGGTCATAAGACAATAGGTGTAATAAATTAGAGCCGGTAAATTTACCGGCTCTAAAAAAATACATAATCGGAAATTATTTCATCAGGATGATTTTATTAATAAGAGATAATTCCGCTGTTTTCAGTTGCACAAAATAAAGACCGGAGGGATTATTTCCGGCATTCCAGACTACTTTATGATTACCGGCAGGCAGAGTTGCCTTAACCAGCTCTGTGATCTTCTGCCCTTTCACATTGAAAATATTGATAATTACCTTTTCATCTTTGGCCAGATCAAAGTCAATTGTAGTTTGCGGGTTAAAAGGATTGGGATAGGTCGCCTGCAAGGATGTCATTTCGGGGATCAGATCTTCATCAACAGCAGGTGTATGATCAAAATCAATACTGATGATTTCGGAGTTGCCGTCATCATAAACAGCCTCCACTCCGGCAGTATGTGGACCATATACACCCGTAAAAAGAAATGATCTCTCTTCGGTAAATCCCTGCCATCCTTCATCATAATAGACATTATAACCGGTAAGATCGCGAGTAATCCGGTTATCACGACCGGCATTATAAATGCGAACATCATCCAGTTTCAAGAGAAGCTGGTCTGTGCAGTCGTGATGAACAAAAGCAATATATACGTTTTCTCCGGCATAATCAACAAGGGGTATATTAACCTCATGCCACTGATCATTGATCAGGGTTTCACTGTGAAGCAATTCGGTAAAGCTGGCAAGAGCAGTATCAGTGGTAGATAATAAAACGCTGTAATGTTCAGAGTAATGATACTGGTCATCGGCTGAGATCCAGAATTGCAGCGTGGAGATTCCGCCGATTTCTATCTGTGGTGTGAGCAGCCAGTTATCCGGCTCCAGAGCATTATTATTCCAGAAAGAGGCGCTGGCAATGCATTTTGTGCCTGAATGCGGGGTCTGGTTAAGAATGTACCAGCCATATCCGTCACCGTCATGGTCAATATTCATCCAGCCCTGGGGAATAACAAGACCTTCAAAGCCCTGTTCCAGTTCTTCACCGCTGCCGCCGGTTCCGGGTGCCAGCCAGGTGAAAAGCACTTCGTTATCCGGCAGAAGTTCATACTGCGGTAAGGCAGGTTCGTCATCAAATATTGTGATAATTACTTCATCCGTATCAGTTTCGCGGGTCTGGTCATCACTTACCTGAAGAGTGAAAGTATAATCCTCCGGATCAGTCGTCTGTGGTGCTGTAAAAGTGGGATTTGCCGAATAAGGATCAGATAGCATAATTCCGCCGGGAGCTATCCACATGAAAGTGAGTTCATCACCTTCAATATCAGAAGAACCTGTTGCATCTAGGGTGACTATTTGTCCGTCATGCGCCATCTGATCGTCACCGGCATCTGCCTCCGGGGCATCATTTACAGGCTCAACTATTATTTCAATATCATCCGAATCGGTTAATCTACCCAGATTATCATCAATAGTAAAAGTCATTATCTCGCTGCCAAACCAGTTCTCGGCAGCAGAGAAGGTCACCTGCAGATCAGTAATATCCACCATGATATCAGAATTGCCGGATACATCCAGGGTCAGGTCATCCGGATCTATGTCAGTTATATAGGCACTGAAATCCACGATCAAAGAGCCATCTTCCGGGAAGGAAAGATTATCCGGCAGCATAATTACCGGAGCGTGATTCACGTAAAGCACTGTAACGATCAGCATATCAGCCGGAGAATTGAAGGTGCCGTCGCTGCACACGAGATTGATCATAAAGTCAGTGTCTTCTGTAACATCAGGAGCCGTGAACGAAGGAGTGGAAGTCGTGGCATTCTGTAAGGTGATTTGAGGAGGAGCCGTCCAGAGATAAGTTATAATATCTCCATCAGGATCAAATGAGGCTGAGCCATCCAAATGTACATCCGTTAATTCATCTACGGTTTGATCAAGCCCGGCTAAAGCCACGGGAGGATGTTCCAGACCAATATCATTCACGGTCACATACCCATCAGTTATATTCGTTAATGCCACTGTTGAGAACAGGACATTCTGGATATCAAGCTCTGATTCCCCAAAGCAGAAAGTATCAAAATCAAGATGCAGAAGCGCTCCGGCGCCGGTTAATGGTAAATAATACATATAACTGATCTCAATATAGCCGGGAACATCTTCCTGAACCAGCACCGTGCCGCTTCCAATTATGGTATTTGCGGTGGAATAACCCATCCAAGATAAAACATAAGGGTCATATTCAATAGTAAGACTAAATCCCACAACCGACCATTCTTCAAAAAGCTGGGATATTTCCAGATCCACCGTAAAAGATTCTCCATCATCTATCTCAATTACCGGTAATCCCAGATAAGTGTCATCGAGGGCAAGGATATTTACGGTTACCGTATCGCAAACAACGTCTCTTTGTTGATTATCATCCACACAGAATTCCATTGTCTCAGAACCATGCCAGCCGGTTGGAGTTTCAAAAGTAACTAATAAACCATCGATAACAGGAGTTATCTGCTGATTCCCGCTGACCGAAATATCCAGTTCATCTCCATCCACATCCCAGATCATACCGGTTAGATCCTGAATATATTCGCTCCCGAATAAGAAAGAAAAACTATCCGGAATATTAACAACAGGAGCGTCATTTATAGGGTTTACGATTACCTCCACCTCATCGGAGGCAGATGCTCTGGTAACTCCATCACTTACTATAAAAGTAATTACTTCCGACCCGTTCCAGTCCGGATCAGGATGGAATACTACTTCTCCCACAGTGATCTGAACATCAATATTATCATTTCCGGAACAAGTCAGAGTAAGATTGTAATTATCTACATCACTGAAAAAGGGAGAAAAATCCACCCAGAGAGAATCATCTTCATTGATAGTGAAACTGGGAACAGGAATATCGAAGACCGGTGGATCATTAACCGAATCAAAGATTATATTGATCTGATCATTTTCCACGTTTGCATGCTGATCAACAACGATGAAGGTAATTAACTCAGTCCCCCACCAGTTTTCCGGTGCAGAAAAAGTAACATCTGATCCATTAATATCAACGTCTATCTCGGAATTGCCAAAATGACTCAAGCTAAGCTCATCCCCGAAAAGGGACATCATGTATTGACCAAAATCCACTTCCAGTATGTCATCTTCGTTTATGTGAAAATTCTCGGGAAGACTAAATGATAAGGGTGGAACATAGGCTAAAACTATTCCGCCTGAACCTACGGGAAAAAGCTGAAAATTATCATAATTCAGAGTGTAATCCCCACTGCCCCCTTCGCTGGTATTGGGATCATAAACCTCCACATGAACTATATCCCCGGCATCCCAGGTTGTAAATGATCCGCACTGGATCTGCAAATACCAGGTGGTTTGTCCTGTAGGGTAAAAACAGTCCGGTGAATTATTATTAAGTATATTGTTGGGATTAACGGTTCGCCAGGCTTGAAATATTAATGTATCCGGATATACTCCACCTTCATAAGCGACTTCAATATCCAAAGGATGTGGTGTAGGTGCGAACATTTCCATGCAAAGCATCAAAAATATTAAAAAGAATATTATTTTCATCTCACTCTCCCGATTACCATAAAATTTATCAGTAGTAATTTGCTTTACTATTTTATTAAGTCAAGTTTTTTAAAAAGTTTTCTGCATCCCCCCGAAATTTTTAAATATCTCTCCTGTTGTAGAGTTTCATTTCCCTGAAAGGGATATATTTGTATAGCGTAAGGTTGGCTCGGAACTCCGAGACTACCTTATGAATGATGCATCCCCCCCACCCCATCGGCGCTGCGCGCCGATGGGGTGGGGGGGGTATTTTTACATAAGGTAGCACCTGCGATGCAACCTTACGCTATACAAATTTATCCCGTATCGGGAATTATAAGAGATAAATCTTAAATATTACTTTATAAAATAAGAAGTTACCACAAATCATGAATAATAAAACGGGGGGAGGCCAGTTTTAAAAAAGTTTTCATTATTTATAAGATGAGAAATGCTCAATCACGTACTCACGAAAATCTAGCGAATGGTCTTGCACCTTCCCCTTGGGAGTAAATTAACTTGTTAATTTATCTAGAGTTTGGACATTTTAAGTTTTCTCCCATTAGCCCACGACTTTAGTCGAGGGACTAGTATTACATACGTTATTTAGTCACTTCAGTGACTTCTAAAATAGATTCAAAATATTACCAGTTACTTAACTATATTAAATTGTGGATTCTGAGAACTGACTGAAGTCACTTACTATCCATAAAAATCATATAAACCACCATCTGAAGATGGTGGCTAATGAGAGAACTATCACTATATATTGCTATAAATTAGAGTCGATAAATTCCATCTTATGTCCATTAGGACATCTAATGTCCATACTCCAGGTAAATTAACTTGTTAATTTATAGAAACTCAATTTTCTGCAGCACAAAAGGGGTAAAATGGCAGTTGCTGGCTATGAAAGTGAGAAATAATGGTCACTACTTTGCGGAGGTCTCAAGATAATTCGCAAAGTAGCCTGGCTGGTTGCATGAGACTGTTCAATGTAAATATTTATCAGGTAATTGTTACGCTCTCAAAATATATCGAAAAGGGCACATTTATCATTTTGAATGCAAATTATCGAAATTGACAAAACGATCTAATTCTATTACAAGCAAAGGATATTATTTTAGTCCGTAGGACTTATCTATTTGTAGAATATAATGTTGCCGGCTCTACACCCCCACCCCGGCGACCGGCGGAGCCGATCACCGGGGTGGGGACTGCGTGATGATCTCATTTCTACAATTGGATATCCCCTACAGGGGAAAAAATAATCAAAGGCAAGATCCGCTTCATAATGCCTCTTTATGGCATTGACTTATATCATATTTGTTAAAAAATGTTAACATGTGCACTATTATTGTTTTTATCACATATAAGTTATTGAAAGGGAGTGTCTGATGTTGAACAGTCTCGGTTGCATTCCCTGGCTGAGTTTAAAATTATTACTTGACCTTAAAGCACGGAAATTCCAGAATTGCAACTAATCAGTAGGAAAAATTGATGAGGAGCAAATATAATGAGAAAAATTGCTTTTATATTCTGTTTGGTATTATTACTATCCTGTTCAGAAAAAATCACCCGGCCGGATTTTGATAGTATCATTCGTGATGTAACAGTTCATTATGCGCATATTTATCCTAATCCCTCCAATGGAGTATTTGCCATAACATTTAACCTTTTGCAAAACGCACATATTAAAATCGTGATAGTGAATTCTCAAAATGAAATTGTCCGACACCTGGTGGATCGGGATTATGGACAAGGTTCTTATACGATTATATGGGACGGGGAAGATGATAATGACCATGATGTTTGCTCCGGCATATATAATGCAAATATTTATGTAGATGGTTATTTATTTGAAGCAAATATGTGTCTGGTAAAATAGGGGGGAATTGATGAAACAAAGAATATTTTTAATTTTCGCATTATGCTCAATTTCCATACAACTCTTCAGTTATCTTGATTATGCCTGTCCGTTTTTAGTTTTTAATCAGTCACTTTCCAATGCCGCCTTTGGACTGGAAAGCGGGACTGCCGATATCAGGCATCTTGATGCGTCATCATTCGTCAATAATCCGGCAAAACTTGGGTTAATCAGGGATTTTACTGCAAATTACAGTAAATCTGACTATTATTTTGCGAAATATAACCTGATGAAAATAGCTTTCAAATTTATGGGTTTCGGGGTATCCCTGCCCATGTATAATTTTGAGAATTTCGATTTCGAGGGCAGGGATTTTGGTTATAGTGTGCAATATCCTTCCCAGGAATCCTATAATGAAGAAAGTAGTTATCATAGTACCTTTACTCCGATAGAAAATGTGCTTTCTTTATCAACAGGTTTTGATGTTTTTACGCTTTTTCCTGAAGAGAAGTTATATCCTGAATCGTATGCTGTTTACCTGGGATCTTCTATTCATTTAATAAAAAGTCAATTAGCTCCTCATATTGGCAGTGTGGAATCTTCAGCCATGGGTTTCGGAAATTGTCTTGCTTATGATATTGGCTCGCTGGTTACTTATAAACCGCTCTCTTTGCAAAAGCAAGACTCAAAATGGCTGTTTGCCCTGGGAATAAAATATGCCTTCGGTAATAATTTAACTTACATAAACGAGGAACAGTCTGATCAGATACCACAATATTTTTCGATTGGTCTCTCTTCCGATTATGCTGCTTATGGAATGCATACTTATTTCAAGGAGAATCGTGAAAAATATCACATTTACAGCAGTATAGATATTAGAAAATATAGTATAGACAGGTGTGTAATTGGCAGCGGAATTGAATTAGGCTGGCAGGATTTGTTTTCATACCGGTTAGGCGGCACATATTATTCTGATACAGAAAAATACGGACTCTCGTATTCTCTGGGTTTTAATATCGATCTTAATAACGGTAATGGGTTCAGTATAAACTACTTATCCATGTTATTAGACAATGATATTGGATATAGGGACAGGCTGGATTTTTCGATTAAGTTTGTTTATTAGTGAAAAATAAATCACCAAACCGGGCTGATATATAAAACAGAAAACCACCGGTAAAATACCAGATAAAATCCGACCTGTTGAAAGTTGTGCCCAGCAGCGCTTTTCCCAGCCAGAAATGCCGCAGATATTCCAGAAAAGGTGGATGCCATAACTGCAGAAACTCCAGCAGACAGGTGGTAATGGTCACGCTTACCGTTATTTTCCAGGATTGAGTCTTGAGGAATATCATGCGGAAAAATACGCACCAGAAAATTACGTAAACGAGCCCAGCCAGGGAATTATTGATAAATTCCTGAAGAATGCCATTGTAATATTTAAAAAATATTCCCAGCGCGATCAGCGCGATCAGCGCCGGGAAGTATTCCCATCTATGTTTAATTACTAAACTCCCTTTTGTCTCTGCAGTTTCACCCAGAAAAGCGAAAGCACGATGATTAAAATGACAGCCAGCAGATTGGAAAGCCCAGCTCCTTTATAAGGCGCAGCTAAAACCAGTTGCAGATTACTGAACATCATCGCTATTGCCATAAAGAACGGTAAAATAGTCAGATCAAGCGTTAGCAGCCGCCTAAAAAGGAAATTCATAACCAGCGCTCTTAGTCCTGATGAAAGCAGCAGATAGGCAAAATCTCCGAATTCTCCATAAACCAGGCTGCTCCTATTGGTTATCAGTATAAAAGCAAAGAATATTACAAAACTTAATAACTTCCTCTTTTCACCATTAGAAGTTATTTTGCTCAGCCAGTGAACCAGAAAAATAAACAGCAGAGAAGTTGAAATCCAGCGCGATATGCTTTCCAGGAGCGTGGTCAGCAGGGGAATGTAATTTGCCAGATTTGTAAAATCCGGACGCCAGGGTAAATGACCGGGATTAATAAATTCCGCCAAAGCAGAAATACCACTGAAACCTGCTGCTGCCAGAAATATAGTCCCCAAACTGATGCGATTTGCCTTGCCGGTATTTTGCCGGATTCCCAGAAATCCTGCCATTAAGGCAAACACAAAACTCAAAAGCAGGATGTGCACCAGCGAACTTAACACGTATTGCAAAACCTGATTATTCCAGGGCTGACTGGTGGTAAAATCCACGGTTGCCGACGGCCATTGATTCAGACGCAGGATAAAAGTGGAGATCACCATTAAAATCATTACAAAATAGAATATTTTCAGATTAAATTTGCCGCCACTCCAGGAAACCACACCGATTATACCAATTAATAGATAAAAGAGAATTAGAAAAATACTCGTGAAAGTTTTAAAAATATCCCTGGAGCGTAACCTGTTACGCTCATTTCGTGACCACTCTTCAGGTACGTAAGTATAACGGGAAAGGCGCATTACCTGCTGTCCGCAGATTTTTGCTGCATATCGATATTCTCCGGTTTCCAGAGGATAATGCAGGGTATCTTTCCAGGTAAAATTCCAGTCTGTCCGATGCGGCAGTTTTTCCGAAGAAATAGTTAATTCTGTCAGTTCTGCCGTATTGATCTTGTAAATTTGTCGAATTTTTGATAATGCCAGATCATAAGCCGATTTTTCCGGTATGCTGAGTAGAAATCTGTCTTCAGGTAACCGATGATCAAAGCTTACAATTTTTCTGGTTCTGTTTATCTGAAAAGTATAGCTTTCCGCTCTTTCAGCAACGTCTCCCTCAAAAGTCCGAAAACTAATTTCCCACACCGGTTCTTTCACAAATTCACCAATTGCCTGACGGTATAGAGCTTTTCCCCCTTCCTGCCAGACCAGTTTATCGGATTCATTAATGTGATTTGAAATCCGGGCATCAATGCGCCAGTTAAGCTCACTTTTTAAGTCCACATTTTTAAAAGCCTGCTGAGCAATATTGATTGCCTGCTTGCGTGATAATGTCATTTTGGGCTGATCAGGCTTGAAATTTGTAAACAGTGCCCAACTCAAAATCCCTGCCAGGGTCAGAATTATGATATATTTTAAGGTTTTGGGATTCCAGCTTTTCAATTCCGGCTCTAATTCTCTGGCTGCTTTGTCCTTAACCGGTTGCGGCAGCCAGCCTTTATTTAATAATGTTTCCTTGATTTCGATCCATTTTCCTTGTTTCCAGCGGTAAAAAAGTATCACCAGCAAGGGAAGAAAAATTCCCAGCAGCACCATTATGCGGTTGAACCAGATACCAGGCGCTTTCATGATCCAGATATACATCGCCATCAGAACGGCATCAAATACAAAATGCAGGATTATTCCCGTATATAAGCCAAACCTCAAATAGAGAAAAGCAAATAGCAGCGATGGTATCATCAGTTCCACGACGCGCGCATAAGACGGCTGCGCAGCATAATTTGCATGACCCGCACTAAAGATGAGCATTTGCACGATAATGCCAATCACCAGAAATAGTTTTTCTTTATTTAACTGGCGGCCGATTAGCACCATGCCTGCCAGAGGAACTGCCCTGAATAGCGCTTCTTCCCAGAATCCCGCATGCAAGGCCATCGACAGCACCGAAAGCCAGGGCATCGGCATAGCTATAAAATTGGGATCAACCTGCAATCCTGCCGGATTCCACCACCCAAGCTTTTGTGCTGTAATTAAATAAAATCCCAACACAAATGCCAGGTTCAAGGGAACCATACCATAACCACCCATAGTATTACCCAGCTGACGTAAACTCGGTGCCGACTGCGGACCCAATGTCTTCCAGAATTGCAGATGATTAGGAAATGCTTTGCGGGTCAAACTCTCAGCTGCCATAAATGATATGCCCAGCAATATGAAATTCTGGATAAAGCCCATCAGGCTCATCAATATGGTCTGCGCAATATGAGTTTGTGGACTAACCGCGGTGTCATACCACATCCACGATAAGGGCAGCATATTAAAATCTGCCAGAAATCCCAGAAATGAGACAATAAATGCCCAGAATACTGCCCGTTTATAAAGCAGATAATGTGCCCTTAACAGGAAAAATGAACCTAATCCAATCCCCAGAAGTCCATAAAAGAATAGCATTCCATAAGATGCCACACTGGCAATTATATTATTCGCCGAACGCATTTCGTTATAGCGGCGGCTGAAGGCTTCCGGTATTTTCATGTCGCGCACGATTGTGCTAACCCTGTCACCAGAAACTACTATACGGCACCGGTAGCGTGCCTTTTCCAGCAATTGCGGTCTTTCATAAACGAATGTGTGATCGATCCTGCCACTACTCACTTCTTCGGTTGTGCTGTCTGCAGGTGTGAAATTTTCCAGATCAATTCCCATTTTCACTGCAGCTGTTTTGGCAAGTATACGTGCCTCTTTTTTACTTAGATTATTCCGTATTTCAGTTTCCGGCACATTTTCCTGAAATCCGTAAAATTTCCCGTCAGGCGTATAAAAAAAGTAAGCTGTTTTTTCTTCACCGGGAACAAAGTGACGCACTGCCCACTGATATGGCTGATAAAGTCCTTCTTTCAGAAATTCATTATAAGCTTCTTTACCCCCGGCTTCCAGCTCGATGTAATATTGCAGAAATGTATCTTCATCAAATATAACAGCCTGATGGCTTTTCGGAATGCCCACATTCCATTCGGCACCGTCATTTCTGGCTGCCTGAAGTGCCTCAGACCTGTCCATCGTTATTTCCAGATTGATGAATCCCATCAGCTCATCAAAATTCTGCAGACAAAATACTGCCGCTACCACCACCGCCGCAGCAAACACTATCCAAAATAAAGGTTTACGAAACATAAGCGTATCTCCCTTTCTGAAATTTAATTATCCATTATCAATCATCAATTATCAATTGCCTGAGCTTTCCATCCTCAAAGATCAGCATCTCCCCCGGCTCCAGCATCTTACCGATTTTCCTTTCCGTTTTGATGGTCAGGCAGCCGTATTCCAGTTTCCAGCTCATTTTATGCTCAAAGTCCTTTTTTGTACTGTTCCGGAAGGCATAAAGTATTGTGCCGTCGCTTAATATGAAGTTTAAAATGCTTTTCTCTGTCTGATTACGCTCCAGAAACATGATGTCTTCCAGGGTTTCCTTAATAGTGAAACCACTGCTGTAGCGTGACATCAGATAATGAAAAAAAACCTCCGAATCAACCATTTCATCTGTTTCCTGCGTCCAGTTGGAGCGGTGTACTTCAAACCACATTTCTCCCAGATATTCCAGCATATAGGCATAAAGCTCTTTAGTGAGATTGCCATTGTGCATAAATGCCCAGGACTCATTCTCCATTTCCAGTAAAAAGGGATGATTCCCATAACCTGCAGTTGCATTCCGCGCGTGCAGCATTAATGTTTCATCCTTGTCCGATTCACCTATTTCCCAGTCCTTTAATTCATCCAATGGCTCATAATCACCATCTCCATACCAGCGGCGTTTTCCTGTTTTATATATGGCCTGCCATTTGGAAGCGAACCAGGCAACGCCATAGCCGTCATTATTGGAGCGTGAGCCGGAGCGTGATTTCAAAAAATCCTCCGCATATTTCTGTTGCGCTTCGCTTATAATGCCTGCCACTGTGATCATATCACAGGCATCAGCTGGAACATATAAATATAACATTAAAAGAGTTAAAAAAAGTATTGTTATCCTGTTTTTCATTTAATGAATACTGCCTTTGTATTTTTTCCCGATTGCGTATGGAGGAATAGATATACACCTGCTGCCGCTTTTCTGCCACTGTAATTGTAACCGTCCCAGTGAAAATAACTTATGCCATTATCTGCCGTTTCTGAATTCAGATTCCGAAGTAACTGACCTTTCATATTATATACCTTCACCAATTCCGCTGCCGTTACATCATCATGGTTGTTGTCATCTTTTCGTGAAGGGCAGTAAACCAGGTCAACTTCCTGCTGAAAAGGATTGGGATGCGCATAAAACTGAGCTGCCGGCACAAATTCTTCTTCTTCTCCAGCTTCCAGTATTACTGTGCTGATAACTCCATCCCGCTGAAATTTTATTAATTCATTCTGCTGAAATATATTAGTTAATACTGTCTGCGTTTTAACGGCAAAGAGTTCATCTGTTTCCGCCCAGGAAAGACGGTAACCTGCACTCGCCGGACTGGTATTGCGAAAGGCATACAGCGATTCTCCGTCTGCCAGTAGAAAATTTGCGCTGCAATTTCCTCCCAATATGCTTTCAGATATATTTATTCCTAGTAAATTCGTATTTTCCAGAGCATTGCTGATCCCCGAGAGCACGTCATTATCGGCATAAAATATCTCCTTTGCCAGATAATGAAAATATAACTCACTATCAATGAACGAGCCCACATTACCATACACTCCAGACCAGTTGGAAGGATATTCTTCAAACCAGATTTCCCCCAGATATTCCATCATTGCCGGCAGCAGCGTGGCTGCTATCACTCCATTGTGACACATGCTGATGGTTGCGGATTCATTTTCCAGACGAAATGGATGCGATCCCGCTCCAACGGAAGCATTACGTGCATGCCCGATTACTAAAAAATAATGATTCCCCGCCTCCAGAATTGCAATTTTAGCTTCATCCAGAATATCGTAAGTTCCATCACCATACCAGGTTGAATTCCCCGTTTTATACCAGTAATCACCTTCCTGAAGTCGCAAGTCTCCTTCCCGGTAGGCAATTATGCCATATCCGTCATTATTGGTGGTATTACTGGAACGGCTGATGAGATAATCGAAATATGTGTCAACTTCCCCGCTGCAATCTGCAAATGAACAGCCATCCTTGAGAAGCAGAGCAAACATATCACACCCGCAAAGGTAGCCGAACCAGCAAAAAAACAGCAAAAAAACTAATTGCTTATACATTATATTATTGCTTTATAAATTACGAAACTCTCTTGCCAGGTAATTGCGCACATAATCAGCAACACCATCTTCCAGAGGCGTAAATGGTTTTTCATAACCGGCCTTTCTTAATTTGTCCATATCGGCACAAGTATAATTCTGATAGGAATTACGCAGATTTTCCGGCATTTCAATATATTCGATTTTTTCCGGCTTATCCATTGCCTTATAAACAGCCTGCATCATCTCCTTCCAACTACGTGCTTTGCCCGTACCAATGTTGTATATCCCGTTCACTTCCTCATGTTCCCACAACCAGAGCATCACATCCACCACGTCCTGCACATAAATAAAATCACGCATCTGTTCACCATCGGCATATTCCGGTGAGTTAGACCTGAATAGCTTCACACTCCCCGTTTCAAGTATCTGGTAAAAGGCCTTGTAAACCATCGATTTCATCGCGCCCTTATGATATTCATTTGGTCCGTATACGTTGAAAAAACGTAATCCGCATATCTTGTCCTCCAGTTTGTTGCCGAGTACCCATTTATCCATCAGAAGCTTGGAAAAACCATATTTATTCAAAGGTCGCAGTTTACCCGTTAATTCATCCGCATCACTGTATCCATACTCTCCTGCCCCATATGTGGCTGCCGAACTCGCATAGATGTACCGGATATCCCTTTCCAGACAGTAGACTGCCAGTTCACGGGTATATTCATAATTATTATTATAAAGGTAATCCGCATCTTCCTCGGTCGTCGATGAACACGCTCCCAGATGAAATACTGCTTCGATTTCAGGTTCTTCGATTTCCAGCCAGTCAAAAAAATCATCCTTATGGATATATTCACTAAAACTCAGACTTATCAGATTTTTCCATTTTTCACTTTTACCCAAATGGTCAACTATTACGATATCGTCTATTCCTTCATCATTCAACCGTTTAACCAACACGCTGCCAATAAATCCAGCGCCTCCTGTTACTATGATCATAACGTTTACCTGCCTCTTTTTATTATCAATATCACTTTATTTTGCAGTTACTATACCACGCAAGAAAATTCTTCTTTAAACCAAGGTGAAGGTATCTCGCCTGCGATTCTAATCTTTAACGACTCACGACTCACGTCTCACGTGATTCGTTACTCGTGAATCGTTGAAGAAAAAATCCAGACCAAGGATGGTCTGGAAACGTTCGTACACAGACCATCCCTGGTCTGGATTTTCGAATCCCGAGTAACGAATCACATCCCCGTCTCCTGTCTCCCGTCTCCCGTCTCCCGTCTCCCATCTCACTTCTCACTTCTCACTTCTCGTCTCACTGTTATTCCTCTGTATCCGGAAAGATGAAGATGCGGAATTACCACTTTCGTCTATGATGGTGAGAGTATGTTTTCCTGCTTCCGGCAGGATAGAGAAATTTTCGCGTCCAGTGGAAACACCGATGTATTCATCGTCCAGGTACCAGAAAATTTTCAGGTTTTCGCTGTTTACTGAAATCTGGGGGGAAAGTTTCTGCTGCTCGGAGTTCAGATCGCGGGGCAAAAAGATAATTGCTCCAGCCGTGGGATATATGATACTGAGATTGTTTTTACTGCTGGTAGGGCACAAGGGCAGGTGGGGAGGAATATCGTGACAGGAGATTCCGCTTTGCAGCAGATATTTTTTAACCTGAGGTGGGTATATCAGAAAAACCTCAGTATGATGCGGTTTATTTTGCCAGCAGAGAGAGCAGACGGTGTTTTTACCATCTGCAGTCACCTGAAAAGGTTGATGATAGGGGCATACTTTAAGAGGTGCCGCATCTTTGGGTACGAGTATTGTATCGCAGGGACAAAATGGAGAAGGTGCTAGACCGGTTTCAGAACAGATTGCTCTTTCGGTCATTTCGTTTAGCGGCATTTGAAACCAGGCTTGAGCCGGATCACGTGGTAAAGAATTGAATATGGAAAATAGCAGGGGAGCAGCAATGCTGGCACCGGCGAGGGAATTATTGCTCTCCCCATTGAAATTCCCAATCCAGACGGCTATGGAATATTGGGGATTTACGCCAATTGCCCAGGCGTCCCGATGACCGTAACTGGTTCCGGTTTTCCAGGCAAGCCTCCACTGATTTTCATATTGATGCCAGTAATATTCATTGCCCGGTCGGGAAAGATCATTAAGCATGTTTAAAACCTGCCAGGACGCTCCGGAACTCACCAGGTTTACAGGCTCTGGCAGAGTGATGTTCTGCAGATAATGTAAGGGCTGATATTTTCCATAATTTGCCAGAGTGCGGTATAAGGCTGTCAGTTCGAGCATTTTTACCTCGCAACCACCAATAATGAGTGTTAATCCATATGCGGATGGAGAACGGAAAAGTGTGGTTATTCCGGCAGCTTCCAGCCAGCGGTAAAAACGCTGATAACCATAAATATTAAGCAATCGCACTGCAGGAATATTAAGAGAACGGACTAATGCCTGATGTGCTGTTACCCAGCCGCTGAAAGTATGATTGGCATTTTCCGGTGCATAAGCCCCGAAAAATGTAGGTACATCCTGAATACGCGTATCAGGAGAGATCAGTCCCTCGTCGATTGCCAGGGCATAAAGCAATGGTTTAAGAGTGGAACCGGGTGAACGGCTTGCCAGAACCCCATCCACACTGCCGGAACTTTTATCATCCCAGAAATTTTGAGAGCCCTTCCAGATGAGAATCTCACCTGTCTGATTATCAGTAACCAGAGCGGCAAGATTTCTGATGCCTATTTCGGTTAAGGACTGCTGATATACCTGGCAGATGCTTTCAGTATTTTTTTGCAAAGTAAGATCAAGAGTAGTATGAATTTCTTTTTCATCTGTAGCAGCTTCTACCAGACGAGTAAAATGAGGCGCTTCCTGGGGCAGCAGAGAGCTGGAAACAGGCAGTGGTTCAGCGAGACTACCCTTGAGTGTTATATCATTTATTTGATTATACTTATGTAATTTATACAATAGGCGGTTTCTTTTAGCCAGCAATGCCGGGACATTGTGTCCTGGTGCCAGTTGAGCTGGTTCATTGGGCAGTACTGCCAGCAGGGCTGCTTCCGCCCAGCTTAATTGTTGCGGTTCGCGCTGATAATACTTCAAAGATGCTGCGCGAATACCTTTGATGTTACCGCCATACGGCGCATTATTAAGGTAAAAAGAGAGTATTTCCGATTTGGAATATTTAATTTCCAGCTTAACTGCCTGTAACATTTCAGTAAATTTTTTAAAAAATGTGCGTCTACCCGGATCAGAGAGACGGCAAACCTGCATTGTGATCGTGCTTCCTCCGGAAACTACTTTCCCTGCCTTAATATTACGAATAAAAGCATACCATACCGATACAGGATTAATGCCAGGATGGTGATAAAAATGTTGGTCTTCAAAAAAAAGAACTGCTTTTTCCAGCTTGGGAGGAATCAGCTGATAGCCGGGCGTAAAACACCATTGCTGCTCATCATTGAGAAAGGCACGCAGTATTTTACCCTGCCGGTCATAGATTACTTTTCCATAATGACCAAGATTCCCTGTATCATCCGGCAGCAGCAGATAAAGAGCTGCTGCTGATATTATTACCGCTACCAGTATGAATAATTCCCTTTTGATTTTTACCATAAGGCAAAGGAGAGTAAGATTGATTAATTGGGAAGAAAAAAATGAATTCCACTACTTTCGACGTGACTGGTGATTCGTGATCCGTGATCCGGATTGAGATAGTCTGTGAACAATAAAACTGGCATCCCCCCTTTTTTTTATCATAGATGTATTAATATGTATGAATAACTTACCGGTTAAAGAACGCCTGGCAAAACGAGGCTAATATGTCACAATTAACTGGAAATCAGATACGCAAGAAAATGAAGTTATATGGCATCTCCTTTGCCATGATCCGGGAAGAGGTAGCCGATCTCACCGGCGAAAATGTCACTATCCTCACCATCTGGTTCACC
>JAIPGO010000094.1 GCA_021736135.1 Candidatus Cloacimonadota bacterium
TCGCATCTTGACTCCTTTTAATTTATTGTCCCGCAAGACATTAAGACAATAATTTGTCAGTTAGGAGGTAGTCAAGATGTTTTTAAGAAATTTAACTTATTCTTTATCAATAAGTTAGGAAATATGAAAAAGGCTTTATCGTTATTCAGGTGGAGGATCAATTTGGAAATTATCCTTCTGAAAGTAATATTGATTATAGTTGCTGGATAACTGCCCGACCCGGAGAAGCCCGAGATTTTGGAAGTACTGGTTGTGATTATTCCTCAACAAATGGATTTATTTCCATTAATATTGGGAATTTTTCTCAGTGGAATGATACTGAAACCCTGCATGTGGTAGTAAGCCTTAGCAATGTGGACGGTGGTCCCTGGATTAAGGAAGAAACAATTGATGAAGATGCACCTGGTGATTTGCAATATTATCTGTTTCCATCCAATGGATTGCAGTGTGGAACTTATGAAACCGAGACTGCTGTGTTAACAGACGATAGCGAAGTAGAGGTTTCTTTTGACTATTCTGAAGCTGCTGACGTATTGGTAAAAGTGAAACCAGCTGCTGCACTTTCTGTAAGTATTCCAGTAAGGCAATTTGACGGAGCTAGAACGTCCATCCCCAATAACAGCAAATCTCTGCCTATATGTTTTGACGTAGATGATGCAAATGTATCAACTGGTCATACAGTTGATTACACGTTTACCTGGAATGCACCGGCACCCAGTGGCACGTCTGGACAATTGGTAGTAACTTTTAATGGTGGCGACACCTGGCAGGATGTAACTGCGGTAGCTAACTTCAGCATTTTGGGCTGGGATTTAGCAGGAAACAGTACTTACGGCAAGACTTATGGAGTAAAAGTTCAAAGAACTTATGCAAGCAGGCACGAGGCAGACGCGTCTTATGCCTTTGGTGATGGTGAAGGCACAGAACTATTGCAGTTAAGCTCTGTTCAGGGAGCGGCAGTTACTACGGTAACAAAAAATACTCCTGCAGATTATGATGTGACCCTAAGCTGGGCAGCAGTTGCCGGTGCCACGAATTACAAGATCAAGTATTGTGATACTTATGCCGGAGGCACTTACAGTTATTATCAGGAAGGCGGGACTGATTTTGTTACTACAAATACTTACAAAGTACTACAGGGCTGGAGTGGCAATGGATTTAATAATATTGACCGGGCGAATTTCATCAAGATAGAAGCCTGTCATGACACTTACACCAATAATGAAAGCGATATCATAGCCTTTAGAGAGTATAACAATAATATTAATTCCTATCTTCCTTCCAATTGCTTTATCTCTCTTTTGTTTGATAATTCGCAGCTTTATACTACGGCTTCCGCTTTAGGTGATGCCCTGGGTAATGTAGATATTATTGGTCAGTGGGATGGCGACAGTTGGGATACCTGCCAGAAGATACATTTTCCGGACTGGTACCCGATCGAGAATTCCTACTGGTGGTTGGGAGATTTTAATCTTAACACGAATAAACCTATAATGGTGACTGCAGAAGACGAGATCAAGGCATTTTTCTCTAAGGGAAGTTTAAGTGATGCCCGTCATTTCAATTGTCCTTTAACAGCTGGGGCGGCGGCTTTGGAAGATAATCTGATAATTATTCCGATGGATTCGAGCATATATAGTGACAGCGGCTGGGAGACTAATACTGGTGATGCTCTTTATAGCGGACTCCAGAAACTGGCTCAAAGTATCACTGATTGTACTAAGATCGAGAAGTGGAATAAAAATACTCAGGCCTGGCGAGTACTTTCTATCACAGATACTTCGTGGGGTGATGAACGCTGGGAAGTTGCCAGTGACAACGATGTATTACCGGGCTCAATCTATAGAGTCCAGGTAAGTTCCAGTTCAACCTGGTCTTGTGCAGTGATCGGGGAATAAGGAGGAAACCATGAAAAAAATAATTATAAGTTTGATCATTCTCATAAGTTTTTCACTGGTTTTGGCAGAAGATTATCATGATGTAAGCATGACACCATCACTCAAAGTAACAGTTCTGATAAATGGAGATGCTGATGTATATGAAATGCAATCCTGGAGTGCCCAACTCTATAGCACAGATGGCACGGCAGTAGGCACGGCAGTTGTTGGAAATACAACTCCCGGAGCAGCATCAAATATAGAAGGCTGTTATTTTGGAGTTAACAGTGTGGATACCAGCATGGGATATATCACTATAGATGTTGGGAACCTTGGCTATAACTATCGTCGTTATCGCACAACAACAGCTTTGGGCGGACAAACTGAGTATATCCAGGTAATACCTGAAACAGGTCATGATGAATCAATTCCCAGATATGTGGAAGGTGAATATACCTATAATACCAGTGGTGTTTTAACAGATGGTCCTACTCTCAGGATCACCTACAATCTTGGAGGTCGAGCAGATGAAACTGTAGATCCGGGTAATACAGCATGGTCTGGCGGTTACATAGGATTAACCGAAGAAAATCTGACATTTTCTGATGACGGAGATGGATGGGGAGAAGGTGGAATTTTGCCCGTAACCCTGTCATCATTCACCGCTGTTCTTACTGATGGAACCCCTCAATTGCAATGGATCACCCAGAGTGAGATCAATAATGCAGGCTGGAATATTTTCAGATCCGAGACAGGTCTTTTTGAAGAATCGGTAAGAATAAACAACGAGTTCATCTCAGGAGCCGGAACCACCTCTCAGCCGACAGATTATGCTTATCTGGATGAATATGAAGTCACAGATGGTGCAACCTACAGTTACTGGCTGGAAAGCATAGCTTTCAGCGGAACGTCGGATAACTATGGTCCTATTACGCTAAAGATACCGGAAGACGGCAATAATCAGTCTCCGGAAGTACCTATCGTATATGGTCTGCATCAGAATTATCCCAATCCCTTTAATCCCGACACCTATATAAGTTTTGCCCTGGAAGAAACAGGTCCGGCAAAAATAGATATCTACAATATCAGAGGTCAGAAAGTGATCAATCTTTTTGATGAGGATGCTGTAAATAAAGACTCCAATATCAGCGTTTACTGGAACGGTTGTGACAGTAATGGGACATCAGTTGCGTCAGGGATATATTTCTATCGCCTGGAAGCCAACGGAGAAACCCATAACCGCAAAATGGTTTTAACCAAGTAACAATTATCTACTCCGTTATGCGAGTGACGGAGTAAAGGATAAATTAAAAAAGATGGAAAAAAAACAAAACAAGGAGAAAGGGGAGAGAAGTATGAAGAAAATAATAGCTTTACTTCTTATTGTGGCATTCAGTGCCGTTGCCTTTGCAGGAGATTTCCTGAATCATCCGACAATTGAATATGTAGAATGGGATGATGGAGATATCACTCTTAGTACTTTTATGACAGGAGAATTTCTGGGAGATCCCTCTACCTGGGGTCTGGAAGGTACTTTTGTATCCAGTGATGCCACGAATCCAACTGCTAACGTAGAACCCGGTGCGCTTACCAATGGTGATATTTTGAACCTGAAAGGTATGCTGATGAAAAACACCAATTATGGTGGCACCAGTTATGAATTTTATAGTTTCGTTTATGATGATGGCGTTGATCGCCGCTTATTTGTGGGCGTGAAAGCTTATGATGATGTACTTCATCTGGCATATCAGCCATATCCTGATGTAAAAGCTAATCGTAGTGATTATGCGGAATTCCGCCTTGATTTCACCAATAATGCAGCTCAAACAGGTGCTGGTAATACCGGTGCTGGAGTTATGGCAGGTACGGAATGGGCTGGTATTTATGGCGAAACTGAAGTAAATGACGGCAGCGTCGGATATGGCCAGTCAGTTGACTTTTTCGATGGCTGTACTTATGAAGGAACTGAATATGCTGCTGCCTCAGGATTCGCTGCCTGGGAAACCGTTGCAGATGATGACATGTATGCCGGCAATGCTTTTGGTACTCATAGTTTAGGCTTTTACGTAAATGCCTGGTGGGATCTTGATCATGCCCTTACGGTTGTAAAGGGTACAGAAGATCCGGCAATTGGCACCCATGCTGCATATGGAGAAACGAGTTATTTTAATGCCTGGACCAAACTGGAGACATTTGGAATGGGCCTGGTTGTGAAAGATCATGATGGTGAAGGTCTGGATTATTTTGATCATGACCGTATCTGGTCAAGTGGTTTGCATAATACTGATGGCACTACTACCCAGGGTCATGCAGCAGATTATAAAGGTTCCGGACGTCAGTCTGATGTTCAGTGTAATACCCCTGCAGTATTTATGAGTCTAGTTAAGGCTGGCAGAAAGCTTGACGTAAGTTCATCTTATGCCACTGCCACTGATTTCGTTACTCTGGACTGGGATGCTCCCACAGGCTTTGACGGTGCATTGACATATAATGTATATTCTTCACCGGTTTATGATAATTCCTTTAACGTACATCCTGACTATTTTGATAATACTGTTGGAGTTATGGCAACTGCTCCCAGAATGTATGACTGGGCAGGAATGTGGAATGGAACGGCATTTTATGGTGATAATACAGATGGAACTTACACCAGTGAATGGAAGTATGCTAATCCCAATCATGTATCTTATGATGGTAATTGGACAAAAGTAGCATCAGCTATTTCAGCAACAGACTGGACAAGCGGCAGCATGGCTGCTTATGATGAATATTACTTCCTGGTTACTGTTCTTGATGGTGGCGTGGAATATGGCTTCCCCAGTGATATGATCGGATTTGTAAAATATGATTGCGTTAGTAATGAGACTAATACAGATATTAACTTTATAGCTCTACCTTTTGATATGGGCTTTGATATGGCAAGTGATCTGGGAGACGCAATTGGAACAAGTAACGTTGTAACCATTACCAAGTGGGTTGTTGCAGCTCAGGGCTATAGTTCAACCAGTTATATCCCCGGCTATGGCTGGATCAATGACTTTGATTTAGAAGAAAACGGCTGCTATATGCTTGGTGTGGTGGATGATTTCGAATTTGTAAATATTGGTAAACTGCTGGTACACCCCAGTTATGATCTTACCTATACCGTGACAACAAATATGAATTGGGTAACGGTTCCGATGCTCACGGAAAGCTTCTGTGACACAGCCCAGGAACTTGTTGACCTGGTATCACGTCCCTTTGACGGACCTCAGAAATCACGCGTGGAAAAAGTATCACGCTGGATAAACACAACTCAGAGCTGGCAGGATTGTTATTATGCAGGAAGCTGGCTGGGAACTGATTTTGCTGTGACCAAGGGAATGCCTCTGGCAATGTTCCCGGTTAATGGCATTACTTTACAATGGCCTGTTTATGATTCACATCCCGACTGGGATTCTTCAGTAGCAGCAGCGGATCAGCCCATTGAGCACCAGTAAAAGTTTCTGCAAAAAAATGGTAAGCAAAAACTAAAAGGAGAAATTTATGAAAAAGATATTTACACTGATCCTTGCATTTGCTATGGCTGCCGCTCTTTTTGCAGGAATACCACACCCTGTATTTGTGGAATATACGGGCAGCCCGGTAAGTTTTGGAGCGTATCTGGGAACAGATACTTCTATGGAAAATGTATTGTATGACACATCAATAGGTTGCGGGATATTGACTGATCCTGATCTGATCATGGTGGAATGCGGTAATTTCCCGGAATGGGAATATGCTGATGTTCTTTATATCGTATTAACTTATCCTGATTATACTTATCAATACTCACAGGTAATATTGGATTATGATAATGTCCAGGCACTTACAGGTGAAGATGCAATCTGGTTTGACGGTATTCCTGGTGGAGAAGTGACTCAGGAAGGTGTATTTGCACCCGGCTGGAATCTGTGGAGTTATAATGTGCTGCTGGAAAATCATGCTGTTGATGTTGTATTGCAAGATATGATGTATCTCACCAAGGTAAAAAGCATTACTCAGAGTTATGACCCATCTCTGGATCCGATGTTCAATACACTCGAATTTCTGGAGGATGGATATGGCTACTGGGTTCAGGTATCTGATGAAGATTATCTGGAACTTACCGGAGCACCAATTCCCCTCACTACGGAAATAGCACTTGGTGTTGGCTGGAACCTGGTTGCCTTTCTTCCTCAGGTAATGGAAGACGTGGAATATGCTTTTGAGGCTTTGATCCCGCCTGCCGGAACCCAACTGCTTAAGGTAAAAAGCATAACCCAGAGTTATGATCCTTCTCTGGATCCCATGTTCAATACCCTGGAAACTTTACATCCCGGCAACGGTTACTGGGTCAGAGTCGGCACTGCTGTTGACTTCACTTATCCGGATCCTCCGGCACGTAGTATTAATGAAGAAGCAGTTAGTAATTACGTCTGGACTCCGGTAATCTATACCAATAGTACCTGTGCTTATGGTTACACAACCGCTACCGAAGGTTATGTTGGTGCTTTCGTAGCCGGTGAATGCCGTGGCATCGCAGATGTACGTGAAGGGACAGTTTCATTCGTGATCAATGGTGAAGCTATTGAAGAAGTAAGCTTCCAGCTGTATCAGAATGGTAAAGTTTATACTGCTAATACCACGATCACCACAGATCCCGGCAATGATGTATCAGGATTTGAACTTGATTTCACAACCAATATACCTGTTTCCACGAAACTGGTAAACGCTTACCCGAATCCTTTCAATCCCGAAACAACCATAGCTTATGATGTTGCCATTGCCGGTAACGTGAACGTAAGCGTTTACAACATCAAAGGTCAGAAAGTGGCTGAACTGGAAAACGGACATAAAGATGCAGGACAATATAATATTGTCTGGAAAGCAGATAATAATGCCAGCGGCATTTATTTCGTAAGAATGAACGCTGCCGGTACCGACCAGATCCAGAAAGTCGTCTTAATGAAATAAGATCGATTTGTTTTTCGGGAAAAGGGGTAACTTGTTACCCCTTTTCTTTTTATCCAATATTGTGCAGCAGTATTTGCTGAACCACTGAGTTACTTTGCGGTTTGTTCCTGAGAAAACTGCGTTTCCTACAAATTAACACGGTTAATTTACTCCAAAGGGGTAGTTGAAGGCACATTCGCAGCTTTTAGCAAATAAAATCTGTCGTCTTTTTACTCACTTGACTCAATCACATAATTTTAGCAGCAACATATCCGGACACATCACATAATGACATTATATGATGTGTCCGGATATATTGGGAGTAATCTTAAGCGAGATTATTGCCCTCATTTTTAATAGGAAAATGAGTTACCCATATCATTTTTATAATAGTATAAGGCGGCAGGAAATTAAATCAGGTTCGGATTCTTTACTCTTCGAAATCTAAATTGTTTTAGTGTGAATCATGAAAGCGAACATTCTTACTGCTAAAATATTTTGGCTAATTCAAATAAATCTTGACCAAATTTACCTGTTAAAGATTTAATTGAAAGAATGAAATTTAAAGGATCAAGCTATGCTGACATTATTCTGGATATTTGCGCTTTCAGGATCGCTTTTTTTAGTGATCCAGATGTTATTGCTGCTTCTTGGTATGGGAGATAATGCAGACGGAGATATTGATGTTGATGCTGATATTGATGCTGATGCAGATCTTGATTTAGATGCAGCCGGGGGATTTGATTTTCCTTTTTTTACTCTGAAATCCTTTACTGGTTTTGTAGGAGGATTTGGCTGGGGCGGATTAATTATCTTCAAGTATTATCATTCCCCCATAATGGCTATCGGAGGCGGACTGATAGCCGGAATCATTCTAGCGCTGTGTGTTTCCACTATGATCTACCTGATGACAAAACTGAAGCATTCCGGCAACCTGAACATTCAGAACGCGATTGGAAAAACAGGAACTGTATATCTGGTAATACCTGCTAATCTGTCAGGAACCGGAATTGTCCAGGTAGTAGTTCAGGATTCACTGCGCGAGATGAAAGCAATGACTAAAGGGGATAAAATTCTCACAGGAAAAAGAATCAAAATCATCGATGTAGATGGTGATATCGTTATAGTTGAAGAAGTTAAATAATATTTTTGGAGGTTCGGATGAGTGGTGATCTTTCATCAGTAATAGTTGGGGGAATAGTATTTGCTGTTTTTCTGATAGTATCCACATTTATATTAATTATAACCCGTTACAAGAAGTGTCCTTCCGATAAGATTTTAGTGATTTATGGAAAGGTGAAGAAGGAAACTTCAGCTAAATGTATCCATGGTGGAGCTGCTTTCGTAGTTCCCCTGATACAAAGTCATCAGTATCTTGATCTAACCCCTATGTCGATAGAAGTAAACCTGACCAATGCGTTAAGTAAACAAAATATTCGTGTGGACGTGCCCTCCCGTTTTACGGTGGGAATTTCTACTGATCACGGCATTATGGAGAAAGCAGCGGAACGTCTTTTAGGGCTAAAGCATCACGATATCATAGAGCTGAGTAAAGATATTCTTTTTGGACAGTTACGTCTTGTGATCGCGACCATGGATATTGAGGAGATCAATACCGACAGGGACAAATTTCTGGATAATGTGAGCAAAAACGTAGAAGCAGAATTAAATAAAATAGGCCTTAAGCTTATCAACGTGAATGTTACAGACATCAGGGATGAATCAAAATACATTGAAGCTTTGGGTAAAGAAGCAGCTGCCAAGGCTATTAATGATGCCAAAGTTTCAGTTGCAGAGCGTGACAGAGACGGTTCAATCGGTGAAGCTGAGGCAAACCAGGATAAGAAGATCCAGGTTGCAGAAGCTGAGACACTTGCCGATACCGGTGTAGCTGAGGCTGAAAGTAGAAAAAGAATTTCAGTTGCTGCTGCCAATGCTGAGGCTGTAAATGGAGAGAATCTTTCGAAAATCAAAATCGCAGAATCTGAATCAGAAAGAAATACCAAACAGGCTCAAGCAGAAAATCGGGCCTTAGCTGCCCAGAGAATTGCCGTTGCCGAAGCAGAGAAAAAAGGTTATGATGCCAGGAAAATTGCAGAAGAAGCGCGTGCCTCGATGGAGAAAATGACTCAGAAAGCTGATATCATCGTGGCAGCAGAAATTGAAAAAGAAAAAATCGTGATCGCTGCCGAAGCAGAAGCAGAAAGGATAAGACGGATCGCACAAGGCAATGCAGATGCAAAGCTGAAACAAATGCAGGCGGAAGCGTTGGGATTATTCCAGATCTTAGAGAAAAAAGCTGATGGCTTCAGGCAACTGGTAAATGCAGCCGGAAACAGCTCCGATATGGCAATCAAACTGCTGTTGGCGGAACAAATGACCGATCTGCTGGGAATTCAGGCTCAGGCAGTGAAAGACCTGAATATTGATCAGGTGACTGTGTGGAGCAATGGCAATGAAAAAGGCGATTCCTCTGTTTCCGGTCATGTGCACGATTTATTCAGCGTACTTCCACCTCTTCAGGATATTCTCACCATGAAAGGAATGGGATTGCCGGAATTTCTTGCTAAAACAGTGAAAAAAGAGCAGGAAGATTTAGAAGTGGAAAAACCAAAGCCCACTGGAAATCAGGACAAAAAGTAACTGAGATTTTGTAAGATAAATTTGTGATGGGACTAACACGGGGGATACGGATAAAACTGAAGGCAATTTTGTGGTAGTGTTCACGTCGTACTTTCGAAATTTGCTGGCGGGGCACGTTCACTGAGTAGTAATGTCAATTGATTCTTTGGCTTGACAGAATGAAGGTGATTTCTTGTTTTTTACTGATGGAAGCTCAAGTAATGTCAAAAGTGGAAGAAACCGTATTTTTAATGGAAAACCCGGTGCAAAAGTATAACTGGGGAACAAAGGATTATATACCTCAATTGACTGGGCTTGATAATTCTGTTAGTGAGCCTTTTGCTGAGTTATGGATGGGTGCACATGGCAGTTCATCTTCATTTTTGCAGACTTCCTCGGGGAAAATTTCTTTGATGGACTATATTTCGGCAAATCCTGAACAGGTACTGGGTAAAGCAATTGCGGATAAATTTCAGGAATTGCCCTTTCTGTTTAAAATTCTATCAGCAGCGCAGCCCCTTTCCATTCAGGTACATCCATCCCGTGCCCAGGCTAAGGCTGGTTTCAATTTCGAGGAAACGCAAAGACTACCTTTGGACGTTAGCATCCGCAATTACAAAGATAGTAATCATAAACCGGAAATGCTGCTGGCGCTGACCCCTTTTACGGCATTAACCGGTATACGTCCTTTTTATGAGATTGGAGAAATTATCTGTTTCCTGAGGCTTGATCAGAAAATAGAAGAATTCGGAAGTTTAACTGCAGAATTATCCACGGAAAATCTGCGTGATTTTTTTAACTGGCTCCTGCACCTTAAAAGGAGGCAGAAAGAGAAAGTGCGTAATAATATAGTGCGCGCCGCCACCTTACGAAGAGGATGTGAGCATCCGGCAGCACAGGCAATTGAATGGATATGCCGTCTGGATAGTTTTTTTCCCGATGATATAGGCATATTTGCCCCCATAATGATGAATACATTGCAATTGCGCCCCGGGGAAGCCTTTTTTATGGAAGCAGGCATAATGCATGCCTATCTGGAGGGCAGTGGTCTGGAAATAATGGCTAATTCGGATAACGTATTACGTTGTGCACTCACTCCCAAACATATTGATATTCCTGAGTTATTAAAAATAGCGCATTTTAAACCTGCGGAACCGCATAGGATAAAACCATATTTACAGGGTATGGAAGAAGTATATCCTTCCCCCGCTCTTGAATTTCAGCTTTCGCGTTTCAGGCTTAGCAGCTCCTTCCGAATTGATAAACTCCTTTCCGCTGAGATATTATTGAATGTTGATGGTGAAACAGAGGTGATACCTGAATTTGGAAAGCCGGTAATATTAAAAAAAGGGCAATCTGCTTTTATCTCACAGAATGCCCAATCTTATAGAATAGCCGGCTCCGCGATTCTATTCCGTGCCGGGATTAATCCGGAAGAATGAAATCCTTTAAATCAGTGATGAATTATTCTCTCACTTTCTCAACTCTCCAGAGTTGACCTTTGTACCCGGTAAAATTTCTTAAAGCTAACTTCTGACCATTGATGGTTTTACCATCAAGCCCGGCGAGAACGTGAGAGTTACTGTAACTTACAATATAGTAATAGTTATCTTCTGCACTGGGGATCAGGCGCCATTTCTGAGAAGCATCACCGCTCCTGGGCTGGAAACTAACAACAGAATTAGTTTCTCTGGAGGGATTACATTGAAGCACACCCTTCATTTGAGTATTAACGATGTAATACCAGTTATCTTCAGCGTTTTCGAAATAAAATGTGTCCGCACTTTCAGCGATTTCTTTGTGAAGACGGGCATCAGTTCTGGCGTGTTCATCATTTTCTGCATCCAGAAAGAAATAATAATAATTCACAATATTATATTCCATATCTGTCCTCAGTTCATAATCTGAACCCCAGATATAATTAAAATCATCAGCAGGAGTCTCTGCCCAGACGGCAAGCAGACTCCCCAACACGAATAACAATACAATTAATTTCTTCATATCTACTCCTAATTGGTTTAGGTTCAAAAACCGGGTATATCTGTCAACTCGAATATCCTGGCAAAAAATTTTAATTTAACGGGCTCCAGTAATATGCTCTATCTTCAGTTGCCTGGAAGCAGAGAATTATATTGACTTAATAGTTAAAGACGGAAGAAATGTTTTGATTAAAAAAATTATCATGGAGGATAAATGAGAAAAATAATAATTACTGTATTAGCGGTCTTTTGCTTCATTAGCCTGGCAATGGGAGAAACTTTGAAACTGGCTTACATCGATACAGACCGTGTAATGAAAGAATGTCAGGATACTCAGGAAGCACAGCAGCTTTTTCAGAGTGAGCAGTTGAGCTGGAATGAGGAGATCCAGGGATTTGATACTGAAATTCAAAGATTGAATGATGAGTATGAGCAGAAGAAACTTATCCTGACGGAATCCGGTAAGACAGAAGCTAAGAACAAAATCAAGGACTTGATGGCACGGCGAGACCAGCGGGTGAATGAAGTTTTTGGTGATGGTGGTCTGGCAATGCAGAAAAATGCCGAACTTCTGGAACCAATCTTAAATGACCTGCGTGAAGTTATTGAAAAAATTTCTACTGATGAGAATATCGACGTAGTGTTTGATGCATCAACCGGTGGCATACTCTACGCAGTACCACGTCTTGATATTACCGATCAGGTAATTGAAGAAATGAACAAAGTTACGGACACAGATAATTAGGATGAAAATTTTTAAGCAGATACTCAAGCCGGAACTCATCGCAGCGCAAATACCCGGCAGACTGGTTATCCGAGCGGAAGTTTTTCTGGATAACGTGGCAGAGCTTGAGGAAGCGAACAACCATTCAGTATGTTTCTATCAGGACAAGAAGTATTTTAAAAAGCTGCTGAGCAGTAAAGCTGGATTGGTTTTCGTACCAGCAGATTTTGATGAGAATATACTGCCGGAAGGCAACCTTTTTAAAGTTGAAATACCCTATATTTATTTCATGCTGCTGGTTCAGAAATGGCTGGAATTAGACCAACCTCAAACCGCAAAGAAGATTGCTCCCAATGCCATGATTGCCGGGGATGCTGAAATTGCCGAAGATGTAGAGCTCGGGTCCGGTGTGTATATCGGCAGTAAAGTGAAAATCGGAAAAGGCAGCGTACTGGAAGCAAATTGTGTTGTCCGGGAAAATACCGTAATCGGTGAGAACTGTCATTTTTTCCCGAACGTAACGGTTTATCATGACTGTGTTATTGGAAATGATGTCATCCTCCATAGCGGAGTGAGAATTGGAGCTGATGGTTTTGGCTATCTGCTGCACGATAATAAGCAGTTCAAATTACCCCAGGTAGGTAATGTGATAATCAAGGATGAAGTAGAGATCGGAGCGAACAGTTGCGTTGACCGGGCAACTCTGGGTTCAACAATCATTGGAAAAGGCACGAAGCTGGATAACCTGGTACAGGTCGGCCATAATTGCGTGATTGGAGAAAACAGTATACTTTGTGCCCAGGTAGGACTGGCAGGCAATACTTATATCGGTGACAGAGTATATCTGGCGGGACAGGTGGGAACGGCAGATCATGTAACAATTGGTGACGATGTGATGGTCGGTGCACAATCAGGGGTAGCTGGCAATGTGGCGGCTGATACGAAAGTATTTGGTTATCCTGCTCGAGAGGCGGGATTAACCAGAAGAATTATGGCTTCCGAAAAATATCTACCGGAACTGGTGCGGTATTATCGCAAGGAGATAAAGGAAAAGAATTGATATGAGAGAATTTAAAAAAACAATCCAGAAAGAAGTAAAATATCGAGGAATTGGTCTCCATTCAGGTGAAGTTTCCACAATAACATTTAAACCGGCAACTGAAAATGAAGGAATTGTGTTCGTTCGCACAGATATTGAAGGAAACCCGCGGATACCCGCCGATATAGAACACGTAACTGATATTTCCAGAGGAACTACGATTGGTATAGGCAACGCCACTGTGGCAACAATCGAACATGTGCTTGCCGCTATCAAGGGATTGAACATTGATAATATCATAATTGAAGTAACGGGTCCTGAAGCACCGGTCGCTGACGGGAGTGCAATATTATATGTTGAGCTCTTAAAGAAGGCAGGCATAAAAGAACAATCTTCAGAACGCGAATATTTTGTTATTGATGAAGCTATCTCTTTCTCGGCACCGGCAGATAATGTTGATATTGTGATCGTGCCTGCAGATGAACTGAAAATAACTTTTATGGTTGATTACCCCTATAAAGCTGTGGGTACTCAATACACCTGGATGCCATCGTTATCTGTATTTGAAGAGGATTTCGCTTCTGCCAGGACGTTCTGTTTTCTGGATGAAATTCTCTACCTGAAAGGAAAAGGCTTGATCAAGGGCGGTTCTCTGGAAAATGCTATGGTCGTGGCTGATCCTGATACACCCCTGGAAAGTATTGCCAGACTCAAGGAAATATTCAATATGGAGGAAGAGATCAAGATCAATTCCAGCGGCTTGATCAATAACACTCCACTGCGCTATTATAATGAGTTTGTACGCCATAAAGTGCTTGATCTTATCGGTGATATCGCCCTGTTGGGAGTACCTATAAAAGGCCATATTCTGGCTGCACGTTCCGGGCATAAAACCAACGTGGAACTGGTGAAAAAACTGAAGAAAATCTTTACAAAGCAGCAGATGCAGATACAATATCAGAAGAAACGTAATCAGGACATTGTTTTTGATATTAATGCCATCATGCGCATTCTTCCACATCGCTATCCCTTCCTGCTGGTGGATAAGATCATCGAATTTGTACCGGGAGAAAATATTGTGGGCATTAAGAATGTGACGATGAATGAACAGTTCTTTCAGGGTCATTTTCCGGGACATCCTGTAATGCCGGGAGTATTGATCGTGGAAGCAATGGCTCAAACCGGTGGAATAATGCTGCTTAACTCCATCGAAAAGCCGGACGAACATCTTGCTTACTTCGCTACTATAGATAATGTCAAGTTTCGCAAACCGGTACTTCCGGGGGACGTATTGCGCTTTGAATTGAAAGTTATATCTATGAAACGTGGTATTGCCAAAATGCACGGAGATACTTACGTCTTTGACACTAAGGTCTGTGAAGGTGATTTTCTGGCAAAATTAATGCCAAGAAAAGATTAACAGGAAGTGAGTAATGGCTAATTTTATTCATCCTACTGCTATAATTGATGAATCTGTGATCCTGGGTGATAATAATAACATCGGCCCCTGGTGCCTGCTCGGAAAAGATGTGATTCTGGGTAATGATAATGAACTGATTTCCAATGTTCTGATACATAAGCATACCCGAATCGGCAACAGTAATAAATTTTTTCATGGAGCTTCTGTGGGTACTGATCCTCAGGATTTAAAATATTCCGGTGAGGTTACCTATCTGAAGATCGGCGATAAAAATACTTTCCGCGAATTTGTGACCCTGAACCGTTCAGCCACCACTGACGAAGATACAACAATCGGTAATGGCTGTCTTTTGATGGCGTATGTGCACATTGCTCATAATTGTCATCTGGGTAATTCGGTGATCCTGGCAAATGCCGTTAATCTGGCCGGGCATATTCACATCGATGACTTTGTTACAGTAGGTGGAATGTCCGCAATACATCAATTTGTAAAACTGGGAAAATATAGTTTTATCGGTGGTAAATCAGGGATTAAAAAGGATGTTCCTCCTTTCACGCGTGGTGAGGGATTTCCCTATCAGATAAGAGGTCTGAACAGTGTTGGCTTACAGCGAAAAGGCTTCTCAGAAGAACAGATCAGAGGAATTAAACAGATTTACCGTATTCTTTACCGCAAAGAATTGAACACATCACAGGCTATGCAGGAAATCGATAATATGGGGGAACTGACTACCGAGCAGCAGGAATTCGTTGATTTCATCAAGAATGCTGAAAGAGGATTGACCAGATAAGATATTAATTGAAATGAAAAGCCCCCTGAAACAGGGGGCTTTATTTTTTATACCAATTTGCTTATTTTCTCTTGGTTGCTTTACTTCTACTATTGAAATATCCCACCAGGATGGGACTGGCAATGAAGATGGAAGAATAGGTACCTACAACAACTCCAATCAACAAGGCAAAGGCAAAATCATGAATAACCGAACCACCGAATATATAAAGACAGAGCACAACCAGGAAAGTAGTTAGAGATGTAATGATTGTTCTGCTCAAAGTTTCATTGATGGAACGATTGATGATTTCGGCATAACCCAGCTTGCGGTATTTCTTGATATCTTCTCTAATGCGGTCAAACACAACGATAGTATCATTTAGAGAATAACCCACAATAGTTAGTAAGGCTGCCACGACAGGCAAACTTATTTCTTTGCCAAAAATGGCAAAGATACCTACGGTAATTAAAATATCATGAACCAGTGCTGCAATAGCAGCAATACCGAAAGTGAATTCAAAACGCCACCAGATGTAGATGATAATTCCCAGCAATGCCCAGAAAATCGCCAGTATGGCTTTTCCCTTCAATTCTTCACCTATACGGGGTCCAACTTCGTTCTGCTGATACAAAAAAGTTTCTTCCTTATAATTACCGGGAAATTTATTCTTGAGAATGTTTTTTATTAAGTCACCTTTAGTAAATCCGGTTTCGGCTTGTTCATTGCCGCTTACTTTCGTTTTTACAAGAATGAGACGATGGTCTTGCAGGTCATGCAGTTCCTGGATTTCAGCATCGTCTATTCCTTCGGAAGTCAAGGCATCACGAATATCCTGAATAGCAACGTCGCCAAATTCTGCAGATACCGGAGTCATATCAAGTTCCAGTGATACTCCACCCGTGAAATCAATGCTGTATTTCATTCCGCTGACAATCAAAAAAATGATGCCCAGCAGGATGATGACACCAGAAATGGTAAAAGCTATTTTTCTACTGCCTATAAAGTCTATGTTAGTTTGTCCAAAAAATTTCATCATACCCCCTATATACTCAGTTTTTCCCTGTTGACATTGGTAACCATTCCGTCAAAGATCGCTTTCGATAATACGATAGCAGCGAACATTGAGCCAACTATACCAATAGAGAGAGTAACCGCGAATCCCTTGATTGGACCTGTACCAAACTGATAAAGCACCAGTGCGGTTATCAGTGTTGTGATATTTGCATCAAGGATTGTAACCAGAGCTCGTGAGAAGCCGGCATCTACTGCTGAACGTATTGTTTTTCCGGAAGCTATTTCTTCCCTGATACGCTCAAAAATAATCACGTTGGCATCAACTGCCATACCGATTGTTAGAATAAGACCTGCAATACCAGGCATTGTTAAAGTTCCCTGCAATGATGTAAGTACTGCCAGGATGAAGCCCATATTTACTATGAGTCCTATTATGGCTATCAGTCCGGATAACCCGTAATAAACCAGCATAAAGATAACAACCAGAACCAGACCCAGAATTGCTGCTTGAACTCCAGCACGGATACTGTCATTACCAAGGCTTGGTCCCACAGTTCTTTCTTCGATCGGAACCACTGGCGCAGGCAGATTACCTGATTCCAGAACAATTACCAGATCCTGAACTTCTGCTAATGTGAAATTGCCTGTGATCTGAGCCTGTCCACTGGGAATCCTGTCCTGAATAACCGGAGCCACATAAACCACATCATCCAACACAATTGCCAGACGACGCTTGATGTTTTCTCCAGTTACCTTCTTAAATTTCTTGGCACCTTCACGGTTAAATTCTAATGATACATAAGCCTTACCGCTGGTCTTGGGATCATATCCCTGACCAATCTTTGCCATTGCTTTATCAAGAAGATCACCGCTTAGTTCGGATTTTGCATGCAGAATATAAAC
>JAIPGO010000095.1 GCA_021736135.1 Candidatus Cloacimonadota bacterium
GACAATTTAACGCAGTAATTTTGAATTATATCAAGGCGAGAAGAGCTTCAATATCCTTTGATATTAAAGCGATGAACAACGCAGATAGAATTTAAAAGAACAAGTTAAAAGTTACAGATATTTATGACGTGATGCTTATGTGCAGTATTATTGATCTAATTCAGTATAAGTTATTAAAATGAGTAGTATAAAAGTGAACAGTCTCATAGAGCTATTTGGAGATTGTGAAGAAGTTTTACTTGACAGTTATATTTCTTAATTATCATCTAACAAACCTTGAGTAATAAAGTAAATGGAAATATATCCGGAGGTAATTATGAGAAAAGCATTGATTTTTTTTACTATTTTATTTTTAGCAGGTTTAATGTCTGGTGTGACGGTTTATGAAGTGCAATATACGGAAGATGCATCGGGAGATTCACCTTTAGTTGGTCAGATCGTCACAGTGACCGGTATCGTTTCAGCAGTAAACTGGTACACAACAGCAGTAACCACCCATTTCTGCATCACTGATCCGGAAGGCGGCGCGTGGCATGGAGTTTTTGTTTATAACTTTGATTTTACAGTGGAATTAGGTGATGAGGTGGAAGTAACGGCAACAGTGCAGGAATATTACGGCTGGACGGAGCTTTCTTCTGTGACCAATGTTACTATTTTATCGAGTGGAAATCCTATTCCACCTGCAATTGAAGTGACAACCCTGGAAGTTAGTGGAACTGAAGCTTATGAAGGCGTGCTGGTTCAGGTAAACAATGTTACAGTAACTCAGGATCCTAATAATTATGGTGAAGCATTTATAACTGATGGCAGCGGGGAATGTCAGACTGATGATGCGATGTATAATTATGGACCGGCTTTAGGTGCGAACTATAGTTTCATCAGGGGAATAGTTGATTACAGTTATGACGAATACGGCTTGAATCCGCGTACAGCAGAGGATATAGGGTTTGCAGGAGAACCTGGATACATCGAAGGACAGGTTGATCTTGATGGCGGAACCGGAAATCTGGTAGACGTGGTTGTGACGGCTGGAAGTATTACGACAAATTGCTATGCCAGCGGAGAATATGAACTTGAGCTGCCTCCTGGAACTTATAATGTCACAGCATCCTTAGACGGGTATGGTCCTCAAACAATTACAGGAGTACTTGTGGAAGAAGACGAAACTACTTCCGGCGTTGATTTTGTATTAACACCGGCTGCGGAAGCGACAATATATGATATCCAGTACACTGAAGACGTTAGTGGTGATTCACCAATGGTCGGACAGGTGGTTACAGTAACCGGTATCGTAACCGGTGCCGGATATGTGGGTAATAATTATTTCTTTTTATCCAGCCCGGAAGGCGGTGCCTGGAATGGTATCTATGTGTATCAGTCTGCCGTGGAAGTGGCAGAAGGTGATGAAGTAACCTTTAATGCCATGGTCTCGGAGTATTTTGGATTAACTGAACTGGGCAGTGTTACCGGGCTGGTGATAAATAGTTCCGGTAATGCACTACCAGATCCGGTATTACTTACATCCGGTGAAGCAGGCACAGAAGCTTACGAAAGCGTGCTGGTGCATCTGGAAGATTTAACCGTGACCCAGGAACCTGATCCCGGATCAGGAGAATGGTACGTAAATGACGGCAGTGGTGCCTTGCAGGTTGATGATGGATTTTTCTATCTGAATGAGGTGGAGCCACCGATTGTAATAAACGTGGGAACGGTAGTTGAGTCACTGACAGGAATACTTGATTATGCTTATGATGAATATGGTGTGCAGCCCCGTTATCCTGAAGATATAGTTCTGGGAAGCGCAGCAGATGAGAATGTGATATCTGCTGATTTAAATCTGCAGGCCTTTCCGAATCCGTTTATCATGGGTGTTTCCCGCAGCATGGTGAATATCAGTTTCGATCTGGAAAATGAGGCAGAAGTGACTTTGAGTGTTTATAATCTGAAGGGCCAGAAAGTTAAAGAGCTAGCTGAGGGCCTAATGACATCAGGTAGCCATTCAGTTTACTGGCAGGGGGATGATCTGCGGGGTAAATTCCTGCCCAGCGGAGTATATTTTTACAGATTACAGGCGGATAACAACAGTAGCAGCGGCAAGTTACTGCTGTTCCGTTAAGAAGAATAGAACTGATTCTTGATTGAGCAACCGGCTGAAAACGGTTGCTCAATCATAATATTTTTTTATTGACTGATTTAATCAGTAACCAGACATAGTTAAAAAAAGATGGAAAAGACAGGAGGTAAAAATGGCATCAGGCAAGAATTGTATGAAACTGTTTTGCTGGGGAACTCTCATTTATATGGGCTACAAAATCTATCGTTATGCTTCAGGAGTTTTCAATATCAGTAAGGAGTTACCGGTTTATCTGAAAAACGTAATTGGTGAAAAACCTGGAATGAACCTGACAGTGGTATTTAACAGGCTGGGGGTCAGCTTGTCATTCAGTGAAGATATCATAAAAGAGCATTCGGATATTGCGGAACTTGCTCAGGAATATATAGGCAAATATTATCCTATATTCCGTCAGGACCATGTGACTATCGAGGTGATCCAGAAAGCTGCCTGTAAAAAAAGCGTAGAAATCGATGAAGTTGCGGAAGAAGACGCAGCAGAAGTACCGGAGAAACTCGAACCTGAAACTGTGTAAGTCTGTTTTTCGGAAATAATTGTAATTTTATTAGGGTTTACTCGAAAAAAAAACTGAAACCTTGCGAATGGTCGCAGACCTCCGCAATGGTTGACTTCGTAAGCAAACGTTATGAAATAGAGGATACAGGTCGCTACCATTGCGGAGGTCTGAAGACCATTCGCAAGGTAGCTTGATTGGGATTATTCAGGTCGCCACCATTGCGGAGGTCTGAAGACCATTCGCAAGGTGGCTTTTTTCAATTGACAATGGATGATGGATAATGGACAGCCACAATTTTGGAGGTGTGAAATTATCCACGCATTCTCAGACAGTGCCATATAAAACAATTAATTATCAGTCAACAGAATCCTCTCGGAATTTATAACTTGACGGATAAGCAAAAATCTGCATTCTGAATAATTTATAAATTTGCTCTTTTGTAACAGACAGCGAAATGAGCAGAACAGGAGTTTCGATGGCGCGGTTATTTGGCAGGGAATATCACGAGAGTTCCAATACTTGGTATTATAAAAGTTCAGTAATGAAGCTGGAAGCAGCAGATATAACCTTGAAGAAGTATCGGGATGAGCAAGGCTGTATTGTGCTTGAATTCAGGACCCAGGGAGAGAAAGCCCGATTATTTCCTCTGTCCATGAAGATCACTTATGATCCGCAGAAAAATGAGATCATCAACTGGGGCTGTTTAACCTGCCGGGAATCAAACTGCCGTCATTATCTTTCCATAATTGATTATGCCTATCATAATTTGACAACTGACCAGATCGTGGTAAACACGGTGCAGACTTATGACAATGATCTGCTTGAATATGACGAATACTGGCAGCAGATCGTGATAAATGCCCAGATAGAGATATCAGATATTTACAATAATCAGAATGATAAGATACGTTTTCATTTTTCGACCTATCAGCCGATGAACATCCGCCTGATCTCAATGATAACAGGTGAGAGTACCTTGAATGAACAGGATAAGAAGGATTTAAAGGTCGCCAGGAAACAGATGAAAGCTCTCACACAGGCAGAAATGGAACTACTGCGGCTTTTAAACCAGTATAAATGCTCCTATTCACGAAAGGGGGATTTTTATACAATATATAAGGATAACTTCCGCTATTTCTTTAATTCTCTGCAAAACCTGCAGCAGAAAATAGTAATCAGAGAAACAGGTGAGCATCTGGAATTCATCAAGGAGAATTTTCGGATAAATTTCAGTATAGTACCGCATAATGCAGACGATTACGTTTGCCGGGTATCGACCGTGAATCCGTTATCAGCATCTTTTATGGGAACAACAACCTGGGTTTTTATGAAGAACCAGGTAGCAGGTATCAAGTTGCCTTTCCAGCAGGAAATTGCCCGACAAATATTTGGTGACGGTTATATTCTTAAGAAGGAAGACCTGGTTTATTTTTCATCAGTTGTCGCGCGGCAACTGGGATTGATCAAATGTTACATCGATTTTGATGAAGACATAGTTCTCCCGGCAGTATTTCATAATTTTCCTCGCATAGTACTGCATTTGCGGCGGGAAGAAAATGCCATTATCATACGCGGAGAATTAAGATATAATGACAGAGAAACTATACCCCTTTCTGTGATAAATCTGCCAGTGCAACTGGCTCGATTTGATCAGGATGACGAAGAGACCTGGTTTTATATACCACCCCAAATCAAATACAGCATAAAGCAGTTCTTTCTCAAGCTGCCACCAGCAGATGATAATCTGATTGAGGAGAGTTCAGAACTGATTTTCCGTAATCAGGCAGCCAAAGAGGCACTGAAAAAAGTGGTGTTTGAATTTGCCGATCCCAGTTGGGATGTTAATCTTACAGATGAACTGAAAAAAGAATTTATCTATAAGGTTGAACTGCAACCGATCATAAAAACCAGAAAGAGTGACGAGATCAGGTGGTTTGAATATGAGGTGGAATACAAATTTAAAGATATTTCTTTTACCCATGACGAACTCAAAAAATTCTTTAAGACAAAAGAGAAATATCTGAAACTGGATGACGGACGTCTGCTTTATTTTCAGAACACTACGGCTTTTGAAGAAGTGGAAAAACTGGTAAAACGCAGCAGTAGAACTCAGAAATCGGAATCCTGGAAGTTATCAGTATATAATCTGACCTATTTATACCAGTTACCGGCAGTAAACCAGGGTATAAATATTGAGGGTGACAGTTATCTCGATACGATGGTAAATGATATTCTGCAGAGACATTGCGAAGAAGTAGTGAAACCCGTAAACTCTCTGCAGCCTGTGATGCGTTCTTATCAGAAAGCAGGTTATCGCTGGCTGAAAATGCTGCAGCATTATGGACTTTCCGGTATTTTAGCTGATGATATGGGACTGGGAAAAACACTGGAAGCATTATCTCTTCTGGCAGATCTGCCGGCAGAATCTATCTCTCTGGTTGTATGCCCCAAAACCCTGCTCTTTAACTGGGCGGCAGAAATAAAAAAATTCTGTCCATTTCTCAGCTACATAATTTATGAAGGACCGCAAAAAGAACGCCGGGTGCTTCTGGAAAATCCCCAGGTAAATATTGTACTGGCATCTTATTCCATTATCTCCAGTGATCTGGAAATATTTTCTGAGATCAGTTTTGACTATATCATCCTTGATGAAGCGCAGCACATCAAGAATGTGGGGGCACAGCGAACGCGCTCGATCAAGAAATTACAGGCACGCCACCGGCTGTGTTTAACGGGTACTCCCATTGAGAATAATACTACGGAAATCTGGTCTCTTTTTGATTTTATGATGCCTGGCTATTTACCGCCACAGGCAAAATTCCGTGATATGTATTCCGATGAAACGGATAGAGAATCACGGCATAAGATGAAACTGCTGCTGACGCCTTTTCTGCTGCGCCGTCGTAAAGATGAAGTATTGATCGAACTGCCAGATAAACAGATACAAACTGCTTATTGCAGTTTGACTCCCGTGCAGGAAAAGCTTTATCTGCAAATCCTGCAGCAGGTGAAAAGTAAATATTTTTCTGCCGATGCTTCACCTGCGAGTAGCTATCTGCACATCCTGGCTGCATTAACGCGCATGCGCCAGATATGTAACCATCCTTCCCTGGTTAACAGTGATATCAAGGATGATGTAGAATATTCCGGAAAAGTGGAACTGCTGCGGGAACTGATCCAGGATGCCGTGGATTCAGGACATAAACTGCTGGTATTTTCCCAATTCGTGGGTATGCTGCAGATTTTAAAAAAGCTGATGAAAAAAAGCAGAATCCTTTTCGAATATATGGATGGTTCCACGGTTGACAGGCAGATAAGGATTGAGAATTTTAATAATAACAATAAAATCAGAGTATTTCTGATCAGTTTAAAAACCGGTGGTTATGGTCTTAATCTCACAGCAGCCGATACGGTTATTATAACTGATCCCTGGTGGAATCCAATGGGTGAAAACCAGGCAATAGACCGTGCTCATCGCATAGGTCAAACGCAGAAGGTGCTCGTGTATAAGACCATAACGCGAGGCACTATCGAAGAGAAAATCCAGCAATTACAGCAGAGTAAACGGGAGATGTTTGATAATCTCATCGAGGACGGGCAGACCATTATGAAAAATCTGAGCGTGGAAGAGCTGCGTGATCTGCTGGAATCTCCTTTTGATTTGAATAAGAAAGACGAGAGTTGATGGAATATTTTTATTCGGTAAAGTCAGACCATAGTTTTGAGGAAAAGATCAAGCGTTCCCGCTTCATTGCCCATCTTCACTATAGCGAAACACTGGTGGAAGCAAAGGATTTCATCCATCAGATCAATCTGGAATATAAAACAGCAAACCATAACTGCTGGGCATATATAGTCGGCAAAAATGCTGAAAACGAGCATTATTCCGATGCGGGTGAACCGGCAGGCAGCGCTGGAAAACCGATTCTGAACTCTTTAAAGAAATTTAAAACTACAAATATTACCGCTGTGGTTACACGTTACTTTGGTGGCGTTAAACTCGGCATTAGAGGTTTGATTGATGCTTATGGCAGTGTCGTGGAAAAAGCCCTGGCTGATGTGGAACTGCGCAAACTCGTGGAAACAGAACTACTGGAAATTTGCACATCTTATGATTTTTGTGAGAAACTCAAATATGACCTCAGAGAACTGGGAGCAGAGATAGTGACAATTGACTATCTGCAGGATGTTACTCTTCACCTGGAGGTGGAATTAAAGCACTCAGAATTGCTCCGAAAATACCTGGAAAGTCTTGCTGGAGAAAAAAAAGTCAAATTTTAATTATCAAAATAATCACAAAATATTAATACTGTAATAGGTTATAAAATTATATGGTTTCGGTAATCAATTGTATTATATTTATGTATGAATATCGCTTGATGGGGAGTGAAAATTACCTTTAGGGAAATAATTATTTTGACTAAATTTCTTAACTCATTAAATTTTGTCTCATGAAGAAAGTATATGATTACGAAACAGCAATGGTAGATATTAGCTACCGCCGTAAGAAAAAGTCTCCCAGAAAGACAGCGATTTTAAAATCTGCTGTTAAGCACTTCTCTGAGAAGGGATTTGATGAAACCAGTATCAAGGACATTGTGGACGATGCCAAATGCTCAATTCATGCCGTTAATTACTATTATGGTTCAAAAGCAGCGCTTTGGAGCGAAGTAATTGACTATCTGGCAGCGAAGCATTTTCGTCTCGAAGATCTGTTGAAACCGCATGAGGAAGAGAAATTTAGCGCCCAGGCTCTTAATAAGCTGATACACACAATTTTTCTATATACTTTCAGCGAAAAGAACCTGACGTTCTCTTTTCAACTTCCCAGCATAGTTTCACATGATTACGAGCCAGCTCTTTTCATACTTTATCGCAAGTATGATGTACTGGAGAACTTCTTTCTGAAGTATCTTGCCTCTCTGGGCAAAGACGAAGAAAAAATGCACCAGGTAAGCCACCTGATCTGGAACAACATCTGTGCAGTAACCCTCTCTTACAAGGTTATCAATGGTCCAAAGATTGATCTGAAGAATCTCCATGAAGAGATTATTCGCTGGTCGTTCTTTACTACTCAAAGTTCGTGTTATATCCTTGGCATAGATCAGCCAAAGGAACTAACCAAGAAAGAACTCGAAAATGTAACCAAGGAAGCAAATTTGTAGGGCTAACTGACAGAAATCTTTGTTCCGTCCGGCATTAACTCGGTTCATCTTTACATTACGGACACAAAAATCAGACCTGGGAGTTAAACTCTCGGGTCTGTTTTTTTGATGGCGGTTTACTGGAATGTGTACTACATAGTATTTTTCTGATAAATTTCGGATTGCTGGCAGGTGAGAGATGAAAAATTGTTGACAGATTAAGACTCATATATTTAGAAAACAAATGGGTTTAAAAGGGGTATTTGCAACTTAACTGATGCTTTATTAAGAGAGAGAATAAATATGAGTATAGAGGAGTTAGTTATGAAGAAGTTAGCACTGTTTCTCTTTGTAGTATTATCATTTTATTTAAATGCTGACGGACCACATCCGGTATATGTGGAGATACGTAATGCTTTAATGGAGATACCCTTAACGGGTGATGTAACTTTTCAGGCGTGGCTGTTGTCCAATCCTGATGAAGTATTGGATGAAAACAGCTTTGACTGCTTTTATCCGGCATTCGTTTCGTTTGTGAAGATTAACTGTGGTCAATTTTCCACCTGGAATAATGAAGATGTTCTGCATCTCTGGGTGCAGGAGATTTCTTCGGGGGATGAGGGAATCGGTGAATACCTGCTTAGCTATGATCCGTCTCAGACCTTTTATATGGCAGATGGCGGCATTATACTGGGCACAGGTGGTGCTCCTCCGGAAATAGTATTACCTGACCAGTTCCTGATGGATGAAGATGACCCTTTGAGTGTTGATTTATCATCATATATAACCGGATATTTCACTGGTCTTACAGCAGCGGGTGGAGTGAACATCAGCACGGTTATCAACGCTGCGTCCGTCACCTTCATTCCGGCATTAAACTGGTTCGGCAGCGAATTCATTACTTTTGAGGTTACAGGTATGGGCGGAGAGACTGATTCTGATGAGGTGGAAGTTATCGTAAATCCTGTCAATGATGCTCCGGTTTGGAACCTGCCGGCAAGTTTCCAGTTCAATGAAGACGGCACTTTTTCTCAAGATATTGCGCAATATGCTTTCGATATAGAAAGTGACCAGCTAACTTTCACCGCTACAGGCAGTACGCACATTTTTACTTCTGTAACAGGGAACATTCTGCAACTGACGGCAGCGGAAAACTGGAATGGTACAGAGTCGATCGATGTATATGCCTCTGACGATCGAACTCGCGAAGTGACCATGGGTTCGGTATCGGTGATCGTAAACCCTGTGAATGATGCTCCGGAGCTTGATTTACCGGAGCAGATGACTTTTCAGGCTGAAGAAGAAGCAACTTTCGATTTTGCTCAATACATGGAAGATATTGATGGTGATGACCTGTATATTTCCGTTTATGGAGATGATGATCTAACAGTTTCTATTGCCGGTTCTCTGGTTACTTTTACTTATGAAACCGGCTGGCATGGCAGCGAAGAACTGGTTTTTACGGTTGATGATAATGCCTTGCGCGCAACTGCCAGCGATACTGTGATGATCAATATTTTTTATCCGGATGATACAACTTTATCCTGCGGGAATTATGAAATTAATGACGGACAGTCACTAACCGTATCGATCTGGACTACAGAGATTTTTGAGGAATGGTCCGCCATCGCTTTCGACCTCTTTTTTGAATTTAATCCTCTGGTTTTGGAATATACCTCTGTTTCCCTGGACAATTCAATTCTGGATGGGGGGTCGATTTTAGTGACAGAACAGCAGCCGGGAGTATTGCTGGTGAATTATGCGCATTATTTACCCATTAGTGGCGCCGGTATTCTGGTGGAACTGGATTTTGAAGCGATCTGCTTCGGTGTTTCCGATCTGAATTTGGATACCTGCATACTTAATACCTGGGGATTGCCACATCTTATAGATGGTGAAGTGATCGTCAATAATATAGGTCTGCCGCATCCACCGTTTGCTGATGCCGGAGCTGATTTTGGTGTAACTTCCGGTTCGGAAGGTTCTCTGGATGGCAGTGCCTCTTTTGACCCTGACGGTGATGACATTACTTTTCTCTGGAATGCCCCGCCGGAGATTATCTTAGACACTCCCACCCAGGCAATTACGCAGTTTACAGCGCCTATTGTCTTGGAAAACACTCCTTATACAATTACTTTAACGGTTTCCGACGGGATGTATGATGCGGTCGATATGGTTGTAGTTACAGTTGTTTACATGAATCATACACCGGAAATTGAATTGCCAGACCAATTCTCCTTTGTTGAAGACGGTGAATTAGAGGTGGATTTTGCTGACTATGTGTTTGACCTTGATGGGGATGACCTGGTAATAGTAGCTTCTATTAGCACAAATATCATTGTGGAGATCAATGAGTTGATTGTAACTTTCTCCGCCTTAGAGAACTGGAACGGAGAAGAAATTATTACTTTTACGGTGACTGATAATGTTGTTGCCAGACCTTCTGACGATGTAAACGTATGTGTTACGGCAGAAAATGATCTGCCTCATGCAGATGCCGGAATGGATATGAATGGGCGTGATGGCAATACCATCACTTTAAACGGCAGCGCTTCCTGGGATGTGGAAACTGAAGAACTGCAATATATCTGGATTGCACCACCAGGTGTGATGCTTGACGATCCGTATAGTATCACTCCTTCCTTTATGGCTCCCCAGGTCGTTGATCCCACGGAATACGAGTTTACACTCCAGGTTTCCGATGGGGAAGCAACCGACGAAGACGCAGTTATTGTCACAATTCAGGATGATGAACCCGTTCTTTTATATATAGAACTTTTACCGGATAACAATGCTCTTTTCACCTGGTTTGCACCTGGAAGCGGTGGCAGCGGTCAGGAACTGGAACAGGGTTTTGAAGGTGTTATCCCGCCCCAAGGCTGGACGAACAGGGATATTGACGAAGATGGTTACGGCTGGTATATTTACGTGCAGGAACCGCATTCCGGCTCCAGTTCCATTGCCAGCCAGTCATATAACCCTAATGCCGGTGCGCTGACTCCTGACAACTGGCTGATCACACCGGCTATCCAGATTGGCGCTTTTTCTGAATTACGCTACTGGATTGCAGCTCAGGACCCGTATTACCCGGCAGAACATTATTCCGTTCTGGTTTCAACGCAAGGTACTGAAATTCAATATTTTGAGGATATTCTCATTGAAGAAACTCTCACCGATAATGTCTGGAATCAGCATATTTTCAGCCTGCAGCCCTGGGCTGGCAGTATGGTCAATATCGCCTGGAGACATCATGATGTGACTGACCAGTTTATTATCAAGCTTGATGACGTGCAGATCATCAACAACGATGGACGCTCAGAAACGAGGGAGTTACTGGGTTATAACGTATATCTGGATGATGATTTTCAGGAGTTTGTGGAAATCAGAGAATACATGTTTACCGATGTTGCCGGCGCTCATACCGCCGGGGTGGCAGCCCTATATGACACCGGAGAATCGGAAATTGTTGAGATTGATTTTGTTACTGCTAATGACCCCGAATTAATTGCAGTAACTGAACTGCTTGGAGCCTTTCCTAATCCCTTTAATCCGGAAACAACGATTGCTTTTTCCTTGAAAGATGATTCCCAGGTCAATATCTCCGTATATAATATCCGCGGACAGAAAGTTGCCTCTATAATTGATGATCGGCTTTCTGCAGGTTCCCACAGTATAATATGGCAGGCGGATAAATATCCCTCCGGCATATATTTCATAAAAATGCAGGCTGGTGATTATCAAAAGATAAATAAGACTCTCTTATTGAAATAAAGCTTCGCTTCGATCAGCAGTGAATCGTGAGTCGTGAATCGTGAATCGAAAACCAGACCAGGGATGGTCTGGAAACGTTTTCAGGGCATCCCTGCCCTGATTTATCCCTCATAATTATTCTATCCTGTGATTGGTGAATTCGGGCGACGGGAGATGAAAATTGTGAATCGTGAATCGAAAACCAGACCAGGGATGGTCTGGAAACGTTTTCAGGGCATCCCTGCCCTGATTTATCCCACACAATTACTCTATCCTGTGAATGGGGAATTCGAAAGACGGGAGATGAAAATCGTGAATCGTGAATCGAAAACCAGACCAGGGATGGTCTGGAAACGTTTTCAGGGCATCCCTGCCCTGATTTATCCCACACAATTACTCTATCCTGTGATTGGTGAATTCGGGCGGCGGGAGATGAAAATAGTGAATCGTGAATCGAAAACCAGACCAGGGATGGTCTGGAAACGTTTTCAGGGCATCCCTGCCCTGATTTATCCCACACAATTACTCTGTCCTCTGATTCTGAATGGTGAATTCGGGCGACGGGAGATGAAAATCGTGAATCGTGAATCGAAAACCAGACCAGGGATGGTCTGGAAACGTTTTCAGGGCATCCCTGCCCTGATTTATCCCTCATAATTACTCTATCCTGTGATTGGTGAATTCGGGCGACGGGAGATGAAAATCGTGAGTCGTGAGTCGTGAGAATTTTCTTCAAATAGTTACCAGTCACGGAAGACGTAAATTTTTTATGTTGACAGCCAATAACACGATGACATTTTATTTACATTGATTTCAGGATTATTTAGAAGTCTGATTGATGATTACTAAAAAAAGATAGAAGAAATATTTGTTTAGAGGAGCAAATTATGAAGAATCTGGTGCTTTTTTTATTATTGGTGGCAACGTTTACTTTGTCTGCCCAACCGCATCCGGTATATGTGGAACTGCGTAATTCACAGAATGAGATTCCCCTGGAAGGCGATATCACTTTCCAGGCCTGGCTGCATACTGATCCAAATGATATCTTAACGGAAGATACTATTGATTGTTATTATCCTGCTTTTGGTTCTTATGTAAAAGTCAACTGTGGTCAATTTTCCACCTGGAATGTCTGGGATGTGCTTTTCCTGGTGGTGACGGAGGTTTCATCCGGTGAACAGGGCTGGGGTACATATCAATTGACTAATGAACCTTCACAGATCTTTTCCATGGATGATGGAGGTATAACGCTGGGATATGATGGCGTTACTCCTGAACTAAATCTGCCTGCTCAATTCACGACCATGGAAGAAGAATCCTGCTATACGGAGTTTCAGGATTATATCAGCGGATGTTTCACGAATTTGACAGCCGGTGGTAATGAACATATTTCAGTGACTATTGCAGGATATGCAGTTACTTTTATTCCTGCTGAGAACTGGAATGGCAGCGAAATAATAACCTTCGAGGTGACAGGAATCGACGGCACAACTGATACCGGTTCCGTGGAAATAATTGTGGACCCGGTAAATGATCCGCCTGATATAGATCTGCCGGAACAGATGACTTTTGTGGCAGGCAGTGAAGCTACTGTTGATTTTGCACCTTATTTGCATGATGTGGATGGTGATATCCTGTCCTTGTCGGTTACTGGGAGTTATAATGTCTTGGTTTCCATCGATGGCTATATGGTCACATTCACCTGTGAAGAAGGATGGCACGGCAGTGAGGAATTGTGCTTTTCAGTTGATGATGGATACGCCATGCGTCCGCTCTCAGATACTGTTATCATCAATTTTTTTAATATCAATGATACAGTAATATCCTGCGGGGATTATGAAATGGATGCTGGAGAATCCCTGACGGTTTCCTTAGAGACGACGGAGATATTTGCAGAATGGGAAGTGATAGCTTTTGAGATATATCTATATTTTGATCCGCTGATCCTTGATTATACCGGTCTTACGCTGGAAAATTCCATCGTAAACGGTGGTTCGATCGTGGGTTTAGAGCCTGAGCCGGGTCTTCTGCATGTGGTTTATGCTTATTATTTGAATATGACAGGAGCAGGTACTCTGGTAGAGCTGACTTTTGATGCTGTCTGCTCTGGTTATTCGGAACTGGATCTGGATACCGTTATGTTGAATAACTGGGGCTTAGCGCATCTTAATGACGGCAGTGTAACGGTAAATTATGTGAATATACCACCGGAAATAGAACTGCCAGCCCAGTTCATTCTGGATGAGGATACTTCTCTGAGTATAGATCTCGATGACTATATAACCGGTGATTACGCCGATTTAGTGGTAACCGGAGGTGAAAATATCGCAGCTTCCATCTCGGGAAGCATTGTTACTTTCGATCCGGCTGCTGACTGGTTTGGCAGCGAAATATTTACCGTTACTGCTGTGGGATTCAGCGGCGAAACTGCTTCTGATACAGTGGAATTGATCGTTAATCCGGTAAATGATCTTCCGGAAATAGATTTGCCTCCGAGCCTGGTTTTCTATACAGATGAGGAAGCTACTATCGATTTTACACCCTTTTTGAATGATGTAGATGGTGATCTGCTGATTATAACGGTTTCCGGCGAAGAATTTCTTTCCGTGGAAATCATTGATTATATGGTTACATTTATTTATGAGGCAGGCTGGCATGGGAGTGATGAACTCTTCTTTACAGTTGATGATAACTATGGAGCCCGTCCGGCATATATGGATTCTACTGTTGTCAGTATCTTATTTCCTGATGATACTGTTTTTTCCTGCGACACTTACGTTATTGACGATGGTCAATCCTTAACTGTCCCCGTCTGGACAACTGAAATTCTGCCTGAATGGAATGTGATCTACTTTGAGATATTATTTAATTATAATCCCCAGGTTCTGGCTTACACAAATATATCAACAGCAAATTCGATAACAAACGGCGGTCAAATACTGGCACAGGAAGAAGCACCGGGAGTTTTAGAAATAGCCTATATGCACTATTTACCGATACAAGGTATTGGCTCTCTCTTTGAACTGGAGTTTGACACTGTCTGTAATGGAGTTTCGGAATTAGACTTTGTCTGGTGTTTGACGGGTGCTGATATTCAACCATTTCTGATTGATGGTGAGGTGATAGTTAATGATGTTGGTATTCCGCATATTCCTATGGCAAATGCCGGAGCTGATTTTGCCCTGGATTCCGGCGAAATCGGCACTCTAAACGGCAGCGCTTCTTGGGATCCTGATGGCGATGAGCTTGCCTATCTCTGGACTGCTCCTCCCGGTTTTACCATCGCTTCTCCCACGGAAGCAGTCACTCCATTCACTGCTCCCTACGTTCTGGAAGATACCGATTATACAATATTATTGACCGTTTCCGATGCTCAGTTCAGTGCCACCGACCAGGTAACAGTAACCGTTAACTATGTGAACATGGCACCGGGAATAAATTTGCCTGCCCAGTTCATTCTGGACGAGGATACTTCTCTAAGCATAGATATCGATGACTATATAATAGGAGATTACGCTGATTTTACGGTTACCGGAGGTGAAAATATCACAGCAGAAATCTCAGAAAATATTGTTACTTTCCTTCCGGCAGCTGACTGGTTTGGCAGCGAAATATTTACCGTTACTGCCGCAGGATTGAACGGTGAAACTTCTTCTGATGAGGTGACAGTCGTGGTGAATGCCGTGAATGACCTGCCGGATATAGACCTGCCGGTATATATTACTTTCCAGGCGGAAGAACCGGCAACTATAGACTTTTCACCATATTTGTATGATGCGGATTGTGATATACTGACCATCTCGGTTACAGGCGGAGATGATCTGATCGTGGAAATTATCGGTTATAATGTTACGTTTTTATATGAGGCAGGCTGGCATGGCAGTGATGAACTTTGCTTCACGGTTAATGATGGCGCTGCAATGCGTCCAACCTCCGATAATGTGACGGTCAATATATTTTATCCCGAGGATACCATACTATATTGCGATGATTATGTGATAAATCTTGGAGATGCACTGACGGTACCCATTAATACGACAGAGATTTTTGAGGAATGGTCAGCCATATCTTTCGAACTGAGTTTTATATTTGATCCGCAAATCCTGCAATTCACCGGATTTTCTCTGGATAATTCCATACTGTCCGCCGGGAATTTTATAGTGGAAGAATCACAACCGGGAAGCATGATGATATATTATGCAAATGCTTTACCCATTAGTGGTGTGGGCATTCTGGCAGAGCTGGATTTTGCTGCGGCCTGCTGCGGAAATTCTGTCCTGGATCTGGATGCCTGTATATTGAATAACTGGGGATTGTCACATCTTATTGATGGCAGCGTGCTGGTTTTTGATTCAGGATTACCCTATCCGCCAATTGCCGATGCCGGAGCAGATTTTACCATCGATTCCGGCGAAACCGGCACTCTGGATGGCAGCGCTTCCTATGATCCCAACGGAGATGAGTTAAGTTTTCAGTGGAATGCCCCGCCAGAGATCATAATTGAAAATCCCACGCAGGCAATCACGCAGTTTACTGCTCCTGTTGTGACACAAGATACCGATTACCAGGTAACTTTATCAGTTTCAGATGGTCAATTCACCGTCCTCGATACTGTGCTTGTGACCGTAAATTATGTAAACCAGGCTCAGGAAACAGAATTACCGGCTGTAACAGAACTGTTCGGAGCTTTCCCCAATCCCTTTAATCCCGAAACAAACGTCGCTTTCTCCCTCAATGAGGACTCCCGGGTTAATATTTCCATCTTTAATATCCGTGGACAGAAAGTTGCAGAACTGATCGATGAGCAGTTGCCGGCTGGATATCATAACATTATCTGGCAGGCAGATAATAATCCGTCCGGCGTGTATTTCCTGAAAATGCAGACCGGAGATTATCAAAAGATAAATAAGACTCTTTTATTGAAATAAAGCTTCGCTTCGCTCAGCAGTGAATCGTGAATCGAAAACAGACCAGGGATGGTCTGGAAACGTTTTCAGGGCATCCCTGCCCTGATTTATCCCACACAATTACTCTATCCTGTGATTGGTGAATTCGGACGACGGGAGATGAAAATCGTGAATCGTGAGTCGTGAATCGAAAACCAGACCAGGGATGGTCTGGAAACGTTCACAGGGCATCCCTGCCCTGATTTATCCCTCATAATTACTCTATCCTGTGATTGGTGAATTCGGGCAACGGGAGACGAAAATCGTGAATAGTGAGACGTGAGACGTGAATCGAAAACCAGACCAGGGATGGTCTGGAAACGTTGTCAGGGCATCCCTGCCCTGATTGAGATTCAATTCAACATTCAACATTCATAATTCAAAATTAAAAAGGGGGCTTTCGCCCCCTTTTTTTAGGCTGCTACTATAGGATTATTCAGAGTTTCCAGGTCAAGCCCACATTCAGGTAATCCGGCAACAGTGATCAGATTGCCAACATTTGGCGCGAGAGTTCCCAAAAGGTCACCAACTTCACCACCGAAGTTATCAACGGTGAGAGTGCTAAGCATTGCGTCATAAATATGTGTGACAATTTAACGCAGTAATTTTGAATTATATCAAGGCGAGAAGAGCTTCAATATCCTTTGATATTAAAGCGATGAACAACGCAGATAGAATTTAAAAGAACAAGTTAAAAGTT
>JAIPGO010000096.1 GCA_021736135.1 Candidatus Cloacimonadota bacterium
TGGTTAATCTACTAAATAAGGAGATTATAATGAATAAGGAATATTTACGACAATTTGGAATGTATATAGAGCCGGAAAATATAATAGGAAAATCTATCTTTTAAATCATTATTGGAAAGTGAAATGTCCAAACTCCAGAAGAAAACTTCGTTTTCTACAAATTAACACTGTTAATTTACTCCATAAGTCAATCCGTATTCGTAATTTTAACCGAAAAGTAAAAAATAGGGATATATTTATTTAAAAAACGCCAAAAATGTTCCATTTTGCTGTAACTGACATATTTACATATAGTTATGATGGAACATTTTGGGAACATTTTAGGAACATTTGGGAACATTTCTAATATTTATCTATCTATAATGATGGGAATTGGTGACAGTAATTGATTAATGATTAATAATTAACGATTAATGATTGAATTATAGGAAAAAGTTAAAAATAGGTGTATATATATTCAAAAAACGCAAAAAATGTGACCGGCAGTGGTTAAATATATACTTATCAATTAATTATGTGGTCACATTTTGGTCACATTTGGTCACATTATTGTCATTTTCGATAAATTTCGGTCACATTTATTTATAGTAACCTGGTAATTTATCATCAGGACAAAGCATCTTCTGCTAACATGTTCAAATTTTTAAAAAAAGATGCAAACCGGTTTTCCGGAAAGATTTATATCATCTGCATCAAAATCTCATCCGCTGCGGGTAATGTAATGTCCTGGGATTTTTCGCAACACAATCTTCTCAAAGAAATCATTATAGGAATTATAGGAGTAATAGAAGTTATAGTGTTAGGTTTATTTTGGCTCAAAATTTAAATTAACTCTTTTGTTCTCGTTATTAGCTAGTTCGCGACTAAAAAAGATGTATAACATAAATTTAGATTATCTATGGTATTATATATGCCGGAGTTTGAAAAAATGGCATTTCATTTTTTACCCAAAGAAAATCTTTAGTAAAAATAGGATAGAATAATTCTATAATAAAATTATAAAATATCCAAAAATGAACATTAGCATCTATTTTATATAATGGCAAACGATTAGATATCGTTTTTCAGGTAATTTCTTTCATAAATAGATAGGTTTATTTCTGCTCTTAGCACCTGCGAAACTCAATTAATAATATCCTACCCTCTTTTCTCACTTCGGAAGCGCCAGCCGAAGATGCGCGCCATTGTGAAGGCAATTGCCTTCCGTAAAGGAACAGAACGCTGTTCCCGAACCAGAGCCAGGGGAATTATGGCAAACCAACGGGCTATGCCACCTATTCCAAACATTACCTGTTCCGGTTCCAGGACTTTAAATCCTAAATTCAATGTTTCAGGATAAAATATACCCGAAGCTAGAGAAGAGGTCATCATACTTAATCCTGCTACTGCAGCATAAATGCCGCTATAAGCCTGTTCTTTGCCTTTGGGAGCTATGGAAAGCACAAAATTTGTGGTAATAATACCAGTTCCTGCCCACATAAACCCGGATAAAAGACCTTCCAGCCAGAGAAGATTATAATGACCTGCACTCATAAAAAGCCAGAATAAAGGATTCAAGCCACCCAGAAATACACATATCTGCATAGAACTTTTATTGCCATAACGGTCAATGAACTTGCCCCAGAAGCCGAAGGAAAGAAGCGCTGAAAACGTATTAATGGTGCTGTAAATCTGCATCTCAAAAAGACTCATCTGCAGTTTCTTGAGCATGAAGGGACCCCAGAAGGGACTGCCAATACCAACTGCCAGCATCCACCAGATCCCAAAAACCAGCAGCAGACGGAAGTTTTTATCCCTGAATGGAGCATTAAAGGTTTGCTGCAGGCTGGGGATTTTTAGAGTACTGCGTTTCCGTTCCGGCTGCAGAGCCAGCAATGATAACCCTAATAATCCTATTACAGTGGCACCCATAAAGATGAAAGCCAGAAATAATGCCTGATTGGATGGAACAAAGAAGTTTTCTGCTCCCAGCAATCTGGTATATACCGCCCGAAGGGAGCCTCCCTTTGATTCGAATAGATCCACGTGAAAACTGACTAAATAACTAACTGCCAGCCCGGCAATAAGTAAAATCTGATTACGCCTTGAAAAAAAGCGGCCACGAATACGAAGTGGTATGATATTACTGATCCAGGCTATCCAGATATTAGCTCCCGTTGCCTGAAAACCGGCACTGAAAAATAACAGCACCAGCATGAACCATAATCCCTGTTGGGGATCTTGAAACAGTAACGCCAATCCTAAAAACATGGAAAGAAAGCGCCCCATAGCTGTGATCCAGATGCAGAGCCATTTGCGCTGGGCGATGCGTTGAGATAAAGCAATACCAAGAGGCTGCCAGATGGCGGACCCCTGAGCTATGGCAGTAAGCAGGCTATATTGCAGGGGACTGGCTCCCATGATCACCATCAGTTTAGTAACATAACTGGAACCGATCTGAGCCAGTGTTCCATAAACCTGAGCAAAGGACCCTTCCAGAATTGAGGTCCGAAAAGTTTTCAGCACGATACTGCCTTGTTTCTGGCGGTGTTCAGCCATCATATCTCCCTTGATCCTGCAGTTTTTTACAAAGCTGAAGACTGATTCCAGCCAGGAGGGATTTTAGTAAAGAGAATTTATAAGTGGAAGCAATTGCCTGGCTCTGGAGTCTGCAGTATAATTGCATAAGATTGATCCCTACCAGAGAACTTCCAATAACCCCTCAAGTGGACGTTAACCAGTACCCAGCATGGGAAATGAATCCGGCTCTATCCCCCCCCTATCTCCCGTCTCCCTAATTCATACGTTCATTCTCTTTTCGATCAATCTAATTTACGTAGCCCTTTTTACGTGATTTTCTCGTAATATTCCCGTTTTTATTACGTTATCTTCCATTTTCATAACTATATATACCAAATTACTGCCCCCAACGTGAGGATGCTATGGGAATGCTATGGGTTCTTAAAGGCAGTAATTCAATATTGCCATTTATCATCACTAATTAGAACTATTGTTTTAATATTTTATTATCAATTAGATATTCATCCTGAAATGAGATTTAAATATCTGCGCATAGAGTGAATCCTTAAGTTAGCCCCGGTCTTACAAAGGGGCAGCCTGCGCGTCTATCAGATTTTCTAAATACCGTTCTATCACCTCTGACAAGATAATAGAACATATTTCCGGAGTCTTTCATATTGGAATTATAAGTGTCCGCCTCCGCACAGTCAGTCGCACGTTACCGAACATATCAAGAATATACATTTCATCTAACTCCCTGTAATATTAGCGTTTATGATTTGGCACACTTTATGCATCTAACAGTGGCATAATGTGATAAGGAGATTAAGATGAAAAAAAGAGAATTTGTCTCACAGTGGAAAGAAAGAAGAACACGGTATACCAGGAAACATGTAAAATGAAATCCCGAAGTTTCGTCTGTAAATGGAAAGAGAAAAAACTAATATTTCTAGTAAGTAAACGATGAGAAAATCCAGTTATATATCGATCTGGAATGATCGCCGCACTCGTTATCTGCGCAATTAGTCCAGGAAAACCAGGAGACAGGTAATTAACATACTATAATCATTATAGTCCTGCCAGCTTAAATTAGACCCAAAAATACCAGCCCTGAAATCATTATAATTGACAAATCAATTACTGCTTGTAAATTTATTACTAAAGGATAAGTCAGGTAAAAGTAATGAAGAAAAAGGGTTATGACGTAGACAAGATTATCAGTCGGTTTTCCGAAGAAAATCTTAAACATGAAAAATCCAGCTTCTCACGTAAAATTATCTTCTGGCAATCATTTATAAGTTTCTCCTACAGCCTGAAACGCTTTCTTGATCTTATCCTGTCTCTGGCTGGTATTATTCTGCTTTCACCTGTTCTGGTTATCACTGCTTTTGCCATTATTCTGGAAGATCCCGGACCGATAATCTATTCCCAGTCTCGCGTGGGTAAAGACGGGAAGTTATTTTATTTTTTTAAATTCCGTTCCATGATTGTAAACGCTGATCATTTAAAAGAGGCACTTCTGAAAAACAATGAGTCCAAAGATGGAGTGATCTTTAAAATGAAGCATGATCCACGTATCACTAAAGTAGGCAGATTTATCCGCAAATACAGCATTGACGAACTGCCCCAGTTGATTAATGTGCTCAAGGGTGATATGAGCATGGTAGGTCCGAGACCGCCATTACCTAAAGAAGTGAATCAATACACTCTGGAAGACCGCAAAAGACTTCATATCAAACCCGGCATCACCTGCATATGGCAAGTGGAAGGCCGCAGCGATATTCCTTTTAAAGAACAGGTGGAACTCGATAAAGAATACATCCGCTCCCAGTCTTTATGGTCAGACCTGAAAATACTCCTCAAAACCATCCCCGCAGTTATCACAGGCAAAGGGGCGTACTAATTTAATTGATAATGGATGATGGAAGATGGAGGATTAAAGATTAAAGATGTAAGATTGAGCAAAATTTTTATAAAATATTATTCTTCTTAATCCGCGCTATCAGTGTTATCCGCGGTTAAAAAAAATCTTTTTCATTTCATTATCTCTTATTTCTCAGTTGGAACCACAATTCCCTTGATGATGATATTCTGGAAGAAGACGAAAACGGCAAAGGTGGGTATGGAGGCAATAACCAGAGCTGCGAATCCTACTCCGGCACTGGCGCGTTGCATCAGTTGATAAATGTTTACCATCATTGTCCACATGGATTTATCCTGGCATACGATGAAGGCAAACATGAAATTCCGGTAGGCAGCATTAAAAGCATTCAGCGCAATCACAGCCATGATCGGTTTGGAAAGCGACATGGCAATGCGCCAGAAGATCGTCCATTCGCTGGCGCCGTCAATGGTAGCGCTTTCAAATAGTTCTTTGGGCAGCGAATCAAAGAAACCTTTTAATAGAAATATGAAATATCCGTCTGCCAGTCCCGGCAGGATCAAGGCCCAGAAGGTGTTTAACATCCCCAGCCTTTTCATCAACAGAAAATTAGGGATGCCCATGACCATAGGCGGGAATGCCATCGTCAGCATCAGCACCAGGATTATTTTGTATGTAGCCGGCATTTTATAGCGGCTCATGGCATAAGCTGCCAGAGGATTCACGATCAATGCCGTTATGATAGCCAGCAGACAATAAATGATGGTATTGACGATTGCTCGACCGTTATACAGCATCTCATCCAGCACCATGCCATAATTGCGAAATACAAATTCCCAGAAGATGCTGGTTTTGTGTTCTTTAAATATCTGATGATCGATCTGATAGTGATCAACCGGCACTTCCGCAAAATCATTCCAGACCAGATGCCAGTCCTGATTCAAATTATCAGTATTATGATAAATTTCTGCCAGATATTTCTGCCAGTTCTGCTTTTGACTACTGTCAATCTCCAGAAATCTGCCATCCACTTTTTGTCGCACAAAGCTTAGCCAGTCGCTTCTATATTCGCTGTTTTCAGGAATACTGCGTGCCGGATAGATATTGATCCAGCTCTTATAATTCGTCATATAAGCGGCATTCAGTTCTTCCAGTTCACCGAATTTTTGCTGCACAAATTCCAGAAACTGTTTCTGGCTTGCCGGTTTCAGTCTAATTGACTCCTCATCAGCCTGAAACCGCACAAAATCTTGCCAGGTTTTTTCCTCGCCCAGGTTATAATCCGGCAATTCCTCAGGCAGCGGAACATTACCAAAATCCTGAAACCCTTTCTCATATGCCTGGTTCAAAGCTCGAATATTTCCGTATTTCCTCTGCAGCCAGTGGCGATAATCAAATTCCACACTTTTTATTAAAATCCATTCCGGCTGGGCAATTGTTTCCAGAAAAAAACTGTAATCAACCGGCAAAGCCCCGCTGTGCGGCAATGTTTGGGGAAAATCTACTTCTTGAAATGATTCGTAAGCTGCTTTCCACGTGCGGTTCAGCAGTTCAATGCTGTCATATTTTTCCTTAAGAAATTCCTGCCAGGGTACAACGGCTTCTTCCTTAAAACTGATGTGATGAATATTACATCTTCTGGTCACGTAATCGATCCAATATGGACGCAAAGCCCCTTCCGGCAGGGTTCTGCTTAATTTTATCTCTGACCAGTTATTGAAATTCGTACCCAGAGCAGCATTCAATTCCTTGAGGTCATTACGAAATTCCGGGATCAGTTCCACGGCTGCAAAATTCCCGTCAAAACTTATGTAATCCCTCTGCCAGTAATCCAGATGACTGCGAAATCCATCATAATTACTTAAAAATCCACTATAGGCACCCGTGAAATTACGCCCCGTAATGCTGCGTTCTTCCAGCCGTACCTCTTCCCAGCTCAAAGTGGAGGTTCCATATTTTTCATTCAATTTCTGCAGATCATTACCCGTCTCTTTTTTCATTAAATTACGGAATTTCCGTTCATTACGCGGATAAATACCCCAGCCGAACTGCTCCGATATATAATAATCAAAAATGTTATGTTCTTTCCCCTGTTCTTTTAAAAACTGCTGCCAGTCGTCAGAATAAATTTTTCTGCCGGCTGACGGCGGCTGCAAGAGCGTGAAACTCAAATAACGGTTCCCATATTGCTCCACTAAACGGTCGCCAAGTTCATTGTGCCTGCCTTCAATATATTTGCGGTAAAGCATTTTTTCATCTATAAAAAACTGCGGGTACACCGAAAATGACTGGCTGTCCACGTTGCTTTTAAATGATGCGGAGATCATGATCATAAAGGGATAGATCATGGTCATGGCGCCCAGCAGCAGAACCAGGTGAATGAATGTATTCAAGGCTTTGATCTTAAAGGTTTTTCTGCCTACTTTTCCGATGATCGGCATTATTTCTCCTCTGCCGCAGAAGCAGTGCGGAATTCCATTTTACTTAAACGCTTCAATTGCAGCACCGTGAAGCCCATCATCATCATACCCAGCATCCAGGCCATGGTGGTGGCTACCCCGAATTTCAGGTAAAGATACGCTTTTTCAAAGATCAATAGATCTGCCACCCGCGTTGCTTCATTAGGTCCGCCAAACGTCATCACCAAGATGAATCCGCTCTGCTGGCTGGCTGCGATAAAAGCAGCAATGAACTGAATGATGATCAAAGCTTTCAGGTTCGGGATCACTATATACCTGATCTTATGCAGAAAACTGGCGCCGTCAATATCGGCAGCTTCATAATTCTCTTCCGGAATGCCTTTCAGAGCTGCCAGATAGATGAGGCAGCCGGGTCCTACTCCCGCCCAGACTGATGGCAAAATAGTGCACAGCATCGCCAGTTTTTCATCCTGTATCCAGCGGCTTTTTTCGAGTCCCAGCATCATTAAAATCTGATTAAATCCCCCGGCATCGGACGGATCATATAAAAGTTTCCAGAGATAGATCACGATCACGCCGCTGATCACTGCCGGCAGATAATAAATGATGCGGTATAATATCTTGCCACGGGATACTTCCTGCAAAAGAATTGCCAGAATTATCGGCGGACAAAATCCCAGACCCAGTGACAGGATCATATAATAAAGCGTTCTGCCCAAAGATGACCACCACACCGGATCAAAGAGCACATCAGCAAAATTCTGGAATCCGATAAATGATGAATCTCCCACAATCCGGTAATCCTGAAATGCCATGGCAGAACCCATGATCATAGGTAGATATTTCCATAATAATATCGAACCTAATGCCGGAATGAGCATCATCCAGGCCCAGAAATAACTCTTTTTACGTAATCCGGTACGCGTAAAAGACCTGTTTTCCGGTGTAAATATCTGCCAGACGCGTACCAGCGACACGATGAATGCCAGAAAAATGAATATCGCCACCAGAAAAGCAATGCTGTTTCGCTTGCGACGTACGTCCTCCGGAATTTTCCCGATCATTTTTTCATTAGTGCGCTCTGCCCCCTGATCTAAAATGCGCCGGATTTCACTTCGTTTCTGCTCCGGTGTATCGCCAAGTTTGCCTTCCCGTTCCAGTTGTATTATCGTATCAATAGGATAGCTCATGTAATAATATATTTTCTGGCAATTATGCCCAAAAGGTTCAGGTTTGCCGTTTGCCAGCGCTTCTTCAAATGTTTCGATCCAGCCGGGGGGTGAATATTTCAAATATTCCTCATAGCCATAACGCTTGAGATATACCGGATTCTGCATTCTGCCGTAACCGGCCTCGATCATCACGCGCATACGGATCTGTCGTGCTTCTTCCGAATCATAAAACCAGATATATTTCCAGGCCGCATCTCTCACTTTTTCCGGATTACGGTCACCAATTCCGGCATTATTGCTTTCCCCTGCTCCCGAAAAAATCCCCATCATGCGACAGTTCAGTTCGCTGCCCCGCAAACCGCCAGGTCCTTTGGGGGGTGGTGCAACTCCATATAAATTTGGGTCTGTTTGTCCACCCAGGTTCCGCTGATCCATATACATCATGCGCATCCCGATCTTACCCTCGTCCCACAAACGTCCCCAATCACCTTCCCGAATAACAAAACCTTCCTGTTTATTGCCTGCCGCATCGATCCACGGCGTAGTAATCATTTTCAAATAAAATTCCATGGCATCAACACCGGCATCACTGTTAAAGGAGGCATACCATTCTTCCGTCCCTGGATTCTGCAAAACCGCATCGCCACCTGCTGACCATAAATAAGTGATCCAGTCATAAGCCATTTCCGGTCCTGAGGCCAGGAATAATCCATATCTGCCTTCGGATGGCATGGTCAACTGACGCGAAAATTCCAATAATTCATCCCAGTTTTCCGGCGGACTGTTAGGATCAAGTCCTACCCGATGAAAAAGATCCTTGCGATACATCATCACACGCACCAGTGTTTCATAGGGCAGGCACCAGACTTTTTCTTCTTTCTCATCCTGTTTTTTGCGTTTGATGACTTGCCAGACTGGTTTTTCCACACGATAATCAAGCAATTGTTCATCTTCCTGAATCATAAATTCATCCAGGGGATATAAAAAATCATTCTGAATATATGTATCCGACTGCCGGAAATTAACATAAATTATATCAGGCGAAACACCTCCTGCAATCGCCATCAGGGGTCCTGCATCCAGTTCCATGTTTTCGATCTTTATTCCTGAAAAAGAACGCAGCTCAATCCAGGGATATTTTTCCTGAAAGGCCTTGATCACTTCCATATCAGCCCGGCTGAAAGCATCTGTCGCCTTTGGATCAGGCAGAGAAAATACCTTCAAAACCACGGATTCTTCACAAAATAATATTATAGGAAAGAGTAAAATAAGCAGTAAAAATATCACAAAACCATATCTATTTCTCAAAAATCACTCCTGATTCCAATATGTCTCTTAGCAACGAAAAATCCGCTTGAAAGTCAAGAAATATCTGTAAACAGCCCCCGGTATTAACCTTTTGCTGCTAAGTAACAGAATTCTGATGAATGACCTCTTTATCAAGAATCAAAAAAAAATCATCGCTTTCCTTGCCCAATAAGTCCAACTTAATATTAATATTAGCTTTCTCGCAATGTGTTTTCTGCGATTTTTATTGACACTAATTCTAACAACTGCGAGATAAAAAAAGAAAAACCATGGAGGTAATTATGCGCCAATTAATATTAATATTTTTATTTATCAATATTGTGCTGATTTCTGCTACAGATGTCAGTGGAATTCAAACCGGCACCTGGAATCTGGCAGATAGTCCTTTTACAGTGGTTGGTGATATAACAATTCCAGCTGGTGAAGAACTGATTATTGAGCCGGGTGTGCTGGTGCAATTCTGGGGAATGTTCGGTATTACAGCCGAAGGAATGTTGATTGCCCAGGGCACGGAAAACGATTCCATCTATTTTGTCCGTTACCCTACTTTCCAGGGTTACTGGGATGAGATCAGACTGGAACAGGAAACCGGTGAAGGCTATGAGATTTCCTATTGTTTTATTCGTGGGGCCGATAATGGCGTAAATTCCATTGATGCCCTGCTGCATCTGCATCATTGCCATCTGGATGCCAATAACACCGGTGTAAATCTTTTTGCCATCGGAAATGCAGATCCTCCTGAAGTGCTGATTGAAGATTGCCTGATCGAAAACAGTATCTTGAACGGAATTGATATTTATGAAAGCAATCCCACCATTCAAAATAATGAAATCACCAATAACGGTATGGGCACTCAATATCGTGGAGCCATTCAAGTTAATATCCAGTCCGATGGCTGCGTCTGTTCACCTTTGATCATTAATAATTATATTCATCATAATCAGAAACAGGGGATAACCTGCACGGACATGTTCTCTGCCGGCACGATCAGCGCTAATATTCAGAATAATATCCTGGAATCCAATCTTACTGGAGTATATTTTTATAACTGCAGCGGAATATTAAATAATAACCAGATAAACGATAACTTCATACCCGGTGACATGAATTCCGGGGCGGGTGTGATGTGTTATGGCTCCTTGGCAACACCAGTTATCACCAATAACACTATCACAGGAAATTACACGGCGCTATACATCGTTAATAACGCTAATCCCTGCCTGGGAAACTCTGCCAGCATGAATCCTCTGGAGCAGGGCCAGAATACTTTTCAGGATAATATAGATGCCTATGGAATCAATAATTCCATTTATGTTTATAATTGTGCCAATACTTATACCATCCTGGCAGAGAACAATACCTGGGATTCGGAGGATTTTGATGAAATAGCGGAAACGATACATGATCATGATGATGTGCCATCGCTGCCTTCTGTTGACTTTGATCCCATTTATCAGCCACCTTTATTTCTGCTTTCCGGTACTTTCAATTATGACGGTATATATGTTGTAGAAAACTGGACACTGGCAATGGTCAGCGTTAATTATAGCTGGGATACGGAAACCTATCCCCTGGAATATGGGAGTTTTGAATTTACAGCAATCCCTGCTGGTTATTATTACCTGGTGATTGAAGGCAGAACCGGTGGTGATGTTGTAGTATCCGGAACTTACGGTGATTTCCGCTTTCCGGAAGTGCTCATAGTGAATGAGAGTAATCAGTATACTGACCTGGAAATTGAGGTCATTGATGTAATTGATCAGGAATTTCTCTATGTGGCAAGAGTTTTTCAGGAAGAAGATGAAACACTTTTCCATTTAGTCGAGGGAGAACATTACCCCGTTAGCCAGATGCTGCTTTATCAGTCCGGTGATTTTTTGAAATATTATGGTAGACCTGTATATGGTGAAGATGAATGGGAAATAGACTCATTTCTGCCAGGCGATTATATCTATCAAAAGAACCTGAATCTGCAGGTTGGTGATAGCTGGAGCGCTTTACGACTCTGGGGTGGTGACGAATCAGTATATCTTGATTACACTGTAACAGCCCGTGATACTCTGGAAATTGGAAGTGAACTGAAGGAAATATTCAATCTTGAAGCAATCTGGCAACAGTCATTTTTCTTTTTAGAACAATTTGCTGCTGAAACCGGTATTATTACTCATCTGGAAGTCAACCCCGCCGAATTGCTGGAAAACAACTTCCAGCTTGATTACGAAAATCTGGTTCTGCCTCCGGCTCCGGAATCTTTTCTACCATTGGCTCTAGACTATTACGCACTCTGGAATACACAGCTCCTTCCTGAAAATCCCTGGGAACTGCGTTTTGCCTGTGGCATTGATGACAGCCCGATAATCTTATGGAATCCTGCTGCCGCTTCAACAAACTGCCAGACTTACCGCATTTATGCCAACCAGGAAATGCTGGCTGAACTAACGGTAGCTGAGCAGCAGTATCCTGTTCCCTTACCTGTAACTGCGACTACTGATTTTTATGTGACCGGCTGGAATGGCAGCAGCGAAACTGCGCCGTCTAATATTGTCACCTGGCTCGTCCCCACAGGTCAAACTGCTGACCTGATAGAACAAATGCAAGTCAGTCTGCAGCAGAATTACCCCAATCCATTTATTTTTAACAGCAGCCGTAATGATGGTACAAAAATCGATTTCTGCCTGCCTTCTGCTGATGAAGTTAAGCTGGAAATATTCAATATCAGGGGTGAAAAAATCAAAACTCTTATTGATGAATGCCGTAATAGTGGTCAATTTTCTGAGTACTGGAATGGGAAGAATCAGAGAGGGGAACTCTGTGCCACGGGAATCTATTTTTATCGGCTGTCTACACCAAAGGAAATTATCTCCCGCAAATTGATTCTTATCCGCTGATTTTTGAAAAAAAAAGACGGTCACGAGATAGTGACCGTCTAAATATTTTTACCCTAAAATCAGGGAATGCTTACCCGGAGTTGAGTTCCGAAGTAGGTGACTGCACCCTGCTTTTCACCCATTCCGTCTTCCATATAATCAAACATTCCAAATTCAGGCATCAAGCAGATATTTCCAAGCATCAGTTTGTATTGTCCAAATAAGCACATTGTGGCATCTGGATCCTCAAGATAGTCAATATCATCCATTACGTATCCGCCACCAATAGTTAAAGCACCAAAACCAGCCTGGAGATAGGCACTGGTCGTCGTGGCATTCATAATTTCATCGTTAACCATATCCCACATTGCGTAACCATTATAGTAACTGATTGTTTTGAAGCCATAGTTTCCGATGTTTTGACCATAACCGAATTGAACTTTTAACACGAGAGGATTCATATCATATTCTGCTGAAATTGCCGCAGCATAAGCAGTTATACCCTCATCTGTGCCCGAAAAATCCTTATTGTAATTGCACATGGCAATACCGAAAGTCGGATGTAATTTGATGCCATCAATTTCATAATGCATACCTACATTGATTTTGGGGATTACGGCATCTATCTCATAATCATACAAATTCAGGAAATTCATTTTAGCAGGCTGCATAAAAGCAAAATAAATTCCATTGGGAAGAGAAAACTTAACCATCGTGTTAAAGCCGTCATAAAGCATACCATAACCGGCCAGATAGATATCTGAACCAGGTCCATAACCTTGAGCGGCAAAATCTGAAAAACCACTGTAAGTGCGGCCTACAAGAACTTCGAACATACCCAGATCCTGTTCGCCATAAGCATGACGCAGTGTTACATATGATTGATTTAATCCCAGCTCTACCTTGGCAGTGAAACCATCTTTCAGGTAATCCATACCTACGCGACTGTCGCTATAAAAATTATTGGAAAAATCAAATCTGGCTTTACTGCCTGTGTAATCCTCATTCTGGCTGGTATACCACCAGCCGGTACGGAGACTACCATAAAAATTCACCTCTGCCAGCAAAAACGATGCTGAAAGTAATACAACGAGTAAAATAATAACCTTCTTCATAACTACTCCTTCTTTTTTTTTATCAGGGTAATTAACCCAGTAATTCATACTTTATTTCATTAAAAGTAATTTATAAGCAGCCCGGAAGTCGCCACTTTTCATTACGAGGAAATATATTGAGGAAGCACAATCCTGTAAACTATTATTCTTCCCATCCCACGTCATTGCGTGTTCACCAGCAGGCAAGTTGTCATTTACCAGGGTTCTAACTATTTGTCCTTTCGTGTTATAGATGACTAATTCCGTATTAGCATCAGATTCTGAAGTTGAAAAACAGATCGTCGTGGATGGATTAAAAGGATTAGGATAATTACCCCTGAGTGCAGTAATCAGAGGTATTTCTTCAGGATTAATGTCCGTTGTGAAAAATTCCACTATTTCTGAAGGTTCAGATTCCATACCTGACTGATTGACGGTAGTGACATAGAAACTGTAGCTGGTTTGAGGATAGAATTCATAATTATAAGAATAACTGGTGCCCACAGTAGTATCGATGCCCTCGAATGGTTCATCATTGAAGGCGAAATAGATGCTGAAATAGTCAAAATCAGTTATATCAGGCATATCCCAGGTTAAGTGTAAAATATTACCAGGCAGTTCTTCCAGCATCACATTTGCGGGTGGTGGTGGTGGCTGTGGAACAGCATCAAAGATAATTGCCCCATAACCGGCAGGATCAAAGATGTCTATATTATCAAAGGGCCACCAGGAATCAAAGCCATGCGGATCAGGAGTATTGTCATCAAGAACAAAAATACCGATGCTGGAACTGTTTTCTTCACCTGGATTCAGCATCCAGGTTTCTTCACCCATGGGAACCATAAACTCATAAACAACGTATCCTGTATCATCTGATATTGCCACCTGCGGATTTTGCAGATAAATAACATCACCTACTCCACCGGTATTATAAATCGGACGAAATCTGAGTTCATTTCCGGCAGCATAATGAACTGCCCAGTAGTTGCCTTCGGAATTATCACCTGCCTCAGGATATACACCATCTCCATTATCGTCTATATATAATGCCACTTCATCATGATCTTCCAGCAGAACATCATTAAAATTTTCAAAAGCTACGTAGAGTTCAGATTGATCGGGATTCATTTTAAAATATCCCATAACGCTGCCAATAGGTTGAGGAGTACTGTCATAAGTACCCCAGAAATCAGAGGCATCAAAACAGAAGGCATCGCTCCATTCTTCAATCTCCAGTGTACCGTCAATAACCGGTGTTGTCCCGATAAATACACTGATCTCATCAATAATAAAACCGCTGCTGATCCAGCCGACTGCCTCATTGGAATAAGGGCTTTGATAGCCGCCGGTGGTCATTGCTGTTACTACATAGTAATATTCCACGCGTGGTAATGCAGTTTCATCACTGTAAGTATTTTCAGCAAATACTATACCCAGTGGTTCATCAGGATATGGATCCGTAGTATATTGTCTACGATAGACAAAATAACCCGGCGCAGTGCCCGAAACCGGATCATCCCACGTTAAATCTACCGTTAACCCGGTTGCCTGGGATGCCTGCAGATTTTGTGGAACGTCACCATAAGAAATCAATGTGACTTCTGCCATTTCTGTGGTTTCACCTTCCACCACCAGACCGTCAAAACTTGTATATGTCTCATAACCGGTTTTGGAGTATTCAACTATATATAGCCCTTCCGGGATATTACCAATGAAATATACACCGGTTGTATCAGTATAAGCATAATAATCATCCAGATCGGTCAATTCCACAAAAACACCTGCATTGTTTTCGGTTCCTTCCAGATTCACGCTGCCGGTGATATTACCTCCACCCAGATCGCAGTCCACGGAATAAATATTCCCGCCGGAACCCATTTCCCGGGCATGCACAGCTTTTCCGCCGGTTGTGCAGAATGAACCGTCAGCAGCCAGATCAACTGCAAATAGTGAACCCGGTGTATCTATACTGAAAACCGGTACATTACTGGTTCTTTAAACAGGAAGAAATCAGGAGCCGTACCGGCATAGGGACCATATCCGCAGGCTGCCAGTATTGAACCGTCAGCACTTAGGTCCACATCAATCACGTAATCTCCGGCATTGTCATAAACCCAGATCGGAGTTGGTGAAGCAATATCAAAAAGATATACCTGACCATTGTAGCCATCTGTTATGAATGTCAAAGTTCCACAGGCAATTGTAGAGCCGTCTTCAGATATTGCCATTCCGCCTATCCAGTCCGATGTACCACCACCATTCACATGATAATGCCAGAGCTCCGTATAAGTTTCCATTTCCTCATCATATTGATATACCCATAAATATCCTGAATAATCGCCGTTTACGATGATGCTGCCATCGGCAGACATTGCAGGTGGATTCTGATTATATTCCGGCGCCTGAAAGATGACATCACCGGCTGTTGTCTCTATCACCCACATAAAACTAAATCCACCACCATATTGAGTAAATATCAAAGTGGAAGCATCTTCACAAATAGTTAATGTACCGCAGCCCCCTGGAAAGCTGCTTTCCCACAATAATTCTTCATCGCCTACCATATAAGCCTGCACGTAGCTCATGTTCTCTCCGGCATTATTATAGGCAACATAGACCGTAGTACCAAAAGCATCAAGCTGCAAACCAACCAGCGAAGCGTCCATGTTCAAAGTCCAGGTGGGATCCTGGGATGCCGGTGAGAAGATCTTTAATATATTGCCGTCACCAACTGCCAGCACACTGCCGTCTTCCGTCATATCGATGGGATAATCAAAATCAAGATTACCTACACTGTGTTCCCACAAAGGCATGGCTGAATCATGGAACAGTGATACCCGCTCCACATTGGTCTGCCAACGGGCAAAAGAATTCTGCGTTTCACTTGAAACATTGACCCCGCCGCAGATAGATGATGCGTGTGAAGTCTCCCAGAGCAGTTCCAACCGCAGATCACTACCGGCACATTGTGCCTCTTGGGTATTTAATTCTGCTTGCACTCCTTCCATCCTGATCACTGATGATCCGATAGCCGGGTCAGTCTCCGATTTCTGTAGCAGTGCTGCTGAAATATTTAAAACCAATAAACAGATAAAAAACACAAACAATATTTTTATTCTCATAGCTTACCTCCATTGTTCTATTAGTTTTTTTTTGATTGGCACAAGTCAAGTAAAATCCATCATCCAGCCTCAATTTTCAATTTTCAATTGAGTAAGCCTCCCTCAAGTCCAGCTAAGCTACATTCTTATCAAATCGGTCATCCTACATCGTCCATTTTCAATCTTCAATTGATTTATTCTCTTTGCGAATGGCTTATCGGAACGTAATAAAATGAAGACTGATCCTCCGCAATGGTAGCAAAGAATATCACCCAGGTATCTTAAAGTAATAGTCAGATAGATTTTATGGTCAAAAGCTAAGAGATATAGCCAAAATAGTCAATATAAATTTTTTCTTTTTCCCTCTTTTTATAAATGAGACTGTTCACTTTCAGGCACTCCTTTTCAATAACTTATGCTGAATAATATCAATAATAATGCACAATTATTGTTTTCTGGCAATTTCATTTCAAGTTTGTACATTTATAAGTATCTATTATAAAGTCACTTATCA
>JAIPGO010000146.1 GCA_021736135.1 Candidatus Cloacimonadota bacterium
CAGTATATTGAATTTAAGTGCTCCGGCAGACTGGAATGGCAGTGAAGTGATCGCCGTAAGTGTAAATGACGGACAGAACCGCGCCAGCAGCAGTGACATTGTAGAGATCATTGTGACCGCAGTTAATGATGCTCCTGTATTGACATTGCCGGAACAAGTCAGTTTTTTAGAGGATGGTGATATAATACTGGATATTGCTGAGTACAGTTTTGATGCGGATGACGATGTACTATCTCTGGCAGCAGAAAGTGAGGAACTGCTGTTAAACTGGGAGGAACTGTTATTAACAATCTCAGCTTCTTCAGACTGGAATGGCAGTGGAGAAGTGATCATTACAGTAAGTGATAATATGGGAAGCAGTGCAATTGATACATTGCAGGTTGAAGTGACCGCAGTTAATGATGCTCCTGTAATAGAGCTGCCAGAAAGCTTCAGTTTTGAGGAAGACGGAAATCTGAGTATTGAACTGCTTGACTGGAGCTGGGATGTGGATGAAGATATTTTATCTTTTAGTGCCGAAAGTATGGAGATAATCACTGAACTGAATGGAAGTTTATTGAATTTAAGTGCCCCGGAGAACTGGAATGGCAGTGAAGTGATCATCGTAAGCGTAAATGACGGACAGAATCGCACCAGCAGCAGTGACCAGGTAGAGATCATTGTGGAGACAGTGAACGATGCCCCCGTGATAGAATTACCTCCTGTCTTCAGTTTTGATGAGGATAGCTATCTGGAGATTGAACTCAGTAATTATGTGGATGACATTGATAATAGCACCCTAAGTTACTTTGTGGCGAGTGACAGCCTGATTTGTGAGTTATATGGCTCGTTGCTGCATATTACAGCCTTACCTGACTGGTGGGGAAGCGAGTCGATTACGGTCACTGTTGATGATGAAACAGGCAGATTGCAGGCAGAAGCAGTAACTGAAATCACTGTTAATTCAATTAATGATGCTCCCTGGCTGGAATTGCCGGAACTCATCGAGATGGAAAGTGGTGAATCCTATGTGCTGGATCTGAGTTTATACTGTGGTGATATAGAAGGTGATACATTGACTGCAGTAGCTTCTTCAGATGTTTTAACTCTTGAAATTACTGCTCTGCTACTCAATATATCTGTTAATAACTGGTCTGGTATTACTGAAATAACGGTTGAGATAAGCGATGGTGAACTAACAGCAACAGACTCAATAAGCGTGATTGTCAGTTCAGAAGAAGTGAGTTTGAGTTATGATCTGATAGCAAACTGGAACTGGATATCTTTTAATACTTTACCGGAAGCCGCCGATGTATCTGAACTTCTAGCTCCTCTGGAAGGAAATGCCTTGCAGATCAAGAGTCAGAATGCTTCATCCACATGGTGGGCAGATTGGGGCTGGCTGGGTCAGTTAACAGAACTGGAAGCAGGCAGGATGTACCTCCTGAGGATGACAGAAGCTTATGATAATTATGTGGTTACGGGTAATGCAGCAGACGTTCAAATGCCAATTCCACTTACTGGAGACTGGAACTGGATTGGCCATTTGCCCCAGGAAAGCTGCCAGATGACAGTGGTGATGGAGCAACTGGAACCGAGTGCATTACAGATAAAAAGCCAGAATACATCATCAACCTGGTGGGAAGGCTGGGGCTGGCTGGGACAGCTAACAGAACTGGAATCCGGAGTTGGTTACAAATTGAAGATGGCGGAAGCAGATACTTTGATCTATCCTCAAGGGGGACGTCATGGCAGTCTGAAAACGAATAAGAATAACCATTACAGGTGGCAGACTACTTCCGGATTTGAGATGAATATGACATTACTGGCAGAAATTAATGGGGACGGTATTGATAATTTGGGGATAAATGAATGTGCCTTTTTTGATGAAGCCGGTATATGTCATGGAGAGGGAACATATCTGGTAGAAGTGAATGCCTGGTATTTCACAATTGGAGGCAACACTCAGGATGAAGCTTTGCAGTTAATGATCCTGCTGGATTCCGGAGAAGAGCTAATTGCCTCAGAATTTCTATTATTTGACGATAATGCAATATTGGGAACACCGCAATCGCCTGTTTCCTTCGAGATAATAATGGCAGGCGAAGATGATAATGAAATTCCCCTTGTAACATTACTAGGTCAAAGCTATCCTAATCCAGCCAGACTGGGAAAGGCTAGGGCACGTCTGATAATTCCTTATCAGGTTGCAGGACGCGGTGAAATAGAACTCGTAATCTATAATTACAGAGGGCAGAAAGTCAAGGAACTGATAAAAAGCACTCAGGAACCAGGATATTATGAGATTGACTGGGACGGCAGAGACGATAAGGGTAGTAAAGTGAGTAGTGGGATTTATTTTTACGGTCTGGAAAGCACCGGTAAAAGGATTTGCAGGAAACTGCTGCTTTTTCAGTAAAAAATGTCTAACTCTTGGATGTTTTTAACATAAGGTGTGTAGAAAGCCTGAGAAGGCTGATTTCGAAGAGGAAATAACAATTTTTGACAGGAAGATATGTAAAATACTTGACAGGTAGATAATTAGGTTGATACTTTTGTCAAGATTGATAAAACGGAAATATGCTGTATGATTAGACAAGGGGGAATTCTGATGAAAAAACTAATTTTTGTGGCAATTTTATTACTGTTAGCACTTTATCTTACAGGAGACCAGAGGATTGCTGCAAGCGGAGCAGAAAACAGTATCAGCACCCGTCAAACTGGTAATAGTCGAGAGATTATTACGATTTACTCGGAGAATTTCGAAAATGGGGCAGCAGACTGGGAGCATTATGACGAAACGGCACCCACTGACTGGAATGAAGCCTGGCATTTAAGCACAACCGGAGCGTATGCGGGGAACTCCTGGTGGATGGGAGATGAAGTACTCGGAGGTTACACAAGTCATCGTTATCTGGTTTTGGACACTCCACAATTGACTTTATCGAGTACGCCCGAACTGAATTTTATGTGCCATTTGAATTGTGAGGATCCCGGACCAAGTCCACCATATGATGCCTGGGATGGAGCAAATGTGAGGATTTCAACCGACGGTGGAGCAACCTGGGAAGTAATAGCCGGTACGCCGGTTTATAATGGGACAAGTTTTTATTCATTCGGTTATGAGTTCAATGAAGGGGAGGGGATTCCCGGCTGGGGTGGCACGAATCTATTCCATAACTGGACAGCTGCCAGTTTTGATCTGAGCACTTATGCTAATCAGGAAGTCAAAATAAGATTTGCCTTTGCCTCAGATCCTGCGTATGATACGTTTGATGATCCGGATATGTTTGGATTTAAGGTTGATAACATTCAAATTGATACTGCAACCGGCCTGTTTATCAGTGATGGTGACGGAGCTGCAGGAGATGCCCAGATGGTTCCCGGTTATGGCGGAGAAACGGCTGGAGACCTCTGGCACATTTATGAAGAAACAACTGCACCGAGTCCCACCCATGCAATGGGCTGTTTTGACACTGATACCGATACATATCTACCGGGTATGAGCGATTTCATTGTATCCCCGATAATTGCTTTGCCGGAGGAAGGTGTATTAAGATGGGATGTATATTGTGAAACTCTACTGGATACTGGAACATTTCCCGACTGTGATTACATTCACGTGGAAGTTCGTTCCCAGATACCGGGAGAAAACTGGCTTGCCTGGACTTCCATATCTAATCCGTTATATGATCCTAATGGCAATAATTACGTATTTACTGGATCTATTGATACCTGGACCTCTTTTACAGATGGCTGGGGACTGGAATATGCCGATCTTTCAATGCTGGCTGGTCGCAATGTGCAGTTTCGTTTTGGTTTACACTCCAATATGAGTGATGAAGTAGTGCCCGGAGGTTTCAGAATAGATAATTTCTTTATTGAGCAGGAGTTTTTCCAGGGACCGGGACCGGAGAACCTGGTGGCGGAAGTATCCGGCAGTCAGGTAGATCTAAGCTGGGATGCCATTGTGGAAGGCGGCAGCGAAGGCTGGATACAATGGGATGACGGGGTCAATGATAATTCCATCGGGCTGACAGATGGCGGTACCTTGTATGCGGCAGCGCGTTTTGATGCTGCTGACCTGATGCCTTATGTCGGCGGAGAGATCACGCAGATGGAAATATATATAAGTGAGATGCCGGATGATATGGTATTGCATATCTGGGAAGGTTACCTGGCAGGAAATGAGCTGATGAGCCAGGCTTATGTACCGACCGCAGATAGCTGGAACCTGATCAATCTGGATACTCCGATAGTGATCGGCAGTATGTCTGAATACTGGATTGGTTATGAAGTGACAAATGATGATACGGCACACAGTGCCGGAACGGATATTGGTCCGGCTGTACAGGGTAAGGGTGATTTTATCGCCACTTCACCCGGGGCATGGAATGAACTATATACTTATGATCTGGATTATAACTGGAACATTCATGCTTATGTTGATGCCGGAGGTAGAAGGTTGCCCTTATTTGCCGTGAATAATCGTGAAAGAGAAATTACGGGTTATAATGTGTGGCGCTCGGACACAACGGGAGAAAATTATGAATTAATCGGGAGCGTTGCTACCGAGGAATATCCAACATATACTGATACTGATCCTGTTTTGGGAGGCTGGAACTATTACGTTGTAACAGCATTATATGATGATGTGGATGGGGAATACAGCAATGAGGCCGCCGCATTTGTTTTAAGTGGAGATATGCTGGAATTATATTATGATGACGGCAGTGCTGAAGAAGGCTTGAACGTAGGGATCACGCAATATATGGCAGTAAGATTCGAACCGGTTTATGAAGGACCAGTTCAATTAACTCATATCCGTATGTACATTGAAACAATGAATACCGGACAATTCGTATTCAGAATATTCACTGATAATGGAGGTGTACCTTCAACCACATATTTAGCCCAGTTTGTGGTAACTGCCGCAAATCTTAACCCTGGCTGGAACACTATTGCTATACCGGAAGCATATCTGGAAACACTTATCTTTACTGAAGGCAGTTATTATGTGGCAGTCTTTGAGATGGCAAATACAGGGGCCATCGGCAAGGATACCGATACTTCCGGAAATAGTCTGATCACTTCCGGTGGAGTTTGGCAGTCTGTAACAGACGGTAATATCATGCTCAGGTCAATTCTATTCTATCAGGAAGGATTATATACGTACGGTGATGTGGATAGTAATGGCGTTATCGATGCTTATGATGCTTCACTTGTTCTGATGAATGCCGTGGGGATGGTAACACCTGTAGAACCTTTCCCGGAGATTGTGGCAGACGTTGATGGCAACGGCAATGTTGAAGCTTATGATGCAGCACTTATACTGCAGTTTGTAGTTGGCTTGATAAATGTATTTCCGGTGGAATTAAGGGAGTATGATATACCTACGGCAGAGCTCGGTTACCGGCTGGAAGGAAGAGAATTGGTAATTACCGCCAGGGGTGAACTATATTCAGCAGAACTGGAATTTCCATTTGCCATCAGAAATGAGACGATAAACGAGGCGTTTATCAGCAGAATTAACAGGAATAAAGTGGCAATGGCTTCAGCAATACCGGTTAATGGCGAGATTATGAGACTTGCTGTTGATCCGGCAGAAATAAATGGCACTGTTATTTTTACTTTGGCGAACAACATAAGAGGAGAACTGAGAATTGGCGAGTCGGTAAGAAGAGCAGAGATCAAATCAGCTTATCCCAATCCATTCAATCCTGAAACAACGATATTTTATAGTGTTCCACAGAGCGGAGCAGTTGATATCGAGATTTATAATGCGAAAGGGCAAAAAGTGGAAACTCTGCTTTCAGAAGAAATGCCGGCAGGTGATTATCAGATGACCTGGAAAGCAAATGGTATGGCAAGCGGCATTTATTTTGTGCGTATGAACTGTGCCGGGGATAAAGTTCAATACAAGTTAATGCTCCTGAAATAGGAGTTCTATTAAAATAAAAAGGCAGACTCTCAAGTCTGCCTTTTTTTTTTTACAAAACAGGAAGCAATCAATAGAAATGAAAATAAATATGCTATACTATATTTCGTGTCCGATCAAAAGCTTCATCTTATTTTATAACCATATTCTGCTGTAAATATTACATATAAGTGTCTTCCAGGAGCCATCCAGGAGCCTACCAGGTGGGACAACAAGGCACAATCTAGCTTTTTTTTTTTAGATTGTGCCTTGTTGTCCCACCTGGTAGGCTCCTGGATGGCACTGCTATATAACCTGTAATATATTAATAGTGGAAAGTAGTGATAAATGAACATCTATATATCTCTGACAAGATCAGTAAATCAATATATTTTGTCATTTGTTTTTGAGAATATCTGAGGGGTTTCGGACTCAATCTTTAATTCATCAAACCCGATAACACGAGATGCCAAAAAAAACGTAATTATTGGCTGAAATAGGTTGACAGAATAGAAATATGTCGTTTCTTTATACTGTTGTAAAATATATGGGAGCTGAAATCAAAAAAAAAATAAAAAGAGAGGGTCAAAATGAGACATTTTCTAATAATATCTATGATTTTACTTTTTTCTGCCGGAGTATTAATGGCAGAAACCCCGAATTGGACACCCATTACTGGTAATCAGTATAATATGGTCGTCTTCAGTGTTGTTCAATTGAACGAAGAGGATTTTTCAAATGAGAGCGGAAATCTGCTTGGAGCTTTTGGACCCGGAGGAGAATCAGATTGCCGGGCAATTGCCGGATATTTTGCGGGACCAGGGGTCTGGAATATGACCATCGGGTCAAATGTGATGAGTGGTGAAGAGATAAGTTTCAAGATCTATGCCAGCGAGTATGATACCGTTCTTGATTGCGAAGAGACTCTGGAATTTATCAATGATGCTACGGTTGGGAGTCCTGAAGAGCCTTTCGAACTACAGGTGGAATTTGTATTCAATCATCCACCGGTAATTGATTTACCGGCGGAACTTACTATAACTGAGGATGAGGCTGATCAGGTGGATTTCAGTTCGTATGTATTTGATCCCGATGGTGATGATCTGATATTAACCTGTAGCGCAACTATGAACATAGATGTCAGTATTTCATACATGATAGTGGCATTCACACCGGCTGCGGACTGGAATGGGAGTGAAACACTAACATTTACTGTTTATGACACGGAATCGGGAAGATTATCAGCCAGTGACGAAATGATGGTAACAGTAACTCCCGTCAATGATCCGCCTGTGATAGATCTGCCTTCCGAGCTGATATTTAACGAAGATGAATCACTGACTCTGGAAGCCAGCGAATATTTTTATGATGTGGATGGTGATGTCTTGAATATAGCGGGATTTGGTGAAAACGTTAGTGTGACAGTTATTGATGGCAGCTTAATATTCACAGCAGTTGAAAACTGGAATGGTACGGAGCCAGTGGCCTTTTTCGTGGATGATGGTGTAAGCCGTATTATTACAATGGGAGAAGTGACAGTAACTGTTACGGCGGTTAACGATGAACCTGTGCTGCTGGGATATGATCCGGAATGGGATACTAGTGAGATCATAGAATCAGGCACGATAGATTTCTCGGTGACAGTCGAGGATATAGACAGCGAAATAGAATATAACTGGCAGGTCAATGAGGTCGGGGCAGGAAATACAGCAGAGATGACCTATGCATTTGATGAAATCGGCAGTTATATGATAACAGCAGGCTGGTCTGATGGTGAATTTGATGGATCTCATTTCTGGGAACTGGAAGTGATCCCCGATCCGGGAGAATTTCCTCGCCCCTGGGATATCGTTTATTATACTAATTCTACAGTAGCATATTGCGATGTTACAATAGATGGCATTGCAGCTGCAGCAGAAGATGAAGTGGGAGCTTTTGTGAATGGTGAATGCCGTGGTATCGGATATATTGTCCTGGAATCAGGTGCGGCGGTCTCCACGATGAATATCCAGGGAGAAATCCCGGAACTGGTAGAATTTGCCGTCTGGAAAGCATCCGAAGATATGGTATATGTAAGTGAATTCACCGCAATGAGTAATCCCGGTGGTGATATCGGTTATCCCCCAGATCTGCTGCCCATTGCAGTCATAACTAATTATCCGCCAGTATTGAACCTCCCTGATGAGCTTTCGCTTGATGAGGATACTTCAACAACATTTGATTTCGGCGGATATGTAAGCGATCCGGATGGAGATGACCTGGTTTTAACCTGTGCACATGATGAAAATCTGCAGATTGATATTGATGGATTAATGGTCACGGTAACTCCTTTTGCCAACTGGTTTGGACCAAATACAGTGACCTTTATGTTAAGTGATGAACAGGGCAGGCTGGTAACAGAGGATACAATGATCTTCATGGTCAACCCTGTTAATGATCCACCTTTCCTGGTTGCTCCTCCCACAAATATCAGTTTTAATGAAGATAGAAATAAAATCCTGGAATTCGTATCTGGTGATATTGAAGGCAGCGCGGTAACCATAACGGCAAGTGCCGGAGAAAATTTAATGGTAAATCAGTTAAGTCCTGTGATCTTGGTTTTGCACAGTGCCGTGAGTAACTGGTACGGGACAAGTACACTGAATATTCATTTAACAGATGAGGAAGGCGGGTTTTCTGATATTGAGATACCTGTAACCGTGCAACCGGTGAATGATTGCCCCACAGCACCCTCAGTTTTGCCACTCACAACTGAATATAATCAGCCATTAACAATAAATCTTGATGAGTATTATTCTGATCCTGATGGGGATGATCTCATTTATACTGTCAATTCACAAGATCATCTCAACTTTTCAATTAGTAATAATGAAGCTCTCATCACACCTGCGCCGGATTATTCAGGTGTTGCTTTGGGATCATTGAGAGGAACAGATCCAGCCGGATTGTTTAAATTAATGCATATTATATTGCAGATACCTGAACCTGATTTTCCTCCCGAACTGCATGGTATAAACCCCAGTTATACACTTTCGGAAGATGCTTCCAAAGTTGTAACTTTATATGCTATTGATGATCATACTCCAGTTGATGAATTGGACTTCGAGATTACGGTTATGCCAGTCCATGGAGTGGCAGCCATCAATCCATCTACCCGTAAGTTAACTTATAGTCCATATTCCAATTATTATGGAACTGATCAATTACAGATAGTTGTTACGGATAGTGGCGGGAATGTTTCCGAAGCTGGTCAGTATAATTTTGTTATAATAAGAGCAGTTAATGAGCCTCCTACAGGTCAGAATGTAGAAATTCAGCTTACAGGAGACACTCTGTTTTATGATCTGTCCGGCGATATCTTCGATGTGGAAACGCCAGTGGAATCATTAGTAATCAGTTCATGTTTTAATAATAATGACGGAATACCGCTTTCTTTAGGATCAGTAGAATTTACTATAACAGGAACCCAGATCAGCTATGTAATGCCTGTGGAGGAAAATACCGATTATATATTTTACAGGGTAACAGATGAAGATAATTCTTCTTCTATACCGAATGCAATTCATATTGTCAGGGCAGGAAATCTTCCTGCCGGAGAACGTCTTGATCCGATGGCGCTTAATGGCAGTTTTAATCTGGAATATGGTCAAAGTTATGAGATAGATTTTAACGGACTTGATATAACTGAACCTTTAGAGCAGTTGACAATTGAGATCATGACTGCACCTCAATATGGCGAATTGACTGATTTCGGTTTCTATGAATTTAATGCCCCGATCACCACCTGGATGGGTACATATACTCCCTTAACCAATCAAGATATAACCGATGAGATCGGATTCAGAGTATCTGGAAATAACGGCGAAGCCTTCGGAACGGTAACCATAAATGTTACGGCAGTGGAAATAGCTCCCGATATTGAAGAAATAGCAGATTTTTCCATGCTGGAAGAAACATCCGAGACAATAACGATCAATTATCAGAATCCTGATGAGGCCTTAAATCCTGATTTCTGGTCATTAAGCAGCAGTCCGAATATAAATAGTATGCTTAGTTTTGGTGAGTTGACGGAAACAACAATCGAGCTGATCATAAGTCCGGCAGCCGATTACACAGGCATGGCACTTGTGTTTGTAACCTGCACGGATGGCAGCGGTTTAAGCGATACGGAAGGTTTTGTTCTGACGGTAGTCAATGTCAATGACGCGCCTGTGATTAATCTGCCTGATGAGTTCAGTTTTCCTGAGGATGAAGAATTTGAGACATCATTTTATGGTTATGTGAGCGACATTGATGGCGATGCCCTAAGCCTGAACGCAAATGCAGCAGACCATCTGCAGATTGGAATTGATGGAATGCAGGTAACTTTTGTGCCGGATGCAGACTGGAACGGTACTGAAACCGTTACTTTCACTGTAAATGACAACCAGGGTAGAGCTGTTGCCAGTGATGATGTTGATATTGTAGTAACGGCGGTAAATGATGATCCGTCTATTACATTGCCGGCATCAGTAACGCTGCAGGAAGATATCGCCGAAATAATTGATTTCACCCCTTATTTGAATGATATAGACGGAGACATTCTGACCATTACTCCATATGGCAACGAATATATTGCCCTTGATGTAAATGGTTACGATGTAACTTTGACACCTGCTGCCGACTGGTTCGGGACAACTGATCTGGCATTTCTGGTTGACGATAACCAGGGTGGAAATCAGGCATTCGGAGCTATGCAGGTAATAGTGAATGCAGTTAATGATGCACCTGAAATCGATTTACCGGATAATTTCAGCTTTATGGAAGATGCAGACCTGACGGTTGATTTTACAGGATTTTTAAGTGACCCGGACTCTGATTTACTAACCTTGTCAGTATCCGGAAATACAGAAATAATAGTTACTATTACGGATTATTCCGTGCATTTCAGTGCCGGGGCAGATTATTATGGCAGTGAGATCTTAACATTTAATGTAGATGATAATCAGGGTAGATTGATCGCTTCCGATCAGGTGGAAGTGGTAGTAACTCCCGTTAATGACGAACCTGTCATTTCCGGTTTTATTCCTGAGGAACTGGATATTGTGATTGATGTTGAAACTGAGATCAATTTCAGCGTGGCAGCTTCCGATGTGGATAGTGAAATAGCCTATCAATGGTTCCTGAACAGCATAGACCTGAGTAATCCCCAGAATTATCTGACCCTCGATTTTACATCACCGGGTATTAATGTTATAATTGTCAATGTCAGTGATGAAGAATATACGGTTTCAGTAACCTGGCAGATTACTTTTGAGCAACCGGAAAATTATGACCGTCCGTGGGTACCGGTTATATACACTAACAGCACGGTTGCCTACTGCGAAGTTATGATCAATGGAGAACCGGCAGCCGAAGATGATGAAGTAGGCGCTTTCGTTAATTACGAATGTCGTGGTGTCGGATATATAATTCAGAATTCTGGCAGCAGTTACAGCACGATGAATATTCAGGGCAGTACACCTGAACTGGTGAATTTTGCCATTTATGATGCATCTATGGATGCAGTTCTGGTCAGCGAATTCACTACGATGAGCAGTCCCGGTGGCGATATTGGTTATCCTCCTGACTATCTGCCTGTTTATATTGGAGAATTACCTCCTGTAAATTATGCCAGACCCTGGGTGCCGTTCATTTATACGAACAGCACGGTAGCCTATTGCGAAGTGATGATCAATGGCGAGATGGCAACCGAAGACGATGAAGTGGGCGCATTTGTAGATTTCGAATGCCGCGGAGTCGGCAGCGTTGTGGTGCAGAGAACCGGCAGCTATGCAACTTTGAATATTCAGGGTGAGACACCTGAACTGGTCAACTTTGCCGTTTATGATGCATCTATGGATGAAGTGCTTATCAGCGAGTTTACAACCATAAGTAATCCTGGTGGCGATATCGGTTATCCTCCGGATTATCTGGAAGTTTATATTGGAGAAATTCCTCAAGTGGATTACGCCAGACCCTGGATACCGGTTTATTATACAAATTCGACAGTTGCTTATTGTGAAGTAACAATAGATGACGGTGCTGCCGCAGCAGACGATGAAGTGGGCGCATTTATCAATGGTGAATGCCGCGGGATCGGCTATATTGTACTGGATTCCGGAACATCTGTTAGCACTATGAATATTCAGGGTGATACCCCCGAACTGGTGGAATTTGCTGTCTGGATAGCATCTGAGGATATGGTTTATGTAAGTGAATTTACCACCATGAGCAATCCTGGTGGCGATATAGGTTATCCGCCTGATTTGCTTCCCATTAATGTGATCACCAATAATCCGCCGGTGCTGGACTTACCGGCAGAGCTGGTTCTGGATGAAGATACAGCAGAGACTTTTGATTTTAGCGGCTACTTGAGCGATCCGGACGGAGATGACCTGGTTTTAAGTTGTGTGCATGATGGGAACCTGCAGATAGATATCGAGGGATTTTCCGTTACAGTTACACCATTAACCAACTGGAACGGATCAGAACTGGTTACGTTCCAGTTAAGTGATGTGCAGGACCGTTTAATTGCAGAAGATGAGGTGCTCTTTATCGTCAATGCGGTGAATGATCTGCCATATCTGGTTTCACCCTTAGCGATAAGTTTTTCTGAGGATACATACTGGTATCAGGAAATGACCTTTGGTGATGTTGAGGGCAGTGTAGTCAGTATGACCTTCACTGCCGGAGAGAATCTGATCGTCACACAGATGACTTCCAGGGTTATCCAACTGAGAAATGCGGTTACGAACTGGAATGGCTCTGACACACTATGGGTATATCTGACTGATGCTGATGGAGGTATGACGGATGTAACGGTTCCTGTTACAGTTTTACCTGTAAATGATCTTCCTGTGGTTTCAACGATCAATCTTGAAGTAGAAATGAATCAGGAAATTGTCGTTGACCTCAATGAATACTGTTATGATCCTGATGGAGATGTGCTGAGTTATGCAGTTGTAACAGGTATGTTGAACAATTTGGACATATCAATAGCAGGAAGCGAAGCAACGTTGACTCCTTTCACGAATTATTCAGGTTTAGCTAATGGTTATATCAGAGCAATAGATCCGGCAGGTTTAAATAGAAGATTTGCTGTTAATTTAGAGGTGACAGCACCGAATTATCCACCGGAACAGATCATCACCGCGAGTCTGTTTACACTGAAAGAAGATACACAGAAGATCGTGCAATTATATGCAACTGATGACAGCACACCAATAAATCAACTGATTTTTCAAATAAGTGCGGCACCCGCACATGGAGTGGCAGCCATCAATCCATCTACTCGTGAATTAACTTATACTCCGGTAGAGAATTACTTTGGAACTGACCAGTTGCAGGTAATAGTGACAGATACTGATGGAGCGGCCTCAGCAGCAGGAATATATAATTTTGCCATAAATGCCGTAAATGACCGTCCGGTAAGTCAGAATCAGGAAATTCTCATTGAAGGAGATATTTTTGACTATGATATCTCCGGGGACATCTTTGATCTGGAGACACCTGATGAATCTCTTCTATATCTGCCAACTATAACAGGAACCGGTGGAGAACCGTTGACCGTATTTGGTCTGGAATATACGCAAACCGGCATGCAGCTTTATTATGAAATGCCTGCGGGATTGAATTTTGATTATATTGTTTACCGGGTAGTTGATGAGGGAGGTTCTCAGTCTCTTCCCGTAGCAATAAGGGTATATAGAGAAGGTTTTGGCACAGGTGGAGTACGTCTTGATCCTTTAGCGATCAATGGCAGCTTTAATCTGGATTTTGGTCAAGGTTATGAAATAGACTTTAACGGACTTGATATAACTGAGCCTTTAGAGCAATTGACAATTGAGATCACAACAGCACCTCAATATGGAGAATTAACTGGTTTTGGTTTTTATGCATTTAATGCGCCGATCACAACCTGGCTGGGTACATATACTCCTTCTTTAAATGAAGATATCACAGATGAGATCGGGTTCAGAGTATTTGGAGATGACGGTGAAGCCTTTGGAACAATAACGATCAATATCACAGCAGTGGAAATAGCTCCCGATATTGAAGAAATAGCAGATTATTCCATGCTGGAAGATACGTCCGAAACAATAACGATCAGTTATCAGAATCCTGATGAGGCAGTAAACCTTGATTTCTGGTCATTAAGCAGTAATCCGAATATTAATGGTATGCTGAGTTTTGGAGAACTGACGGCAACTTCGATCGAGCTGATCATAAACCCGGAAGCTGATTACACAGGTATGGCGCTTGTGTTTGTAACCTGCACGGATGGCAGCGGTTTAAGCGATATGGAAGGTTTTGTTTTGACGGTAGTCAATGTTAATGACGCTCCTGTAATTAATCTTCCTGATGAATTGAGTTTTCCGGAAGATGAAGAATATGAGACGGTATTTTATGGTTATGTGAGTGACATTGACGGAGACGCTTTGAGCCTGAGCGCAAATGCGGCAGGTCATCTGCAGATCGAGATCGACGGGTTACTGGTAACCTTTATACCGGATGCCGACTGGAATGGTGTTGAAACCGTCACTTTCACCGTGAATGACAACCAAGGAAGAGCTGTTGCCAGTGATGAGGTTGATATCGTCGTAACAGCAGTAAATGATGATCCTTCTATTGCCTTGCCGGCATCATTTACGATGCAGGAAGATATGGCAGAGATGATTGATTTTACTCCTTATCTGACAGATATTGATGGAGACATACTTACAATTTTACCTTTTTACAATGAATATATTGCGATCGATATTAATGGTTACGAGGTAACTTTGACACCTGCAGCTGACTGGTTCGGGACTACTGACCTGGCATTTCTGGTTGCTGATAACCAGGGTGGAAATCCAGCTTTTGGAGCAATGCAGGTTATTGTGAATGCAGTTAATGATTCACCTGAAATCAATTTACCAGTCAGTTTCAGTTTTATGGAAGACGGAGACCTGACCGTTGATTTCACAACTTTTGTCAGTGATCCTGATGCGGATGTGCTTACATTGTCAGTTTCCGGGAATTCAAATATTATAGCTGATATAACGGGATATTCGGTTCATTTCAGTGCCCTGGCAGATTATTATGGGAGCGAAATTCTTACTTTCAGTGTTGATGATAATCAAGGCAGATTGATAGCAACAGATCAGGTGGAAGTAATCGTTACTGCGGTTAATGATGAGCCGGTGATTTCCGGATTTGCACCTGAGGATCAGGACATGCTGATAGATACTGCAACGGAGATAAATTTCAGCGTGCTGGCATCAGATATTGATAGTGAAATTGACTTTCAATGGTTCCTGAACAGTGTTGATCAGAATAATCCTTATGATAATCTGACTCTTAACTTCACGATGCCGGGGATTTATGAAATTATGGTTAATGTCAGTGATGAAGAATATACCGAATCAATAACCTGGCAGGTAACTTTCAGCGAACTGGAAGATTATGCCAGACCGTGGGTACCGGTTATTTACACAAACAGCACAGTTGCTTACTGTGAAGTGAAGATAAATGACGTACCTGCTGCCATCGAAGATGAAGTCGGTGCTTTTATAAATTATGAATGCCGTGGAGTTGGCAACATTGTAACAGATGGAATGAACAGTTATGCTACGATGAATATACAGGGCAATACGCCTGAACTGATCAACTTTGCGGTCTATGATGCGTCCATGGATGTAGTTCTCATTAGCGAATTCACTGCTATGAGTAATCCCGGTGGTGATATTGGCTATCCTCCAGACTATTTACCGGTTTATATTGGAGAAATTCCTCACGTAAATTATGCCAGACCATGGGTACCGGTAGTTTATACGAACAGCACAGTAGCATACTGTGAAGTGATGATCAATGGTGAAATGGCAACCGAAGATGATGAAGTGGGAGCATTCGTAGATTTCGAGTGCCGTGGAGTTGGCAATGTTGTGGTTCAAAGAACCGGCAGCTATGCCACGATGAATATTCAGGGAGAATCACCGGAACTGGTGAACTTTGCTGTTTATGATGCTTCCATGGATGAAGTGCTGATCAGCGAATTCACTACAATGAGTAATCCTGGTGGCGATATAGGTTATCCTCCAGATTACCTGACAGTGTATATTGGAACGATTCCGCAGGGTGATTATGCCAGACCATGGGTACCTGTTATTTATACTAACAGCACGGTCGCTTATTGTGAAGTGATGATCAATGGTGAAATGGCAACCGAAGATGATGAAGTGGGAGCATTCGTAGATTTCGAGTGCCGTGGAGTTGGCAATGTTGTGGTTCAAAGAACAGGCAGCTATGCCACAATGAATATTCAGGGAGAATCACCTGAACTGGTAAACTTCGCCGTTTATGATGCTTCCATGGATGAAGTGCTTATAAGTGAATTTACTACGATGAGTAATCCCGGTGGCGATATTGGTTATCCTCCAGATTACCTGACAGTGTATATTGGAACGATTCCGCAGGGTGATTATGCCAGACCATGGGTACCTGTTATTT
>JAIPGO010000097.1 GCA_021736135.1 Candidatus Cloacimonadota bacterium
GTCTATAAAGATCAATTTTTTTACTGAGAATTACCACTAACACATAAACAGGGACTAAATTCTTAACCTATTTCCCTGCTGATCCATCTAATTTAAATTTTCACCTCTGATATTCTGCCAATTATGCAGAATTCATTATACTCTCAAAAAGGGAAGTAAAATATGGATAACCATCGTTAATATTACTATAAATCTCCCAGATGTCTTCGCTGCCGTTCACTGTTTCGTCCGTAAAATCCCAGTATATATCCAAATACGTTGAGATTGTCTGCATTTGTTCTGTTGTCGCTCCTACAAGATTAGAAACGCTGCCGCTCATATTAAGTGTTCCGGTTTCCTGTCCCGTCGTTTCTACATTCCAAATACAATTACTAATGGATGAATCTTCATTTCTGCCGGTAAACCCACCAATATTGAAACCATTAACAGTAACAGCACCTATAGCATAACACTCAGTTATTGTGGAGCTCTCATCACTGAAGCCAACCAGACCACCTGCTTTATCGGCATCTCCACTTATCATACCTTTAGCATAGCCTCTGCTTATTGTGGAATTCTGGTTCAATCCTACTAAGCCGCCAATATCCTGTCCGCTTCCGTTTACATCTCCACATGAATAACACTCTGTTATCATGGAACTGTTATCACTGAAGCCAACCAGACCACCGCTACGCTGGGAACCATTTACTGTGCCCAGAGCATAGCTCTCTGTTAATGTTGAGGTCTGTAGTAAACCAGTTAATCCTCCACTATAATTCTCACCATAAATAACTGCTGAACTGTAACATTTACTAACGTTAGATTCATCCTTTACTACACCCGATAAACCTCCAGTATAATTTGCTCCGTTAATAACTCCGGTTGTATAGCATTCACTGATGATCAGGTTCAGATTATAACCGGATATGCCTCCTGAGTAGTTTCCGCCTGAAATATCCGAATTTGTAACTCCAAGATTTTCAATTACAGAGTCGCATATCCTGCCAAATAAACCTGTATAATTAACTTCTGGCCTGTTTATATAAAGACCATTAATACTGTGACCATCGCCATTATAATGTCCGGAAAAGGGATATTCCCAACTCACTCCGATCGGACTGAATCCGGCACCATTATTCCAATTCTGTGTATCACTTGCATCAATGTCCTGCGTTTGAACATAATATAGATTATCGTTCCATACATCTTCAGTAATACTCAGCCAGTGAAGATTATCCAGTGAAGCGATAAGATATGGGTTTTCTTCCGAACCATTGCCTTCCGGCTGGAAACCTGCTTGAAATACGGTAATATAATCTGTTTTGACTTTCTCGTCAGTTTCTCCTCCGGCGCAATAAATAGTAAGTGACACTGTATAAGAACCTTCCTCCAGGTAATTAAATACAGGATTCTGAATATAGCTGTCTATAATGCCATCATTCTGGAAATCCCATTCCCAGTTGACTATATCATCGTCTGCAACTGATTCATCATAGAAATTCACCGTTAATGGAGTATTTCCATAAGTCGGATCTGAATAAAACTGAGCTAGTAATTCACCATCATAGATAGACCATAAAAGGTCATAAATATAAGGTGTCCCTTCATTTATGTTCTCATTTATATCCCAGATATCATCGGTACCATTCGCGATCTCACCGTCAAAATCCCAGCCAATATCAGTGAAAGTATTTTCCATCTGTATTTCCTGCGTAGTTGCTCCTATAAGTTCTGTCGCTGTTCCAGTATTTGAACCTATCCCATTTGACTGTTCTGAAGTCTCAATATCCCATAAGCAACTGCTGATCAAGGCTGTAATATTCCTTCCAGCAAAGCCTCCGGTACAATTTCCTCCATCTACAAAACCATTACAATAGCAGTAGATCAATGTTGACCCTGAGTCATTTTTTCCTGCAAAACCTCCTGTATAATTCTCTCCCCCGTTTACAGAACCTGATGCATAGCAGTCACTGATTGTAGATGCACTATTGTTATATCCCACCAGCCCCCCTGTACTCTCGTTTCCACTAACTGAACCTTCTGCATAGCATCTGTTGATCGTGGACTCACTATTATTATACCCTACCAGGCCGCCGGTTCGCTCATTCCCACTCACATTACAACTGGAAAAGCTCTCATTAATTGATGAATATTGTACTTGACCACCTAAGCCTCCCGTACTGATATTTCCTGCAATTTCTCCACTTGAAAAACATCTACTCATAGTAGAATAATTCATAACTCCCACCAGACCTGCAACAAAATTATTGCCGGTTACTTCTACATTTGTAACTCCGAGGTTCACAATTTCTGCATCCTGGACTCTGCCAAACAAGCCGATGTAGTTTACTGCTGGTCTATCAATGAATAGTCCGTCAATAATATGACCTGCTCCATCATAATATCCACTGAAAGAAGCATCCACACTTAAGCCGATGGGACTGAATCCTGTTCCTCCATTCCAGTATTCTGTTTCTCCGGCATCAATATCTGCTATCTGTATGAAGTAGTAACTCCAACAACTTTGGGTAGTGCTCAGCCAGAGCAGGTTGTCTAAAGTCGCAATTTGATAGGGATCTGTTTCTGTACCGGATCCTTCCGCAGGAGTACCATCGGCAGTTAACATATTTAAGAAAATTGAAAATATCAATAATAACCCGAGTTTTTTCATAACAATATTCTCCTCAACGGTTTTCAAGCATACCAAGCCTGTGTTTTATTAATAATTATGTCAAGGATAAGCTTATGCTGGCATCCCCCCATTTTTTTGAGACTGTTCAACAACAGGTACTCTTTTGCAGTAACTTATACTGAATAATTTCAATAATACTGCACGCCTTGATGTTTTCTTGACAAATATGGCTACTGTTGATGTCATTTATAAAGCTTTAAGAAAGCGCTTTCTGTCGTTTATTTCTTCTTTTCCCCATTGGGGATATTTATTTGTAAAAAAAGATAAGAGCATCCCTCCCCGCGATCGGCGGAGCCGGTCGCGGGGAGGGGATGACAACATCCTTTTCTACAAATAAATAAGTCCTACGGACTAAAATTTTCCCTGATTAACCTCTTATATAAAAGTTTTGTCAAATTTGATAATCCTGCTAAAGCACAGCAGATCATATCCAGCACTCAGCTTTTGGCTTTAAAAAATCAGTTATTAATATCACGATTCTTTGTGTCCTCTGCCTGCTAATGCGATTTACACGAAGACTGGTGATGAAATATTCTCTTCATTCACGATTTTCAGGTATTTCGCGGATAAAAACTTTTTTCTCCTTTTCGCGGTTAAAATATAAATGAGATAACTGGCATCCCCCCGTTTTATTTTTTTAAAATATGAGTTAATATATTGATAAGTAAAGAAATGTATGAATATTTTATCCGGTATATATATAGCAAATAAAGATGCATAGCCTCCGGTAAGGTACTCCGCAACCGGAGGAATAAATATATTGATCTCCTCCCCCGCCCCACCGGAGCGTAGCGCCGGTGGGGCGGGGGGGGGGCGTCTTATTCTTTACATAAGGTAGCACCTGCGGTGCAACCTTACGCTATACAAATTTATCCCGTACCGGGAATTATAAGAGATAAATCTAAAATATTACTTTATAAAATAAGAAGTTACCTCATATCATGAATAATATTACGGGGGGATGACAGTAATTTGTACTGGCATCCCCCCGGTTTTTTTTCATAATATTGAGTCATTCCCTGATTTTTACACATTCTCTAATTAGCCTCATTTTTAAATGGGGGATTCAATATTGATACTAACGTATAGTCGCTTCAGCGAGTTCAGCTTATTTGATAATAAGATAAAATAATATTATTATTATTCAGACAGATAATGAGAAGTGGCTGAAGCCACTGGACATCATTTCTTGGGATATAAAATCACCCAGATGAATCTGGGTGCTAATGAAAGAATAAAAAGAATAAATCACTAATACATCTTAAACCTATAATTATATATTTCAAGAGAATACAATCATCATTGCTGTAGAAAACCGGGGGATGACAGTTAATTTGTAAAGATAAAATAAATTAGTGTGAATTTTCCATAACACTTCCGTGAACACCGTAAACACAGAGAACATTGTGAACAAAGATCGATAGAGGGAGAGACGAAGCAAATGAAAATGAGACTTCACTTCGTTCAGCGTGATTTGTGATTTGTGATTGGTGATTGGAGGGGGATAGAGGGAGAGCGTTTTGCTCCCCCTTTTTAGATTATGCTGCTATAATCGGATTATTCAGTGTTGCCAGATCAAGTCCGCAAGAGGGAAGTCCGGCAGCAATTACCAGATTGCCGATATTTGGTGCAGCGGTTCCCAGAAGGTCGCCGACTTCGCCGCCGAAGTTACCCGCAGTGAGGGTTGAGAGATCGAAAGAAGCTGTCTTTGCTGCGGCAAAACAAGCCTTAGTAAATATATTCGTTCTGTTGCGAGGAATCTGGGTGCGTCCATCAAGCTGAGTATCATTCCAGGCATAAACATAAGCCTGCAAATCATCCAGGAAGTTGGAATCAGCGTCTTTATAAGTTGTGATGATATGGGTTGCTTTGGCAGCGAATGCTGCCTGACCAACGGGATTATCGGGAATAAAGTAATTGCGGAGAAAGGTAACTTCCAGGTCTTTCCAGCCAAAAGCCACTTTATCTCCATCGCGACCGGTAACCGTACGGTAAGGGTTTCTTAATGTAGTCTTCATAATAGATCTCCTTTCTGAATGCGAGAAGCGTTAATGTTTGCCCAAACACGCCTGCCTGACCAGGGCAGCTCACATTCAATAAACTATTTTCTGTAAGCTTACGGCTCAAAAAGTAAATGAGGTTAAATTATTGTCAAATATTTAATTTCATAATTGGTTAGCTATGTCACTAAATGTCACTAAACTGTATCTAAAGGTCACTAATTTCCTATTATTTTTTGTGGGGCTTATTAACTTTATGGACGAAATGGACTTTATGGACTTTATGGACAGTATAAATTAAGAAAGAGAGGAGATAATTATTAATTTATAGTGTAACTATTGTTCTAATTGAGGTGGGTAAATTGATATTATTAATTAAGGGGAATCACAAGGCATTCGGGTAACATACGGGTCATACCAGGGGGGCAGAAAAGTATGAGAAGGTTATGATATTTATTGAGTTAAGTTGAGTTATCATGATTATAACGGGAGTGAGGGATGTGAAGATGATAGATGAACGTGGATTGATTTTGTTTTAATGATTCGTATGTATTTAATTAAGCTTCATTTTGTAAAGTATGAGCAGGGAGGACGCAGCGCACGAAGCGGACGGAGTGGACGGGGGGGCGTAATTGATGGACGATGGAGGATGGAGGATGGAGGATGGAGGATGGAGGATGGAGGATGGAGGATGGAGGACGGACGATGGAGGATGGAGGATGGAGGATGGACGATGGAGGATGGATGATGAAAGATGAAAAGATTAATTATTCACGACTCACGGCTCACGGCTCACGACTGACGTCTTTCATCTTTCATCTTTAATCTTTCATCTCCCGTCTCCCTTTTCTTCAAAACTCTTGACTTTAGGGAGCGGGGATGGGATATATGCAGCATGAAATATGATCTGGAAGAGATTTTAAAAAATACATTGCAGGAGAAGCGGCAGATGCGCTTGCCGGGAAAATCTGCCGGGCTTGAGGAACTGGTGACCGGTGAATTCCTGGATGCGGAGCAGCAGGTATTTTTGAGTGAGAATGTTTACCCGCTGCCTGTTGTTGTGGGTAATATTTTGCTGGAAAAGAGGGATATTGCAGAAGTGATCGCGGAGTGGTCAGGTGCTCCTGCCGGTTTGGGGAGTGATGACCTGCTTTTTCTGGATACGGAAACGACGGGGCTTTCCGGGGGTACGGGGACCTGGGTATTTATGACGGGACTGGGATATTTTGAAGGTGAGAATTTTGTTATCCGTCAGTATTTTTTACAAGACCTGGGTAGTGAAAATAAATTTATGCAATATATAGAGCAGGAGCTGCAAAAAAGGCAGGCGCTGGTTACTTTTAACGGTAAGAGTTACGACGTCAATCTTTTGAAAACACGTTTCATAATGAATGGAATGAAGGTTGAGCAACTGGAAAAGCCGAATATTGATCTGCTGTTTTTAGGGCGCAGGCTGTGGAAAAGTTTTCTGGAAAACTGCCGTTTGCAGACCATGGAACAGGAAATTTTGGGAATACGGCGCAAAGGTGAAGATGATCTGCCTTCCAGTGAAATACCGGAACGCTATTTTGAATTTCTGGAAACCGGGGATGCCTTTTATATGGAAAAGGTTTTCTGGCATAACCGGCAGGATATATTGAGTATGCCGGCATTACTGCAGCATGTTTCGGAATGCTTTGTTAAGATTGATTTCACGGAAGCGAAAGCCGGCAGCGCTTTGGGCATTGCCCGGCTGCTGGCGGAACAAGGGAAAACGGCAGAAGCGGAAAAATGCCTGCGCAGTGGTGAGAATGGGGATGAGGCGGAGATGTGCCGTTATCATCTGGCGCTGCTTTATAAGCGGCAGGGTAATTATGAGGCAGCCCGGGCTATCTGGCTGCAGGAAGAAAATAAAACGGTGCAGGTGCTGGAAGAACTGGCAAAACACAGCGAACATAAATTGAAGGATCTTCATCAGGCGCTGCAGTGGACGGAACATGCCCTGCAGCAGTTATTAGCCGCAGATTTTGTGGATGGCAGAGCAATGGCGAACTGGCAGCAGCGAAAACAGCGGCTGCTGACCAAAAAGAAAAGGTATGAGCAGCGAAAAGCAGCAACTGAGCATTAGCGTCCGCGGATTAGTGGAATATTATTACCGCGCCGGTGATCTGGACCTTTACACCTATAGCAGCAGCAGCAGGTTACGGGCAGGTCAGCGAGCGCACCAGAAAATCCAGAACAGGCGCGGAGATGAGTGGGAAAAGGAAGTTTATTTACGTTATATACATGAGGACGAGGAATTTGACCTGTTAATCAGGGGGCGGATAGACTGCCTGCAGCGAAATGCTAAAGAAACGCGTCTGGAAGAGATCAAGACCATCACGCGTGACCCGGAACAGATCGATGAAAGCAGTTTTAACAACTGGTGGGGACAGGTGAAGATATATGGAGCGATTTTAGCTGAACAGGAAGACCTGGAAAAAGTCAATCTGCAGCTTACACTATATCATCTGGAAACGAAGAAGGAACATATTTTAGAGCAGGAGTTCAGCAGGGAGGAATCAGACAGGTTTTTAAAAATCCTGATCGGGCATTACCTGGTCTGGGCGCGGAAATTAGCTGACTGGCAAAGAAAACGTAATATGTCTCTGCAGGAATTCACCTTTCCTTTTGACAGTTACCGCAGCGGACAGCGGGAAATGGCAGTGAAAGTTTATCAGGCAATACAGGGAGAAGGTCAGTTACTCGTGGAAGCGCCTACAGGTATCGGGAAAACAATGGCAGCGCTTTTTCCGGCATTAAAAGCGATAGGAACGGGGATCATTGACCGCATTTTTTATTTAACAGCCCGGACGACGGGGAAATCGATAGCAGCCGGGACGGCAGGTATCATGCTGGAAAAGGGTTTGCAGGCGAAAATAATTGTTTTAACTGCCAAGGACAAGATCTGCTTTAATCCGCTTTTAGCCTGTCATCCTGCCGAATGCAAATATGCCAAAGGATTTTATGACCGTCTGGATTCAGCGATTGAGGACATGTTTCCTTATCTCCATTATAGCAGAGAATTAGTAGAAAAGATAAGTCGAAAACACGTTATCTGTCCTTTTGAGTTTTCCCTGCTGATCTCGCAGTGGAGTGACGTGATCATCGGTGATTATAACTATGCCTTCGATCCGCGGATATATCTGCGGCGTTTTTTTGAAGAGAAAAGCGAGAATTATACTTTCCTGGTGGACGAAGCGCATAACCTGGTGGACCGGAGCAGAGAGATGTTTTCCTTTGAACTGGAAAAAGGTAAAGTGCTGGCATTGCGCAGGCAGGTGAAAGGAATATTGCCGGGGATTTATAAGCTTTTAGGTAAGATCAATCAGGAACTGCTGGACAAAAGGAAGATCATGACCGCCGATGAGGAAGTGGAGCTGGAAAAGCCTGATTTTCTGGATAAACCGCTGCGGCAGTTCCAGAAAGCTGCTGACGTCTGGCTGGCACAGAATATTCCCAGTGGTTTCCGCAGTGACTTTCTGGAGTTATATTTTGAGATCAATTCCTTTCTGAGCTGTCTGGAATATTATGATGACTGCTTTCGCACGCTGTGGCGAAGGGAAAAGAGTGAGCTGAATGTTAAACTTTTCTGCCTTGATCCCAGCACCAGACTGGCAGAAAGCCTTCTGCGGACAAACAGCGTGACCTTTTATTCTGCCACATTATCGCCTTTTCATTATTATCGCGAAATATTCGGGTTAGAAAGGGAAGTGGGAGTTTTGCAGCTTGCTTCACCATTTCCGCCCGAAAATCTGAAAGTGCAACTGGTGAATATATCCACACGCTACCGGCAGCGTCAGGTAACATTACCATATCTGGCAGCTCAGATCAGTGATTTTATCCGCAATCAGACCGGTAATACTCTGATCTTCTTTCCTTCTTATGCCTATTTGAAAAAGGTCGTGGAAAAAATAGGACACCAGATTGACAGCCATAAGATATTAATACAGGCTTCCGGGATGACAGAAACTGAACGCGAAGAATTTCTTCTGCAATTCAGCAGCGGGGAGAGAGTAACCGGCTTCGCCGTGATGGGAGGCGTTTTTGGGGAAGGGATCGACCTGGTGGGTGATAAACTGGAAGCAATAGCCGTTATCGGAGTAGGCTTGCCGGGAATTGATCTGGAGCGTGAACTGATCAGAGGATATTATCCGGAACCGGATAAAGGATATGATTTTGCCTATATATATCCGGGTATGACGCGCGTCCTGCAGGCAGCAGGAAGGCTTATCCGCACGGAAACAGATAAAGGGGAACTGCTGCTGATCGATGACAGATTCTTTCATAGGAAATTCAGGAATCTGATGCCGGAAAAATGGGTGATCGGTGAACGGTGAAGAGACGAAATACGGGAGACGGGAGAGGGGGAGAAGGGGGTGGAAATGTGAAAGTAGAAGAGGGTGTAGAAAAAAAAAGTTGCCTAAAATTTGAAGAAATAAAATAATTACATTGATAGAAAAATAAAAAAATATGTTAAATAAAGAAGAAGAAATTTTGACAGAAAACGGGGCGATATCAACGCCGGCTGAATTGGATGCGAAATTTGTTCGACGGCGTGAATATACCAGACCTTTTTGGCAATTTTTTGGTAATCTGACCTATATTCTTTTCATATTGTTCTGTCTATATGATATATTTACAATAAGTTATCAAGACAAGGCAAGTTATCTTATTCATTATATACCTGGTATCATATTTTACCTTTATCTGCTGATAAACATTCATTTCCGCTGGAAAGCAGGGCTCAATTTATTACATCTGGCAGCCACGCTGTTTTTGATATTACCACTGCTGCATCTGGCAATAACATCCCCTGAGGGTATTGCGGCAAATTACTTTTTTATAAGTATAATTCTAATCACCTTATATTATATAATTCCCGGGAAAAATATTTCCACAGCCATATTAATGACGGTGCTGCTGAGTCTGTTATTATTCACAACGTTATTTATCAGCAAAGGACCTTTGGGCAGCAGGGAAGTATTGAACCTGCTGTTTTTCATATTGATCAATCTGGCAGGATTGATGATAACCTATATGACCCAGAGTCTGCTGCACCGGATCACAGATATGAGTGAACGCCTGCGAAGTGAAAGTACACGGTTAGCAAAGATGCGGGAAGAATTCATCAACACTCTGGGCGGACTTTCAGTCGGGATATTATTACTGGAAAAACAGGGTAAAGTAATTATTAATAATGATAGTTTCCGGAAATTAAGCGGCACCATTGAACTGGAAGAGGGCAGGAATCTATATGAAATATTAGAAAAGAGTCCTGGATTTATTAACAGATATTTCTGGCAGAAAGTGAAGAATAACGAAGAGCTGGGAGAGGAAATTAACGGAGAAATTGAAGGTGTGGAATTCTGGTATTACCTGAAGGGTATCCGTTTAACCGGCGAATTGCTTCAGAATCTGTACCTGTTGATCCTGGAAGATATTACGGTTCAGAAGCAGAACAAGTTTGCCCATGACCAGAGTGAGCGTCATCTGCGAACGGTATTTAATCAAACCAGTAATATCGTGCTTTATGAGCGTCAGGACAGGTCCTTATTTTTCAGTGATAACATTCTTCATTTAACAGGTTATACCAGCGCTGAGATCTGTCGGAGACAACCGGCTTATGAAAGCCTGGTTGAACCGCTTGATAAAGTGATAATACGCCGCAAATATTTAAGGTGGCTGGAAAGCGGACAGAGTGGTGTGATCTACTTATGGTACCGCATAAAGCGTCGTGATGGCGAGATCGTATGGATAGAAGAACGGATGTCTCTGCTGCGCAGTGAGAGCGGAGAAAAGATAATAACAGGCATCTTAATCGATAATAGCGAATTAAAACGCACAGAACAGGAATTAAAACAGAGTGAGGCGAGTTTATCCAAGGCGCAGGCATTAGCACATCTGGGGAGTTGGAATCTGGAGTTAGTAACTGCCGAATTGCACATGTCGCAGGAGCTTTACCGGATAGTTGGTTTTGAACCTGGCTGCGATGCGAACTGGCAGAATTTTCTGGATTACATCCATCCTGAGGATATTAAGGAAGTAAAGCGGCGGATCAAGTTAATGCTGGAGGAGCATCAGGAATCGTTATCCCTGGAGATGCGTCTGCTCACGGCAAACGATGAAGAGAAAAGCGTTGTCACTGAATTAGAACTGGAATGGGAATACGGAGTACTTCTACGAGTACAGGGAACCTTGATGGATATCACCGAGCGCAAGGAACTGGAGCGCCAATTGTACCAGAATCAAAAAATGGAGGCAATAGGCACTTTAGCGGGAGGAATAGCGCATGATTTCAATAACATCTTGAACATCATCATGGGTTATACCGTGGTGATAGAGGGAATGTTACCTAATGACAGTGAAATATGGTACAAATTTGACCGGATACTGGCGGCAGCTAAACGAGCCCGGAACCTGGTGACACATATCTTAACGATCAGCCGCCAGCATACACCGAAGCGGGAATCAATAAAAGTTAAGGAATTGCTGGAAGAGCATCTGGAATTATTAAGAGCAGCTATACCATCCATAATCACCTTTAAACCCGATCTGCAGTCGGAAGGGAGAATATTTGGAGATCCCGATCAGCTTGAGCAGATAGTGATGAATCTGTGCACAAATTCGTATTATGCAATGAAGCCGAAAGGTGGTAAACTTTTCGTGCGTCTTTATGATGTAGAGGACAATATCTGTCTGGAAATTGAGGATACCGGCTGTGGAATATCGTCCAAGGTTCTGGAAAGGATATTTGATCCTTATTTTACAACGAAACCGAAGGGAGAAGGAACAGGACTGGGACTGGCGATCGTGAAAGGAATAGTGGAGGAACTGGGAGGCGAAATAGAGGTGACAAGTGAGACATCAAAGGGCAGTAAATTCAAGATATTGCTTCCCAAATATTTTGAGGATGAAGAGCTGATTAGTGAGGTGATTCCGGAGGCTGCGAGTGAAATAAGCACCCAGGAAAAAATCAAGGTACTATTTCTTGATGATGAAGAAGAGCTGCTGGAATTATTCACTGGCTACCTGGGGATGAACAATATGGAGGTGGACGGTTTTGATGACAGTACTCTGGCTCTGGAAGCATTCCGGCAGACTCCAGAGAAATGGGATATTATAGTTAGTGATATATCGCTGCCTGGTATTGACGGATTAGTAGTTGTTCAGCGTATGCGGGAACTGAATAAGAAAGTACCAGTGATCATGTATTCCGGTTTCAAGCGACCCCATCTCGATGAGACGATACTGGAATTAGGGATAGAGAAACTCTTAATAAAGCCGGTATTTCCGGAAGATATGGTACAGGAAATCAGGAAAATATTAACCAAAGATGGAGCGGTAGATGAGCAGATTTGAGTTAGAGTTAATACGTTATCAGCGCTTAGCAAGCCTGGGTAGAGATCTGGGAGGATTTGTGCACAATGCGGCGGGACCCTTAAATATAATGATGGGTTACATTCAAATGACAAGGGCGAAATATCCGGATGAGAAAAGCATTGGCAAGATGTGGGAAGCCGGGCTTGAGCTTGACCGCATGCTGAAAGAACTCGGCAAACACATAGAAGACAGCAGTTCGGAGTTTTATCAGAGCATTAAAGTGAATGATGTGATCTTAAAGCACCTTGATTTACTACGGGCGAATAATTATTTTAAGCATAATATAGAGGCCGTGGAAGAATTTGGAGAAGAAGATCCTGAAATCTGGGGAGTTTATGGTGATTTTGCCACCATAATAGATATACTGTTAAATAATGCCATAGAGGCCGTATACAGCAGTGATATAAAGAAGCTTTGCATTTCTTCCCAAGTGTATAAACCGGATGATGCGGAAACTTTAAGGATCATTGTGCGTGATACCGGAAATGGCATTATTGAGAGCAGGATAGAAGATTATTTTCAGGAAGGATTCAGCAACTGGAGCAAAAGCCTGGGCACAGCCAAAGGGATGGGTTTACCTCTGGCGCGTTATCTATGTGGACGTTTTGGAGGGAGTCTTATTTTACGGAACAGTGACGGCATTGGCGCGGAAGCCGTTTTAGAGATACCCTTGAGAAAGAGAGATGAAATTTAAATCGAAAGATCACCGGATATTAATAGTAGATGATGACAGGTATACCCTGGAGCTTCTCAATGAGTTTTTAAGTGAATATTATATGGTTGAGCAGTCATTGAGCGGAGAGAAAGCACTGGAAATGGTGAATTCCAGTGATTACCAGATGGTGATAACGGATCTGATGATGCCGGGAATGGATGGTCTGGAGCTGATCGGGAAAATAAAAGACAAGCGGGATGATCTGCCAATATTTGTTATCAGCGGTTCAGCAAATGTTACCACGGCAGTACAGGCGATGAAAGCCGGAGCAGAGGAGTTGATATTAAAACCCTTGACAGATATGGACCTGGTATTAAGACTCATAGAGCGGAGCTTGAAGCAGCGCTGGCTGGAAGAAGAGAACAAGCGCCTTGTCGATCTCCTGGAAGAGAATACTCATATTCATCAAATGCAGGGAAACAGTGAGGAGATGCGCCGGGCTTTCGAGATAATGGAACGGGTAGCCCCCCTTGATATGACCGTTCTTTTAACCGGGGAAACAGGCGTGGGTAAAAGTCTTTTGGCACGGATTATTCATGAGCATAGTCCCCGGCGTGAGAAAAGTTTTGTAACGGTAAACTGCGGAGCATTAACCGAGAGTTTGCTGGAAAGCACGCTGTTTGGTCATAAGAAGGGCTCATTCACAGGAGCGGTGAAAGATCAGCGGGGATTATTTGAGGAAGCAGATGGCGGGACATTATTTCTGGATGAGATAAGCGAAACGTCCAGAGCCTTTCAAATAAAGCTTTTAAACGCCATTGAGCAGCAGAAAATAAGAAAAGTTGGCGATGATAAAGAGATAAATGTTGACGTGAGAATGATATTCGCTACAAATCGCAATTTGAAGGACGAAGTGGAAAAGGGGCAATTTCGAAGAGATCTTTTTTTTCGCATAAATGTGTTAAATATAAGAATACCGGCATTACGCGAGCGCAGGGGAGATATATTGATCCTGGCAAGTTCCTTTCTACTGGAATTCTGTCATAAGAATAAGCTGCCCGTTAAACGCTTATCTGATGATGCCAGAGATATTCTGCAGAATTTCACCTGGGAAGGAAACATCAGAGAACTGCGTAATACGATTGAATATGCAGTTGTGATGACGAAAGGTGAGATGATCACTGCCGGGAATCTGCCCAGTAATATTACTCGGGGAAAAGAGTCGGACGATAAGGAATTTGACTTTTCCGATTTAAGTTACCGGGAAGCTAAAGAGATGTTTGAAAGAAATTATTTTGACAAAGTACTCAGTGAAAATAAAGGGAATGTTAGCCTCACAGCTAAACAGAGTAAATTAGCGAGGCAATTTATCTATCGAAAACTGGAAGGATTGGGTCTGGATATAGACGAATATCGTCAAAATTGCACCAGGAGCCAGCACGAGTTGTAGTATCGCAGATAATGGTCACCATTAGGTGACAGTGGCTAAGGTCTATCGACATCAAAAGGTGACAGTGTTGGAGAAAAGAGCTGTTACATGGAAAGATGCAAGTGACAAAAATAAAGAGTTATCTTCATATGAGAGGATAGTTTGTCATTTGAAGAAAGATAATTACTGTATATTTAAGAGAAGTGGAATATTAATTGCTGAATAAGCAGATAGTAGGGTAAAAAAAAAGCCGACCCAGGCTAAATCTTAGGAGGATAAGAATGGGAAAACAACAGATTTTGTTAATTGTACTTAGTGTGATTATTGTGGGAGTAGCAGTAGCTGTAGGTATTCAGATGTTTAATACCCAGGCGATGAACTCCAACCGTCAGGCCATAGTAGGAGATCTTCAGACCTTAGGAGCTCAGGTTATGCAGTATCACCGCACACCCTCAAGTCAGGGTGGAGGTGGATCATCAACTTCAGCTTACACAGCCTTAACAGTAGCGCAATATATCGGCTGGGGAGCCACCTCAGATACTACGGATACAGGCGTATTCACATTATCAACAGGTGACGGTACTGTAACGATCACAGGTGTTGGAACAGAAACAGGAAATAACGGAACTTCAGGTGTAGCAGCAACTTTAACTGTAACCTTAGCCAGTGCCTCTCCGCTTTCCACATCGATCACAAACTAGATTTTGCATTTGATTTTCTAAGGGGAATGGAGAGAACTCCGTTCCCCTTTTATCACAAGGAATAAGGTATGATAAAAGAATTTCGCTTCAAGGGATTGACACCACAGGGGAGGTTAATTCAGGCAAATGTATTGGCTGCAAACAAGCGAGAAGCCAAGAAACAGATAACAGAATTAGCAAAGCGCAATAATGTCCGGGTAACGGATATTAACCAGAAATTAAAATTCAAGTATAGTATCAAGTTGCCTGGTAAGAAGCGGAAGCTGACCGGAGTTCAGAATGCATATTCTAAAACGGAAGTAGCAGAAGCGCTTCAGAAGATGGGTTACCGGGATTTTCATATTGAGCCCGTTATGGATATGTTTCGTTCAAATCCCTCGGCTCAGGACGTTCAGATGTTCATCAAGTTAAGCACGAACATGCTGCGTGACAAGATGAGTTTTGGCAAAATACTGGGAATATTAATAGAAGAACAGAGTAACGGAGTATTAAAAGAGGCATTACAGCAGATAGAGCAACAATTAAAAAAGGGACAGGAAGGCAAAGAAGTATTTAAAAGATATGAAGATGTATTTGGCAAGTTTCCGGCATACATGCTGGGATTAGCAACGAAGAGCGGTAACATGGCAGATATATTTGAAGCAACCAATAAATTTATTGAGCGTGATAATGAGATTCAAAAGAATTTAAAGAAAGCCTTAGTATCCCCGATGTTTGCAGTGGTTGCTACATTGGGAGCCGTAGGTTATTATGTGATGGAGATATTTCCCTCCACCGCGAGTATGTTTGTGAAATTTGATATTGAGATACCGCCATTAACTACGTTCACACTAGCCCTAAGTGATTGGCTGATAGCATCCTGGTGGATAATATTGTTAATAATAATATTGCCCACTATTGGCATCTGGCGCTGGTGGGAGACCCCCAAGGGCAGAGTAGTGCGAGACAGGTTTTTGATCAAGTTACCGGTTTTAGGATCAATTATCCATAAGACGAGTATTGAGATATTCTTCCGGGTGTTTGCCACCATATATTCAGGCTCTTCCGACAACATTGCCACGATCAGGACGGCAGCGGAAGCGTGTCGCAACAAGTTCATGGAGCGTGAGATCAGGGAGATAACCATTCCCCAGATGTTAAAAGAAGGAGAGGGTTTTGTCCCGGCAATGGAAGCATCGGGAGTATTTCCCAAGACGGTAATCACTCGTTTGCGTTCCGGGTCGGAATCCGGTAACATACTGGAAAGTGCTTTTCAGATAGCCTCCTTTTATGAAGCAGAGACCAAAGCCTTTTTCATATTTCCTAACTTATTGATAAAGAATAAGTTAAATTTCTTAAAAACATCTTGACTACCTCCTAACTGACAAATTATTGTCTTAATGTCTTGCGGGACAATAAATTAAAAGGAGTCAAGATGCGAT
>JAIPGO010000007.1 GCA_021736135.1 Candidatus Cloacimonadota bacterium
AAAAACCTGTCAAGTAAAAAGTTATCCACACTAATTTGGTCACTTTTTGAACGTTTTCAGAAAAATAATTACTATTTTCTAATGACTTACAAAAGCAAAATAGCTATTTCCGGCTTTTTGGGTCGAAAGATGGGTTAACAGGTATAACTATTATACTGGTAAAACCAGTATGGGCTTTAGCCGGTAAAACCCCGTTGCTGGTTGATGTGATCAAATCCTTCCGATTAAATACTTTTAAAGTCCTTTCAGGCTCTGAATTTGATCTGATTACAATTCAATCAAAAAGCAATAATGTAGTAGTAAAATATTCAAATCCGTCCACTGGTTCTTTTGTTGAAAATGAAATTTCTAATCGTGAAGTATATTCTGATCCCATTTTTCAATCAGAAGATAATTACTGGTTTTGTCTGCGGGATAGTCAATACAGATGCTGGCTTACATCTGCATTTGATGAAAATCACCGCCCGAAAATAACTTCCCACCTCATTTACACATTGCCATTTGGCGAAGAACTTTTACAGCCTTACAGTATCTTTGAAGACTCAATTGCAGTTAAATATATTGTTGATGATAATATTGAGCAACGCTTTAAATTTTTAACGATGGATGACACATTGACAATTATTTTCAAGAGTGAATTTTTACAAGGCCTAATCAACACTTCCATCGATCAAGTAGACAACTCTTTAAAGTTCAGCCTCATAGCTGATTCCTTAGCGCAATTTTCCGGAACCAATTTCGAGAATAAATCCATCTGGAAAATTTTGACAAACAAATTGCGCGCAAACTGGTATCAGGATACGCTTAAAGGCAATCGTGGCAAGTCCTTTTTTATTGGTAAAATTCTGGGAGCTTGTGATATGGAGAATGATGGAGATGAGGACTTTCTTATTTATATAACAGGTAACAGATTCACAGCTAGTTACTTAGTATGCTACAATCCGGCTGAAAGACGTGAATTGTGGAAAACTCAATTGTATAATACAATCACAAAGTGTATCATAAAAGATATTGATAATGACGGTTTTGTTGAAATAATTTTGGCATTATATGCCCCTGGCAGTGGTATGGGGGCAGACTGGTTTGATATGGAAACTAAGTTTCTTAACCATAGAAGCTATATAGCAGTTTTTGACAATCAGGGTAAATTGGAAAGCTATAATGGAAAACCTGCGATGCTTGATACCGGAGGCTATACAACAAATCCACGATTTGCGTGTCTTTCTGAGAGTAAAATTATAATAGCTCCTACGAGCGATCATAATCTAAAAGAAAGAAAACCATTTATTGTGGATTTTGTTAACGACCAGTTAGACACTCTTTCCATTGATTATCACTCAGTACTAAGTTTGCAAAACAGAGATAATATCATTGAGTTTTTTCATCAAAATGAAGATACTCTTTACGCTACAAAAATAAGGCTTGATGGAAAAATAAGAAGTAATTACACTCGGATAATCAAGCAAGCATCATCTCTGCCAAAGGATTTTAATTTCTCCATTAATGGAAAGGAATTTATTACTCTAAACCCATCAAGAATTCTCGATGATAAATTGAATTTAATATATAGTTCCAATGAATTGCTGGGATGGAATATGCTACAGCAAAAGGGAAATATGTTATATTTTGCCACATCAATTTCTCAATCCAAAGAACTATTACTATCAACTGCTAATTTAACTGAAAACAAGGATATTAATCCTCAATACATAATGATCTGGATTTTTATAATCTTGCTATTCATTGTACATTTAATAACAAGGACAATTTTTAGTATTCCTGAAGAAATAGCGAAAAGCAATTATGCCGTATTATATCGTTTTTTAGGAATAATTTACACTTGGCGGATATTCAGTAAAACAAGTATTTATACTCAACCAGTATTAGGTAGTTTTTCTCGGAAAAAGTTTTTTTATATCATCACAGATCTCTGTGAAAACTATCAGGAACAGTCCGTTCGTAATTTGGGATTTGTAAAACTCTATGTTTATCGTCTGGCAATTGATAATGAGATGCATATAGTTCAAAGGATAGCGCATGATATCAAAAATCAGGTGCATCTGGTAAATATGAAGCTGACTGAGAATAGTTATGAACGCAATGATATAGAAGATTCAATGCGTGTGATTTTTGAAAAAACAGCAATGTTATCTGATTTTTCCCGTATAAATCTGATGCAGAAAAGTAAAATAGATATGGTTAGTTTACTTGATACGATACTAATAAAATTTAGTGCCCATAATCGTTACAAAGATATGATCTGGGAACCTGAAAAAAGCTCAATATTTATCGAAGCTGATGAAAACCTGCTGCATGTTGCATTACTCAATGTTTTGGAAAATAGCTTACGCTATTCACCCGAAAATACAGATGTATTAATAATGATTGTTGAGGAATACAATAAAGTCAGCATTCAAGTAACAAATCAGATAATAAAGGAAAATCTACAAAAAGGCAGTGGAATCGGGCTTCTGGCAACTGAGAGAATAATCAAAGCACACGGTGGTGAATTCCAGTTTGAATTGCAAGATTCTGCACAGGTGAAAATAATCTTATTGAAAGAAAATAGGGGAAGTAAGAATGGATAAAATATTATTGCTGGAAGATGAAGCTGCAGTGGCACGTTCTTTTCAAAGATTGCTGGAACAAGAAAATTATCAGGTGGCTAGAGCTGCTGATAGTAAGGAATTTGATCTGGTTTATGAGAAATTACTACCAGACCTTATTCTCCTGGATATCGAATTGAAAAATAGTGAATTTAATGGTCTGGAAATATTCGCAAAAATAAGACAGCAGGAAGATTTTAGAGCCAAAGTGATTGTACTTTCAGCCAAAGCAACGCGCATGCAGGTAGCAGAAGCAATGAAAATGGGTGCAATAAATTTTATCGAAAAAGGTACTTCCTTTAACCGTGATAAATTTTTAGCAGATATTAAACAAGCGCTGGAACTCAGCCGCAGAGAAAAACAGATAACTGATTTAAGGTTAAGTAATCTGGATGGTTCTTTCATAGGCGATTCCGAAGACTCAAAAAGAATTAAACAACAAATTCTGAAACTCGCTCCCACTAACCTTAATATTCTGATTACGGGCGAAACAGGAACCGGTAAAGGCGTAATCGCCGAACTTATCCACCGTTATTCGAAACGTGCCCATAGGCCATATAAAGTTGTGGATGTGAAATCAATTCCTGACACTTTAATGGAATCCGAACTTTTCGGGCATACCAAAGGTGCTTTTACAGGCGCGGATGCCGAGAAAAAAGGTTATTTTGAAAATGCCGACCAGGGTACGCTGTTCATTGATGAAATTTCGAACCTGTCTTTGGGCGAACAGGCAAAACTCCTCAAAGTTATCGAAGAAAAACAGATACCGGTCGTGGGAACCGGAGGTAAAAACCGAAATGTGGATGTGCGCATTATAGCTGCCTCCAATCAGGACTTAACAGAACTTTCCAACGAGGGAAAATTCCGGAATGACCTATATTTCAGACTGGCAGTGGGAAATATTCACATTCCACCCATAAGGCAGAGGCAGGAAGATATAATAGAACTGATGAACCGCTTTTTACTGGATTGCGCCAGAGAAAATAAAAATTCGCTAAACTACAATCTCAGTAAAATATCCAGTGATTTGCAATCCTACCCCTGGCCCGGAAATGTTCGCGAATTAAGGAATCTAACCATCTTCATCAGCCAGCTCTATGACCCGATAGATAACAGCGCCATTATGCGAGAATTCACGCAATTAAAGCAGCGCACCCACAAACTGACAAATGTCAATTGTCACAACAAAGAAACCACCGAAATGGAAGCAATAATGCAAAATACCGACTACACCACCGCGATGAATACCTTCGAAAAACAATACCTGGAAACCCAATTGAAACTCCACCACAATAAAGTCAGTGATACCGCAAATGCTCTGGGTCTAGAAAGAACAACCCTTTATAAGAAGATCAAGAAACTGGGAATAAATGAGTAATTTTGAAAGAAAAAAAGAAGAGAAGAGAAGAAATCCAGAACATGTCTGGGTAAGTTTCCAGAGCAGACTTGCTCATCTGAGTTTATCTCTGATTATGAAGAAATTTTATTGGGAGTGTTTATATCAATGAAGATTTTAAAAAAGTTTATGCAGCCTGTTAATTTGCTTTTAGTGATACTCATAATTGCTGGTTTCACAGTTGGACTTTTAAGACCAGATTGGGTGTTGGAAGGTAAGACAGCATTAAATATTCAAATTGAAAAGCGGCACTATTGTAACAGCTTCAGTTTGATTGACAATCCCAATTATGACATGCTGATGTTAGCCAACTCTGCCGGGAATGTTGATGTTTTGTATCAGAACCAGAATAATGATCATTTTGCTCAAAGAGAGTTATCAAATTATAAAGTCTATAGTCATTTAATTGAAAGAATAGATAATAATGCCTGGTTTTGCCTGATAAATAGAGACCTGAATAGCTATCTATTCAAAGCGTTTGATGATGAAGGAAATATCGGACCAATTAAATATTTAATTCAGGAAGATCCCTGGAAAAGTAATCTGCTAAGGTCATATAGTGTATTTGATGATACAATCAAAGTAAATCTATCAAGTTTCGAGGATCCTGACAAAACATACATTATAGATGTGTTTAATGATAGCATTAGTATTTCTATTGAAAAAGATTTACTTAATAATCTGATAAGTGTTCCGATAAATCAGGTTGAATTTTCCCCTATATATTGTGACCTCTCAAGTGAATTGACTGAGAATTCAGGAAGAAATTTTACAAATCAGGATATCTATCGTCTTATCGCAGAAAAACGTCGGGCTTCATGGTATAAAGATAGTCTGAATTCAGATCGATGGAAAACTCTTTTCAACGGAACTATCCTTGAAGTATGCGATATTGACAATGATGGAGATGATGATTTCATCATTTATATTGATGGGAGCAGGTTTGCACCAAGTTATTTACTATGTTACAATCCTACTAAAGAGAGAGTGCTGTGGGAAAAACCATTTTATTGCAGTCCCAAAAGGTTAAAAGTAACAGATATTGATAATGACGGTTTTCTTGAAATGATAGTTGTGTTCTATGCAAATGGAATTGAATGCAGCGCTGACTGGTTTGATTTCGACATAAGACTGGAATCTACTAAAAGCTACGTAGCTGTTTTCGATAATAATTGCCAGATCAAATCATATAATGGTCATGAAGCACTTTTGGAAACCGGTAATTTCACCACTTATTCTGAAATCCAAGTATTGCCTTCAGGCAAGATTTTGACAGCGATAACAACGGATTATGATGATTCTTTGAAAAACCTCCTGTTAGTTGATTTCTTCTCAAACAGAATTGATACTCTTGATATCACATATCAACAAGCCGAACATTTGCAAGAATTTGGAGAAAATATAGAATTTATTTATAAAAAGGAAGGAAAACTGACCAAAGATATTATCAACAGTGATTTAGCAGTAATTAATTCAGTTTCAATTGATATTGAAAATAGGACCAACCTTAAATATATTACTAAGTTTACTCTATTTGACAAAGAATATACACTCTTGAGACCATGCAATGTATTAGACGATAAGTTTAACCTGATTTACCAAAATGAAGAATTCCTGTCTTTTCATAATATCCAGATAAAGGATAACATTATCTATTTCCTTGATGGTTATAAGGAGAAGCCGTATTTACTAAAGAAAATGACCATTAATGAAAATCATCAAATTAATAGTTTATACATTGAAATATGGCTGATACTAATACTGATACTCATAACTTATCGTTTAACCAGTATTTTTTTTAGAATTCCACAGAAAGAAGTGGACGGTAGCTATGCTGTGCTTTATCGATTTGCCGGTTTTCTATATAATTGGCGCATCTTTGGCAAAACCAGCGTTTATACACAACCGGTTGTGATGAGTATGTCACCAAAGAGATTCCATGACATCATGAAAGACATCTGTGAAAATTATCAGCTATTAACCTCGCGCAACCTCGGATTAGTTCAGCTTTCTGTATATAAACTTTTTATCGGCAATGAAATGCATATTATCCAGCGCATTGCACATGACATCAAAAACCAGGTGCATTTGGCAAATTTGAAGTTGGGAGAAAATAGCGATGGGGACTTAGAAGAATCAATGCGTATGATTTTTGATAAATCAGCAATGTTATCAGATTTTTCAAGGATAAATCTCATGCAGAAAACTGAAATAGACCTGATTTGCCTGATAGACACAATACTGATCAAATTCAGTTCACACAAACGCTATAACGACATATTATGGGAACCAGAAGAAGCCGCAATTAAAATCACGGCTGATGAAAACCTCATCCAGATTGCAATAATCAATATTTTGAAAAATGCAATAGACTATTCCCCTGATGATTCGCAGATAGCCATTATCATCAACGCTGACAAGTCATCAGTAAACATAAATATAACAAACCAGATCAACCCAGATATCACTGAAACCCAAAAAGGCAGCGGAATTGGACTAATGGCAACAGAAAAAATCATCACAGCCCACGGAGGAGAGTTCAGGTTCCAGAAAACTGATAATGCTACCGTCGAGATCATCTTGTATAAATAAACCAAAGAAAAATACTCAATAGCAATTAGTATATCTTACCTTGTCTTCTCTTACATTATCCGTGTGGTCTGTGCTGTCCGTGGTTGATAATCTTCTCTTTTTTTTAAACCACTGACCCCGCTGACCACACGGACGAAGAATAATGTTCAATAGCAAATTTAACAAACCTTATCTTGTCTTCTTCATCCATTCTCATTTTCACATCCTCCCAATTTCTCATCATTTTCTTCTATCCGTGCTATCCGATAAATCCAGCCTGCCAGGGCGTAATGAAATGGAGACTAGTGATTCATAATCTTCTTTTTCATTTTACATTTTACTTTTTACATTTCTGGAAATCCGTGGTTCAAAATATCTCATTTTTCTCCACTAATAATCTTTAATCTTCTCTCCTCCTCCCTCCTTTTTACCTTGAGGATAACATCTAAACGATCGACCTTATTCTCAAAGATCCAAGTTACGTAAGTGCATTTTACTACTAAAATCAGCCATTTCTCAGTAACATCAACCATTACTAACTCAAATACAACACAGTTACGCATCAAATATCTATCAGACGTTCCTTAAAGGGGCAAGAGAGAGGGGTTAAAGAAGGTTTAAACCTCAATTAAGTCACTTATGTGATTGAAATGTAACAATTGTTCTCTTCTTTCTTGACGTTATCAAAACCATGCTTTAAGCCAATATCAAAATTGGCTTATAAATGATATTTTGTCAAGCATCAATTTACCCCGCTTCTCTTTTTCTTCAATCTTTCATCTTTAATCTTTAATCTATAATTCTCCCCCCCCCCTTTTTCAACTTCTAAGAAAACTTCGTTTTCTACAAATTAACATAGTTAATTTACTCCATAAATATACTCCAAATTAAAAACAAAAAAAATATCTGGGATGAACTGAAACTATAACATGTTGATTTTAATCCACTCCTGTTGATTAATTTCTACAAATCATTTAGCAAATTCACATAGCAAATTATGATAAATATCCGATATAATTACATTTATCCAGATAAAATAAATTAGGTTAAGTGGAACACTGATTGCTTATAGTAAATCAAATCAATATTTGGAGGGAACATGAAGAAAGGTTTATTTTTCTTCATATTTTTTTGTTTCTGTTGTAGTTTAGCTGCTGTATCAAATCTATCTTTAGATGATGTAAAAGTTAATATTGTTGCTGCTGCTATTGGCTCAACCATCTCTGATGAGTTAGAGTCAATAACTAACAAATTTTCATTCACAGTCAGGTGGAGCAATGCAAGAGATGACGCTCCTGCTCATATGAATAGCATGTCAATATCATTTCCAAACTTTACCTCTTCTACGTATCTTTCAAAAGTTAGAAATAGTTCAAGGGCAGGTTCCAAGGTTCTTGATAATGGAGAATTTTTGGGGACTGAAGGAGGTGGAGTTATATTTGCGGATTTTGTAACTTCAAAAGTAGTAGATAACAATATTTTGCATGGAGAGGTGGATGCAAAAGATAAATAAAGATGCCGGTAGATACAGCATCACCTTGATTTCAGGAAACTTTAACAATGGGTTTATTCATTGGTCTTTCAACCACTTCAGGCCGAGGAGTGAAAGGTGTTATCCTTCTTAAGTTGAAAGTAAAAAGGTTTGATATTGAGCAGATTTGAAGATGAAACGTAGATGCCAGATAACACAGATCGGCACAGGTATTATTACTTATTGTTTATTAATAATCTCTAATATTTCTAACCTGCGAACAACAGTGATTATAAGTTTAATCAGTGTTATATATGAGGAAGATAAAAAAAATACATAATCAATATTTTAGGAGTGAAAATGAAAAGAGAAAAAAGAGGTTTAGTACTTTTTATTATTGTGTTGTTCATTTGTACACTTAATTCAGAAGAATTAAGAATGAAAGAATCTGGTCATTATATTAAGTTTACGGTTGATGATAGTAATATTGATTTTTTATCAAAATTATTTTCTAACATTAATTCAATTGGAGATTATGATGAATTTGTAGATGATCAAAATATTTTTCAATTATTAAAAGAGAAAAACATTGGATATAATTTTGTAGGTGTTCAATATTCATATCAAAGTCAAAGGATACCTGATAGAGAATCCAGAGACCAATTGCTTGGATCCAACACAAATAACTATAACATTCCAGATCTTGGTTCAACTGCGTCAAATTTTACCATGAGTAATGCTCCTAATGGAGCTACTATTACCGGAATTTCATACGATGTAAAGGTCATTCACACATGGATATCTGATTTATTGTTAGAAATCAATAATGGTAATAGATACCTTACAGTATGGAATCATGCAGGTGGTAGTGATGATGACATTTATTTAAATTGGATATGGTCAAGTTACTTTGATGGAGAACCTTTAAATGATACTTGGTCACTTTATGCTGAAGACACAGTTGCTGGAGATACTGGATATATTGATTGGTTTAAAATCAACTTTTTTTATGACCCTCCATTACCAGATTTAGTAATTCAAAATGAACTTGTTAATAACTCAAGTTCATCAGTTGAAGTTTATCCTGGAGATCAATTATCAACAAGTTGCAGGGTTAGAAATATCGGGGATGCAACAGCAGATCCAGAATGGGTTGGTTACTATTTTGAGAATGATGTACCAACTAGTTTTAATGATTTAGACAATTACATTGGTAATGATGGTTATGGTGGCTGGATTACGGGATTACCTCCTAATGGATACGAAGATGAGACATATAATTATACTGTGCCAACAAACACTAATCCTGGCCCATATTTTTTTGCATTTTATGCAGATTATCAGGAAGACACGTCTGAATCTAATGAAGATAATAATCTTGAATATGTTACTGTATATGTTTTGACTCCACAGCAAATAACCCAGCAATACTGGTCGACAACATCATCATCAGGAAACGAGATATCAAATAATACATATTTCGAAGCTGGAACGACAATTTACTTAAATGTCCATGCTACGGGATATTCATCAGTGGATTGTTATATATATGAAGATGATATAGTTAGAGATGGTGAGCAAAGACTTGAGCGAGATCAACTTCAATCAACCGTGACAGTAACGGGTCTTTCGGATGGATTTGGATATGCGACCTATACACTACCGTGGGTTGATGACGTATCAGGAGGCCCAGAGTTTTATTTTAGAGTACTTAATAGCTCATCACATCAGAGTAACTTAGTAAGAGTTCAAGATACGACGGATCCAAGTGTTCCAGTTCTTTCATCACCTTCAAATGGAACATCATTCAATTTTAATCAAAATACTATAAGTTTTGATTGGCAAAATTCCAATGATGGTTCAGGCAGCGGAATAGATGACTATCATATTCAAGTATCGACGACTTCTACATTTAGCACAATTGAATGGGAGGTCAATCGTAGCTCATCGGATGCAAGTCATACTTTTGATTCAGGAGATACATATTATTGGCATGTTAATGCAACAGATAATCAGAATAATACATCTAATTACTGTTCTATCCGGAGCTTTAGCATTTCTCAACCTCCACCGGACTTAATTATTGACAATATATACAATCTAGCTTCGTCCTATTATCCTGGTGATACAATTGAGATATCTTTTGGTGTTAGAAATCAAGGAGACGGAGATTCACCACCTGCTGAAGTAGGTTTGTATTTTTCAACATCGCAATATTATGTAAACGGACAACCATATGACACATTCACTACAAATTCCTTAGTATCAAACGAAATAGAATATTATACTTTAAGTACAACAATTCCTGATAATCTTACAGAAGGGACTATATGGGCAAATTTGTATGTTGACTATAATCAGGTAATCACAGAGGAAGAAGAGGGTAATAATGTTAATGGTGAAAGCTTTACTTATTATGCTTCGGATCCTCCAGAAATCTCAACTTATTCTCCAATTCCCCCCTTAAATATTTATACTAATGATCAGATTACTTTTAATGTTCAAGGTAGTGATCAAAATGGAGACTTATTTCAAGTAAAATGGTGGGTGAATGGTGGTTTAATTGAGACACATTCCATTTCAGGATCAACATTTAACGATTCATATACAAAAACTGGATTTGCAGCAATACAGAATGAAATCACTGCAATAGTATGGGATGAACAAGGTAATTGTGATGAGCAAGCATGGGTTTTTACTCCAGTTTTACCTCTGCCAGACTTAATTGTTGACAATATATACAATTTGGCTTCAACTTATTATTCTGGTGATGATATTGAAATTTCTTTCGGTGTTCGAAATCAAGGAGACGGTGATTCACCACCTGCTGAAGTGGGTTTGTATTTTTCGACGTCGCAATATTATGTAAATGGACAATTATATGATACATTCTCCACTAATTCCATAGTATCAGGCGACATAGAATATTATACTTTGAATGCAACTGTTCCTGATAATCTTACTGAGGGAATTATATGGGCAAATTTGTATGTTGACTATAATCAATTAATCATAGAGGAAGACGAGGATAATAATGTTGATGGTGAAAGCTTTGAGTATAATGTACCGGGGCTTCCTGAAATAACGAATGCGGATTTAAGCCCTGATATGGATTTCTATCCTGGTCAAATATTTACAGCATCATATACTGTGGATAATAGTAGCAATATAAATATTGATGGTTTTCTTTGGTTCAGAGTTAATACTGAAACCGGGCATTATTTTACTTTTCCAGATGAAAGTGGAGAGTATTATGTTCCAGTTACTTTCACACCGGGAGAACACACCTATTCAAGAACATGTGTGATTTCGGAAAATACAGATCCAGGTACTCATGATGCTGATCTTGTGATTACACCCACAGATGGCGTCTGGGGTGATTATTGGGATTGGTATGAATATCCAGACGCATTAGTAATTGCAGATTTAGAGCTCAATATAATCAGCCCTGTTAATGATCTTGAACTAGTGCAAGGTGATAGCTTCGAAATTATCTGGGAATCAAATGCTGACTTTGTTAGCATTTTCTACGATAATGATACTAATATGGAAAATGGTGGCGTGAATTGGATAGCTGCATTGCAAGAACCGAATGGAAATATTCCCTACAATACAAGTAACTTTAACTTAGGAGTTCCGTATTATATTGGTGTCCTTGCAAGTATCCGTGAGGATGATGAAGTAATATTTGATGTTATTGAATATGCAACTGGAACAGTGACAGTCCTTGAGGAAAACAATCCCCCTTATGTTGATTTAGAATCTATTCAAGTCCCAGATGCACTAGTAAGTAATAATAATTTGCTAACAGTTGCATATTGTAATGAAGAAGGGATTGAGGATATAAGATACTGTGGTTTACGATTGGATCACCCAGATCCCAATGTCAATGATATAACAATGTTCTATGATAATGAAAATGACGAATGGTATCTTTGGGAAGAATATGGGATTGGTTATGCTAATTTAGATGATAATCCCAATGTAAATACTATTGGTAATAATTTATCAATTATTTGGAATTTTGATTTGCTAAGCACTTGGCCGAATACATCAGAAGGAATCGATGTGCTCTTTTATGTAGAAGATTATGATGGAAACAACAATGATTGGGTATCTGGAAATATTGATAATCTAGGCTATTTAGACCAATCAGGATTGTATTACATTAGTGGTTTAGGTTATGAAATGCAGAACAATAATTTGGTTGTTATTGACATAGGAATATTTGCTCTTACTCAAAGTGATGGACTTACTCTTTCAATTAATAGTCAAAACGGAAATATTATTTCAAATATTCAAAATGATCCTATTGAAATTACATTAGCAGGAATTACTAACTTTGAATATCCATTACAATTAAACTCAAATGACCCTTTTATTGAGGACATCGCTGTTGATTTAAGATTTGAAGGAGAAATATTGACTATTCCATATTCAATACGTTTAGATTTAAATTCTATCTCAATTATCAACGATGATATTGCCTTTTCTGACCAATCTCAAACTCTTGGGGGAGAAACAATTCAATCAATTATAGAAAGATTTTCACCCATCCTTAAAACTGATGAGATTGATGACTATAGAGATCATGCTCCAAAAGATATTAATGCTATGATTAATGCATCAGAAACAGGTGAATTTGAAGAAATGTCAATTGTGGAGGGTGGAATATATTCACATAGTGTTACAAGTCCTGGTGATTTCAATACATTCAATTTTGTTGATTCGAAATTAGATTTACCTAATGTTGATACCTTCTCTCAAAGTCATCACGAATGGAGTGATGATGCACTTCAATATCTTAGTGAATTACCGAATAAAATTTATGCGAGAGCTTGCGAGCAATTTATAAATTTAGATGGTGACGAGTTAACCTATTCAGGAAATTCTTTAATAATACAATATTGGTTTCCTCATATAGTAAATAACTTATCTAATGTGCCCGGAGTATTAGCAGGCAACTATCATGAGGGTGATGTAGAAAATGCTACAGTTATATTATCTTTAGAGGAAGATATTGGCTATTTAAAACCATTGGCAATGATTTTATCAAAGCATTATAGTGGTTCTTGGTCAAAGTGGTCTGAAATAGAAAAGAGTATTGAAGAGGATAATCTAACTGAACATCCAATAATCTATATTGCAAATGGATCACATGCAAATTTCTTTTCTTCAAATTCAGAGGAATTAACACATTCTAGTACCAATGCTGACCATGATATCCATCAAGGTCGAGGTTTCTGGTTATCTAACAATGATATTAATGGAGAGGATTTTGTGTATGAAGTATCCCTTTTACCAAGTTTAAATGATATAAATTCTGATAATAATTCGTATTCATGGTTAAAATATTCTGGACATTGGGGAAGTTCTATCTATGATGCAAGACTTGGGATATCAAACCCCAGCCCACCTATGTATCCTTTTACGAAATACGCACATGATGGTGATATCTACAGATGGTTAAATCCCTCTGGTTGGATCGAACATTGTATTGATGTAGAAGAAGAGTATGATCATTTTGATCTTGGTGATGATTATTTGCCTGAGTTAGTTAATATTGAGACGACATATTCAGGTAATAATGTAATCATTTCCGGTGAAATTGTTATTGATGAACTACATGATTTTGATGGATATCGAATTGGATTCCCATTAGGATATTCACAAACATCTCAACTGATTAGTAATGATGTTGGAATTCAGAACTTTGAGCTATCAGTTCCTAATGAAAGCTTTGACTTCGATGACAAAATTTACCTGGTTTCCATGAATGAATCTCTTAGCCAATATCATGGCAATATGATGTATGAATATGTCAACATGGCAATTTATGAAACTATCACAATTCCCAATATTGCACCTGAAATGCCCGAAGATCTATATCCTGATGATGGAATAACCCTTTTAGATTTATTCCCAACTTTCTCATGGAGTGATTTTCAGGATGGAGGTGATGGAGAAATCTGTTCTGGATATCAATTCCGTGTACTTTGTGATGAAAATAATGATGAAATAGTATATGATACTGGATTAATAGAATCAGCTCCTTTTAATTTTCATACTTACAGTCCTGGAACTTATACAGGCATTGACCTTGTTACTGGAGATGAGAGAGTAAGTGAACATTTAGAATGGTTCACGCACTATCATTGGCATGTCCGCTATCAAGATAGTGGAGGAGACTGGAGCTCTTGGAGTGCGGATGATTTAGACAGCCATCAGGATTTTTATACTCCACAAGAACCCACTTTAAACGCAGAGCCAGAATTTATTCCGATAACCTATTCAGAAGGGAATGAATCCTTTGTCATATCGAATGCCGGGGGGAGTACCATGAATTGGAATGCTATTGTAACTGATGGTTCTGATTGGTTAACAATTTTTTCAGGTTCTTCTGGTACAAATACTGGATATGTAGTTATTCAATTCGATGAAAATACTTCACTTGAATCGAGGACTGGAATAATTGAAATCACATCATCCGAAGCTGGCAATAGTCCCATTGAAGTTATAGTATATCAATATGGCACAGACATGTTAAACGCACCGCAAATAGTTTCTTCTGATCCTGAGACTGCAACCTGGTCAAATGATAATGAAATCAATATAGCATGGGAAGAGCCATCTTCAGATAGGATAAATCTTGTACTTGAAAATGAAAATGTTGAAAAGATACAAAATAATTTATCCCGAGCAGTTCAAGGTTACTGTTGGAGTTGGGATAATCTTTCCCAAAATAATCCTGGTGAAGATTTCTGTACAAATGTATTATCCACAACAAGTAATCCTTTAGCGGATTCAAATAATTGGTATTTTCATATAAAAGCACAAGACAATAATGATAATTGGGGAGAAATTACAAATTATGGACCATTTTACATTGATTGTACATCTCCCAATGGGAGTATTTCGATAAATGATAATGCTACTACTACAGACTCAATGATTGTTGACATTAATTTAGAAATGGTTGATGAGACTAGTGGAATCAGTCAAATGAGGTATAGTAATGATGGTAACTCATGGAGTAACTGGGAGTCATTTTCACCATCTAAAACGAATTGGGATTTAGCTACTTACGGAGGAAATCAAATTGAAGGTACAAAAACGGTCTTCTGTGAAGTAAGTGATTTAGCTGAGAATATTGTACAACTTGAAGATCAAATTATCCTGCAATATCCAGATTTAGTTGTAGATTTTATTGGTGAACCTACAGAGGTAGGAATTGACGAAGTTGTTCAATTCACAGATATTTCTACTGGTAATCCAACATCCTGGCAATGGGATTTTGATAATGATGGAACTGTTGACAGTTACATACAGGATCCCGTTCATGCATATCCCGTTGCTGGCACATACACCATAACTCTGACAATCTCAAATGAACTCTCTCGAGAAACAACTACAATGATTAAAGAAGATTACATTACTGTTAACGACGCTATTAATCCTAATGAATTAATTGCATATTACCCATTCAATGGGAATGCTGATGATGAAAGCGGAAATGGGAACAATGGCTCTATTAATGGAGCAGATCCTGTTTACGATCGGTTCAACAGTCCTAACTCAGCATTCGAGTTTGACGGATCGAGTGATTATATTGAAGTCCAAGACTCTGGTTCTTTTGGATTAAACGAGCATTCATTAGTTACTTGGGTAAATTTTGATGCAACTGGAACGAGACAGTTAATACTGGGAAAACACTCGAATGATGGATCCTGGAATGATCCCTATAATATTCAATTGAGAAACGATCATATTCACTATTCAACAAGGTCAAACAGTACCTCTGTTGAACAATTTTTAGAATCTGATTTCATACCAGAAATAGATCGATGGTATTTTGTAGCTGCAACTTATGATGGCAATACCATGTCATTGTATATTAATGACGACACAGTTCTTACAATTGAAACTGAATATGATCATTTATCGTCATCTGATTCGAATTTAAGGATGGGCTGTTCTTCCTCAGGAAGTGATTATAATTTCTTTGATGGAAAAATTGATGATGTAAGAATTTATGATTATGCCCTAAGCGAAAGTGAAATAGATAACCTGTATCATGAAAACGGATGGGATGAAATCGTCGCTGATTTCGAGGCTTATCCTTCTAATGCTTCAGTAGAAGAGACTATTCAATTTACTGATTTATCTGTTCCTCAAGAACTTATTGTATCCTGGGCATGGGATTTTGAGAATGATGGAATCATTGACAGTAGCAATCCAAATCCGGTTTATGCCTATCCTGATTCGGGAGAATATTCTGTCAGTCTTACAATCGAGGATACTTTTGGCAATACAGATACGATTGTAAAAGAGAACTATATAACTGTTAATGAAGGACTTAATTCCGAAGGATTAATTGCATATTACCCATTCAATGGAAATGCAATAGATGAATCCGGTAATGGATGGGATGGCACACAATATGGTAATTTAGATTTCAGTGTTGCCGATAGATTTGGTAATCCTAATAGTGCTGCATTTTTTGATGGTATTGATGATTATATATCGATAGGAAATGAAATTGATGTAACCAACAACCTTCCGTTTTCAGTCTCTTTATGGGTTTCATCAAATGATATAAGAAATTCGGGTATTATCTCAAAATACTTAAATCACTCTTATAATGGATTTCTATTTGAGCAGTTCGAATCATCAGAGATGAGAGCATTATATTCAAATAACCAAGTGAATATGGTTTCGTGCACAGCCCCTGTTATAGCAGATGAATATTATCATATTGCGATTACAGCTTCTGAAGATGAGTTAAATCTTTATGTTAATAATCAATTAGCCAGCAATGACAGCTGGAATGGCTTAAGTGCGACTTCCGATGCGGAATTGATCATTGGTGCAAATACTGATGATCCGGATTACACGATACATGCATTTTTCTCAGGTATAATCGACGATATTCGAATATATAATAGAGAATTGTTACCAGAAGATATTAGCAATCTATACCATGAAAATGGTTGGGATATTTTTGAAGAAGGACTAATTGCACATTACCCACTGAATGGAAATGCTGAAGAAATTAGTGGATTTGATCATCAAGGAATTGTATATGGTGCTCAACCAACAGAGGATAGATTCTCAAATTCCTCAGGTGCAATGCTTTTTGATGGAATAGATCAATTTATATCTACAGATCTGGTTTTACAATATAATAATGATGACAGTTTTACCTGGTCAGTTTGGATTAGGAGTGATGCGATTGTAAACTCAACGGGACTTTCTGTTGCAATGGGGTTTGAAGGTACTAATGCAGGAGAAATCAAAGTAGGAGTTTATGATTCAAATAATCCTAATGCAAATAAAGCAGTAGCAAGATCCCGCTGTGATGCGTATGCTTCGCATGGTGGTGAACATATTGCGTATAGTTACAATCCAATAGCAAATGACAACCAATGGCATTATCTTGTTTGGATCCGAGACAGAGAAAATCTTCAATACAAATTTTACATGGATGGAAATTTGGAAATGTCACTAGATGACAACAATGATAATTTCATTAATGGATCATCACGACTTCTTGGAATTGGATGTCAGTCACATAATGCTGGTTGGGAAAACTATTTCAATGGAGCCATTGATGATGTTCGTATTTATAATCGAACTTTGTCTGAGCAAGAAATGAGCGATTTATATCATGAAGGGGATTGGGATATAGAAGAAAATGAACTCGTTGCTCATTATCCGTTGGATGGTGATACAAATGATGTAAGTATATATGGCAATAATGGGTCAATTTCCGGAGCAATTCCTGCACCAGACAGGTTTAACAATGAGAATAGCGCTTATGATTTTGATGGACAAAATGATGTTCTGAATGCAGGAGATTATCACTTGTGGGATGATGAGATATCATTATCAATTTGGATTAATCCTCAATCTTACAGTAATGGTGGTAATCCATTATTTGATAAACATGATGAGTTTAATTTAACAGTTCCTTTAGGAGATTCTTTAAGCTTTCATTTAGTAAATGTTGGCACTCTAAAAGCACCAAATGTTCCTCAAATTGGAAATTGGTCTCACATAGTTGCATCATATGATAATAATCTTATGAAGTTATACCTAGACAATTTGTTAATTGCTGAAAAAGAATATTCAGGACAAATACCTGATTCTGGCTATCCATTATACATTGCTTCAGATGAGACTGCAGTTCACAACTATTTAGACGCAACAATAGACGATGTGAGAATTTATAATTATTCTTTAAGCGAGAGTGAAATAGATGACCTGTACCACGAAAGCGGATGGGATGTAATCGTAGCAGATTTCGAAGCTTATCCTGCTATTGCTTCAATAGGAGATTCTATTCAGTTTACTGACCTGTCTATTCCACTAGAACTTATAACATCCTGGGCATGGGATTTTACGAATGACGGAATTATTGACAGTAACGATCCGAATCCTGTTTATGCCTATCTTGATTCAGGAGAATATTCTGTCAATCTTACAATCGAGGATACTTATGGCAATACTGATACGGTAGTAAAAGAAAACTATATAACTGTTAATGAGGTATCTATTCCTGATGGATTAATTGCATATTATCCATTCAACGGAAATGCTTATGATGAAAGTGGAAATGGGAATAATGGAGATGCTCATGAAGTTACAATATCAAATGATAGATTTGGTAATGATAATTCTGCTTATGAATTTGATGGAGAATCCAGTAAGATAAATTTAGGAAGTGATGACAGCATTGATTTCCTTTTTTCACCTACAAAAATGGATTCATCATTCACAATTTCAATTTGGTTCAATCTATATAGCTTGCAACCTCAATTTGGGTTTTACCCACTTTTACATATTGGTCAATCATCACCGTCATGGCAGTTCAATATCGGAATTAGGGATATTGACTTTGGTGAAAATATTTATTGCGGCAGTCATGGATTTATTGAAAATATGTATGCAAATAACCCAACAGAAATTGATATGTGGTATCATACTTTAACCGTTTATGACGGTAGCTCTCACACTGCAATGCTTTATGTTAACAATGAATTAAATGCAAGTATCATTGTCAGCCCAGGTGATTCCGAGAATGAAGATGAAAATGTTTATATTGGATATGGTCAAGCGTGGGATAGCCATTTTAATGGGCTTATAGACGATGTGAGAATCTATAATTATGCTCTAAGCGAAAGCGATATAGATGAACTATATCATGAAAACGGATGGGATGAAGCAACAATTACGATTTCAAATCCTAATTCTTCTACAATCTGGAATCAGGGAGAAGGATTTTCAATTGATTGGACGGACGCAACTGGTAGTGAGGTTCAATTCCTGATCTTTAAGGATGGATTAGAACTTGGAATTTGCCATGAATGGACTGCAAATGATGGAAATTGTAATGGCTCTCTGGTCAACCCTTCCTGGGGTACAGGATCAGGATATCAGATAAAAGCAATTGATTCTGATGGAAATTTTGGCTGGAGTGAAGAATTTGTAATCGAAGATGGTTCGTCAATCGAAGTTACTAATCCTAACTCTTCTACAATCTGGTATCAAGAATCAGATTTCTACATTGAATGGTCTGGCTCTGAAGCTGATCATGTGGAGGTTATTATATATCAAGATGAAAATGAGATTGGTATTTGTCATCAATTAACACTCAATGATGGTATCTGTCACGGTTTGGTTGAAAGTTACTGGGGTACAGGATCAAACTTCAGAGTGAAAGTCGTTGATGATAATGGTGAATTCGGCTGGAGTGAAGAATTCAGAATCGAAGCTGCAAATGAATTTGAATGCAGTTATGTGGAAGCAGGAGATTTCACTTTTGGCCAAAATGATGACATTCAAACAATTGACTATGATTATAAGATCATGAAATATGAAGTTACAAATGCCCAATATCTGGAATACCTGGAAGCAGCCCTGGAAGACAGTCTGATCTGGATACAGGATGGTAATGTTTATGGGTATTATGAGGGAGATGATGTCAATCCTACAGGTAATTATTTGTTTTACTATTTGAATTACCCTATCAATTATAATTATGCTCGCATATCGTATGACAGAAATTCATTCGTAATTGAAATTCCTCCTTCATATAATGCGGGAGATTTTGACAATCATCCGGTGGTATGTGTAAGTTGGTTTGGAGCCAATGCATTTGCAAACTATTATGGTTTGAGATTGCCTTCAGAATTTGAATGGGAAAAAGCTGCCCGTGGTCTTTCTGGAAGTGATTATCCCTGGGGTGATCAATTAGACGGGTCAAGAGCTAATTACTACCAGAGTGGTGACCCATGGGATAACGGTACAACTCCAGTCGGTTACTTCAATGGTCAAGATTCAACACAAATGACTTATTCAAAATATGGTTGTTTTGATATGTGTGGAAACGTATGGGATTGGACTACTGATTTTTCCGATTCATATAGAAAACTTAAAGGTGGTTCATGGTGGTCGGAAGATTCAAATAACGATTTGAAATCATGGTTTGATTATGATTCCAGCTATGAGACTTACTATACTTATGGTTTCCGTTGTGTAAAAGACACAGCTTTAACCAATTCAGCTCCTGATTTACCTGTTAATCCAATCCCTGAAACCGGAGCAATAAACGTTGACATTGATATGATTTTAACCTGGGAATGTTCTGATCCTGACAATGATCAACTTACTTATGATGTATATCTGGGAACAGTGCCACAGCTTGATGAAAATCACTTAAAAATCTCCGGGATTAATTTTACCTCTTATGAACCCGATTCTCTCGACTTCAATACTCCATTTTACTGGAAAATAGTAGCAAGCGATGGTGAATTGGAAACTGAGGGAGAAATATGGAGTTTTGTAACAACTACCGGTTCTATTGAAGACAGTTGGGCATACGTGGAAGCAGGTGAATTTACCTGGGGTCAGAATGATGAAATATTGACTATTGATTATGATTATGAGATCATGAAATACGAAGTTACCAATGCTCAATATGTTGAATATCTGGAAGCCGCATTCGCTGATAGCATGATCTGGATCCAGGATGGTGATGTTTATGGACACTATGAAACTGGTGATTACAAATTTTATGATTTGGGTACTCCTTCATCTGATAATTATGCCCGGATTTCTTATGATGGTTGTTCATTTATTATTAATGTACCATCAAGTTTTAATTCCGGGGAATTTGATAACCATCCAGTAGTATATGTAACCTGGTATGGGGCTAATGATTATGTTGAGTATTATGGTTGGAAACTTCCTACTGAGCAGGAATGGGAAAAGGCTGCAAGGGGAATGACCGGATATGAATACCCCTGGGGAGATAGTTTAAGTGGAGATAGAGCTAACTATCGTGATAGTGGAGATGTTTGGGATAATGGAACCACTCCGGTAGGTTTTTATAATGGGCAAAATTTCAATGGTTTCCAGACAACAAATAGTCAATCTCCTTATGGATGTTATGATATGAGCGGAAATGTATGGGATTGGATTGATAGTGATAATAACTTACGAGGAGGATCTTGGAGTGGCAGCAGCAGCAGCAGCAGCGATTTTCTATCTTGGACTCAGCACAACATTTCACCGACATACTCGCACTATGGTCACGGATTCCGTTGTGTTAGAAATGATGAATTAACTTTACAGTTAAATTTACCTGAGAGCATTGAATTCAATGAAGATGAATCTACATCAAGAGATATAGGTGAATATATCACTTATACTTATCCAGAGGAATTGAACATCTCATGTGATGGAAACAGTAACATAATTATCAGTGACGATGGATTAGTCTTGCATTTCTGTGCAACAGAAAACTGGTTTGGTCAGGAACTGATTTATGTCAGTGTATTCACAAACACATCAAGGCAATCAGTGACAGACAGCATGTTTATAACTGTGTTACCTGTTAATGATCCACCGGAACTAATTATCCTTCTTCCGAATATTGAATTCTATGAAGACACCCAATCTGTTCCGCTTGATTTATCATTATACTTTGTTGATGTTGATGGAGATGAGCTCAGTTATTCAGTAGCAAGCCTCGATACTGCAGGGATATTCGAGATCAATAATTATATATTAACTATTTCCGTAGATGAGAACTGGAATGGTATTTTTGATGTGTATCTTACTGCATCAGATAGTTATTCCAGGTTATCTGTTACAGATACAATGATGGTTACTGTTTTCCCGGTTAATGACCCGCCAGTTATAGAATTCACTGAATCAATCTCATTTACAGATTTCGCAACAGTCGATTTCTCAAGTAATATTTATGATGTTGACGGTGACGAAGTGACATTGACTGCTTCCGGAAACGAGAATATTATAGTTGAGATTGATATGCCTTATGTTACATTCTCAGTTGATAATTGGTTCGGAAGTGAATGGATAACTTTTACTGTAGATGATAATGTAAGTCGTTTAACCGCTTCAGATAGTGTATTGGTAACATCCTTATCACCATGTACTCCTCCTGACTGGCAGGTAAATCCGGCTGACTATGAATATAATGGCAGCATTTGGAGTATTGTATTCCTGGAAGATGTTCAAATTGATCACACAAATGGAATACTGGGTTGCTTCGTTGATGAAGAATGCCGGGGAATTGCCAGCTTCGCTAACGGAACTGTTGTTGATTATACTGATGTGCCTATATTCAATCACGTTGCTTTCATGCCCATGATTTACAGCAATGAAACCTCTGGTGAAATTCTTGATTTCGTTTATTGGGACCCCTATACTTGTGAACAATTTAACGTTAGCGAGCATTTAGGATTTGTGGCTGATATGGCAATTGGTGATGGTATTACTCCTTTTGAATTTCACGCATCTCCTGAGATACCTATTTCAAAGAGTTTGACTGCTGGCTGGAACTGGATTTCATTAAATGTATTATCTGAGAGCATGAATATTAATAATGTACTTTCATCTATCGGAGAATCAGGGGATTACATTAAAAACCAAGCTACTTTTGCTACATATTATCCAGGAGCTGGCTGGTTTGGATCCTTAAATGAAATCAGTATCTATTCGATGTACATGCTGGATATGAACCAACCTGATACTCTTGAATTTTTGGGTAGTCCAATCGATGTTATCGATACTGAATTTAACATTGTCCATGGCTGGAACTGGATTTCATTCGCACCTCAAGAATCTGAACCAATAAATTATGCTTTATATGGATTAGATGATAATGCCTCTTATATCAAAAACCAGACAAGCTTTGCTAACTACTATACTGGTGCTGGCTGGTTTGGAGCTTTATCATCAATGTCACCCTTGGATGGTTACAAACTTGATGCAGATTCTGTATGTGTATTCACTTATCCATCACCAGAGACTGTAAGTCGAGGTTGCAAAGACAACTTTACTACTTTCAAGCATGATAATATATTAAGAAGTTTTAATCTTAATCAATATGAATTTAACGGTTCGCTGACCCTTGCTTCAGAAAATAACATTCCTGTAACTTCAAGAATAATCGCCTATTGCGATGATGAGATCAGAGGTATCAGCACTCTGCTGGATTACACGGAACAACTTGGCAGAAAATATTATGCTCTGATGGTTTACAGTAACCTGGAATATGAAGAAGGATTCCAGCTTTATTATCAGGAAGATGCAGGAAGTGAAATGATCCCTCTTGATTACAGCTTTAATTTCGAAAGTGATATGATACTCGGTGATTTTATGGAACCGGTTGTTATTACTCTGCCCAATGTGGATAATGATGAGGTTATCAATCCTCAAAATACTTTCTCGGTTTATCCAAATCCCTTTAATCCTGAGACTACTATTCAATTTAATGTAGCTGAAGATTGTCAGGTCTCTCTGGATGTTTATAACATTAAGGGACAGAAGATCGTTTCACTTATTAATGATAAGCTCGAATCCGGGAATCATTCCGTAACCTGGAATGCAGAATCATTCAGCAGCGGGATTTATTACCTGCGTCTGGAAACTGACGGTAAGGTTCAATACCGAAAATCGATCCTCCTTAAATAGTTTCAAATCCCTTAGAAAAGAAGCTCCCTGTTTTAAGGGAGCTTCTCTTTCTTCGTGACTCGTGATTCGAGAAAACCGTAACCCGAAACTCGAAATCCGAGATACGTAAAACAAGAATATGTGAATGATGATCAGACTTGATCCGATCACCATTCACATTGAGCAAACTCATTTTACATTTACTCTTTGTCCTTTGTAGTAAGAAATTATCCGTGTTAATCCGTGTGATCCGTGGCTTAAGAAGTGTTTTGTGAAAACGATTCACGCACCACGACTCACGTTTTATATTGACGATTTGCTGGTATTTATTTTAATTAGCTGGATTTCAATTAAGGAGTTTATTATGGACAGATTTCAGGCTGCGTTTAAGATACTCTATCTGATTTCCTGTGTTGACGGAGAGACCTGTGGTGAGGAACTGGATATTATAATGGCTTATTTGAAAAAGAACCAGGAAGATATTGTTTTTGATCATCGTAAGGTAATGCAATCATTACTCTTTCTCAGTAGAGAAGGCTCCCTCAATGAATTAAAAAATTCCGCGGCTGTCTTTAAAGAACTCTCTAATCAGGAAAATAGACTCTGTTTATTGGATTTTGCCTTCAATTTAGTTGTCGCTGATGGCAGAATTTCTGCAGATGAGATCAGAATGTTTAATATCCTGGGCGAGATATGGGAGATTGATATCGACGAATTTTTGAAGAATAAACAGTAAATGGGAATTAGTGAGACGTGAGATGTGAGGCAGAAGAAGAATCGAAATCCGAGAAACTACAGAGCGGGGGGGTGACTAAGAGCCAAAAACCGGGGTCAATCTTCATCCATCCTCAATTCTTAATTCTTAATTCTAAATCTTAATTATATAGAACGTTTCCCCTCTTTTCTCTCAATTTAATTCTCGAAACTTATTCTAACTCTTTCCTACCATTGTTATCTAATAAAATCTAACTATCTCATTAATATATAATTAAATATCATCTATTCCTGTCTTCCGGTACACTCCGATTGGCATCCGAATGGCTTGGCTGAATCATATGATATATGATTTTAAGTTACGCTTATACATTATTACACCTGTTCTACATCCTTCCAGTCATTTGTGAATCGTTAATCTTGATCAGAGATACGAAATTTGAGATCCGGGATCCCTGAACCCTAAATCGGCTCTTCATAATCCCAATCACAAGTCGCGAATTAGTAGAGTCACACTGAATGAAGTGAAAGATATTTTCAATTAAACACATTTTATCCTTGTAAATCCATGTGATCCGTGGCTGTAATAGTGAAACTGTGGGTCTGTGGAATTGAGATATAGCTTTAGTCAATTATAATGAATATTTTCTCTGTGACCTTTGTGGTGAAAATGAATTTCACTTTCGTGTTTTCTGGTTTTCCTGTCGTCGTGTAGTCGGGTTTTCCTGTCGTCAGGAAGTCTAATTTTGCTTAATTACAGCCATCTTCCGGTTTGACGACTATATGTATTCCATTTGTTACCAAAGCATTTTGCCAGTTTATCTTCTTCGGATTTTATATAAAAGAGACTGATCAATATAGGAAATAGGATTACAATGATGATCGTTGAAAGGAAACTCAACAATAGAAACACTCCCAGCAAAATCGCCGAAAATCCCAGATACATGGGATTACGGCTGATGGCGAAAGCGCCGTCAATGATCAACTCTGTTGATTCTTCAAAGGGATTTACCGGAGTGTTATGCTTTTTCATCTGCTTATCTGCCCGAAAATTTATATAGATGCCAAAAGCAAGCGGCACCAGTCCGGACAGGTTGTAGGGAAAATTAAAAAGCTTCATTACCGGAAAGGCAAAATGGAGTATTACCATCAAAATCAATGCCAGCAACAGGCAAGTAGTTGGCATAATTTTTCTTTTCATATCAGCATCTCCTATAATCGGGTAAAATGTAAATTTACCGACCTGCCTGTCAACTAAAAAACTGATATTTTGAATAGAGTCGGCACTCATCCCCTCGAAGACTATTCCATAGATTCCGCAAAGGATGGAAACTCACTGCGTTCGTTTTGTGATCGCCTGATTTGGTTTTCATGCTCGTGCCCCACTTGCGAAATAAGCCAGCCATACGCGTGTACCTGGGAGTGATTTCATTAATGAATTGACTGAAAAATGAGGATAATTATGGTTGCCTAAGTAAAATTTTGTTAAGGTAGAATATGACGAAGAGTGTTAAGAGGAAGTTAAAACGTCAGCATAGTTCCAGTTACTATCAGTGGCGTTATTTATACGTGTTTCTATGCATTATAACTTTTTTTCTGGGAATTGGGTTCGGGATGTTCTATTATTACAGCAAGGAATTGCCCCCCCTTTCAGAGCTTGATCATTATGATATGAAGGTTGGTTCGGAAGTATTTGACCGCAATGACAGGCTGATCCATACATTTGCCTTTGAGCATAGAACACTCACGGATTTAACCGAACTTCCTCCTCATATAGCGGAGATCCTGCTTTGTGTGGAAGACACGAAATTCCAGGATCACTGGGGAGTGGATCTGGTGGGATTCATGCGTTCCATAGTCTCAAATATCCAGACGCTGAGCTTTTCGCAGGGTGCTTCAACGATTACTCAGCAACTGGCACGCAATTTGTTTCTTTCACTGGATAAAACAATCCCGCGCAAGATTAAGGAAATGATGCTGGCAGTATTGATCGAGCAGAATTATTCCAAAGAAGAGATAATGGAGATGTATCTGAACAAAGTACCTTTCGGCACGGGAACATATGGCATTGAATCGGCAAGCGGGAAGTTTTTTGGTAAAGAAGCGAAAAATTTGACCATCTCAGAGACGGCTACCCTTATCGGGTTGATCCAGTTGCCCAATGCCTATTCACCAAAACATCATCCCCAACGCGCATTATGGCGGAAAAATATAGTACTGCAGCGCCTCAAGAAAGAGAAAGTGATAGATCTGGTGGAATATAATATCGCTCTGGAGGATTCCATCAGGCTGGTTCCGGAAATTACTCTGGGATCTTCCAAAGATTATTTTATAGAGCACATTCGACCAATACTGGAGCGTAAATATGGCACGCACCGGTTGTTTGGCGGAGGTTTGAAAATATATACCACTCTGGACGGTGAGTTACAGGCATATGCAGACACTATATTGAACCGGGAACTGATCAAGTTTGAAGAGAAGAATAACTATGAAGTTAAATATAATGATTTTCCGGCAGATACGGTAAATATAGTTACTGATTATGTGCAGGGTGGAGTATTAAGCATAGAGCCGGAGACGGGATATGTGCGGGTATTGGTAGGCGGTCGTAATTTCAATCACAGTAAGCTGAACCGGATGATGCAGTCAAACCGGCTTCCTGGTTCATCATTTAAGCCGATACTCTATACAACAGCTCTTGATAATGGTTATACTCCGGCAACGGTGATCAAGGATGAGCCGATATGTTTTATCGAATGTGACAGCATATACTGGAAACCGCATAATTATTCCCGCAAGTCCTTTGGTTATCTTCGAATGCGGGAAGCGCTGACTTACTCCAGAAACATCTGGGCGATTAAGATGTTATATGACCTCACACCGCGGCGGGTGAAAGAATATGCGCGGCGTTTCGGCATTACCACACCCATCTGGGAAGTATATTCGATGGCGATAGGAACCAATGCCGTATTACCCTTTGAACTGATCTCCGGTTATACTACGTTTCCCAACAACGGTGAGCGGGTACAGCCCGTTTTTATCAGACGCATTGAAGACAGTAATGGAAATATTCTGGAAGAAAATAAACCGGAAAAGATTCGGGTGGTAAATGAACAGGTAGCCTGGCTGATGACAAGCATGATGCAAAGCGTAACCGAAGAGGGTACAGGAGCCGGCATCCGCTGGCGCGGATATAAATGGGCAGCCGGAGGAAAAACCGGTACAACTGATGATTTTCGTGATGCCTGGTTCATCGGGTATAACCGGAAGCTGGTTACAGGTGTCTGGGTAGGTTTTGATAATAACGAAACGCTGGGCAACAGTCAATCCGGTGCCGTAGCAGCCTTACCGGCCTGGCCCTATATTATGAAGAAGGCTATAGAGCTGGATTCGCCTGTAAATAATAAGGGAAAACCCATCATCGACAGCTCAATCTATGAATTTGAACAGCCGGGAGGCATTCGCAAAGTGACCATATCCAAGGAAACAGGGCTGTTGCCCCGTACTTCTTATGAAGAAACAATTGAGGAATATTTTATCAGCGGTACGGAACCAACTCTGCTATCTGATTCGCTGGCATATAACTTCCTGCCCACAATTTACAGAGAAAACAACAAGGACTCACTGGTTTACGATCTGGGAGGGTATTACTATAAATATCCTGATACTCCGGAAGTAAAAATTCGCAGATTTAATCCCCAAAATCGTAACGAGCAGGGCTATTATCCACGTTTGAATTTGAAGAATGCCGTAGATTCCTTATATTATTATTTGAATGGCAGCAGATATCGGCTTCCTGGTTATGTGGACAGCCTTATTATCGAAAGAAATGTGATTTCAGCTCGAGACAGTCTGGGCAACGAAATTGCTGCAAACAGCAATGATGCAAAAGTCTTCAGTTACGGAGACAGCATCAGCTACCGGTTTAAGCCGGCTATTTTTGCCCAAAGCCAGATTGATTCCGTATTCTACTACCAGAATGGTGATGCGTATCCCTGGCCTGCTGATTATCTCTGTCTGAAGAAAAAGATACCTAAACGCCCGGATTTACGGGGTGCACAGGTTTACAGGAAACAGAAACCGGTGGAAATACCGGATAGTCTATTATACTGGATGATGCCGGACTCACTGCAAAGCAAACCACTGCCCGATAGCGAGGAATCAGGATTCTGGGATCGGTAAAATATGAGACTTTAGTCGTGAGAAGTGACACGGAAGACGGGAGATAAATTGATAATATATATTTGCTTAGCGGGAACTGCGGTTTATCTATATTATTTATGGCTGGCTCATAGAGGGTATGGTAATATTATTCCACCTCTGCCCTATACACGCTGTTTTATATCGGTGGTGATAGCAGCACGCAATGAAGCAGATAATCTGCCGGAATTGCTGTTACGGCTGAAGAACCAGAATTATCCGTCAGATCATTATGAAGTTATTCTGGTTGATGATGCGTCATCCGACGGCACAGCCGAACTGGCAGAACGCTTTGCGGAAAAATGGAGTAATCTGAAAATAATCAGAATTCAGGACAGGGACAATGCCTTATCAAAAAAGAAAAATGCTTTGCAGCAGGGGATCACTGCTGCTCAGGGAGAAATAATCATGCTCACGGATGCGGACTGTTTACCGGGCAGCAACTGGCTCAGCAGCATGGCTGGCGGTTTTACTGATAATACAGATATGGTGGTAGGATTATCCCGAACGCAGTATTATGATAAGCCCCGTTTATTTAGCGCTCAGAGTTTTGAACACTTTGATTTTCTGGCAATGTTTGCTACGGCTGGTGGATTGATTTTAAGCGGAAAATATTTTTCCTGTTCTGGACAGAATCTCGCCTATCGAAAGTCAGCCTGGGAAAAAGTAGGCGGATTCAGTAAGATTAAACATATAATTTCAGGAGATGATGTAAACCTGATGCAGTTATTTCGCCAGGCTGGTTTAAAGATCAGCTTCAATATGTCAACCGGCAGTTTTATGACCACTGCAAGTATTCAAAATTGGTGGGAACTGATCAATCAGCGAACACGCTGGTCTTCTAATACTCGTTATCAGTTAATGTTAAATCCGGAATTTTTTATCTTTCTGATGAGCGTGCTGATCATCACATTCCTGCCCTGGTTTTTATTGTTCTCGTACTTTAGTACAGGATTAGTAGTCATACTTCTGCGATTGGCATTTGAGATGAGTTTTCTGAAATATGTATTTAAAAAATTCAAAGAACCACCCGAATCGGTTAAATTTTATCCAGTATGGTTCATACTGCAGCCTCTATATGTTCTAATCGTGTCTACATCAGGTTTCTTTGGCTGGTTCATGTGGAAAAAGTGAGGGTCTTTATGAAAAAGTTTATATTAATACTGGCAGTGCTTGGGGTCGTCACTGCTCTCTATTCTCAAAATGATTTCAACGAATGGCTGGCAGAACAGAATAAAAATTACACTAGCTGGAAAAATCAGCAGGACAAGGATTTTACCGAATTCCTTTCCCAAAGCTGGGATAATTTTCTAACACAGCCGGCAACCGTTCGTGATACAATCCCCAAACCCGGAAATATACCCAATCCGGTAGATCAATCCTGCCCGGACTTGATGTCTGGTAAAAAGGTTCATCTCCAGGAGATTTCGGAACCTCTGCCGCTGACCCCGGATTTTATTCAGGAAATAAATCATAATCAGCTTCTCTATGCCCTATCTGAGGGTGTTGAAACTCTACGTATTGACTATTGGGGCATTAAAATCCCATTTAACTATAATAAAAACATGAAAATTGAGGTTATGCAGAAATATGATTCCTCTGCCATAGCCGATTTCTGGGGAAAAATCAGTAACACAGACTATGAAATGCTACTTTCAGAGCTGGATAAAGCAAAAGAGCAATTCGTCCGTAACGACTGGGGATACTGCCAGATAATATATAAAGTGGGCAACGAACTTTATCAAAGTAGTGATATGGCATATCTTTTTACCTGGTTCGTCTTGACAAAAAGCAGATATGATTGCAAGATAGGGTATGATAACGCACATTTCTATCTTCTGGCAGCAACTGGTTCCACGATTTATGAAGAACCGCATCTGGTGCTTGATGGCAGAGATTATTACAGTTTATCGCTGGATAATGGCACGATAAAGCCAGTTAATCTATATACGTATGAGGGCAGCTATCCTGATGCCAATGATCTGCTTGATCTCAATCTGGAAAGTTCGCCTTATCTGGAGGAAGTTATAGTCGAAAGGAAGCTGAGCTTCAGTTACGCCGACAGCACCTGGACTTTTCCTGTTAAGGGAAATCTTACTTTAGTGGAGTTTCTGGGTAGCTATCCGGCAACGGATCTGGCTGTTTACTTCCAGTCAGAGCTGTCACCGTTAGCTGAAAAATCTCTTTTTGAGGGTTTGTCACCTATCCTGGAAGGCAGAACAGAAACGGAAGCATTAAATATTCTGCTGCGTTTCGTGCAGACAGCATTTCCATATAAGACGGATGCTCAGCAGTTCGGTTCTGAGAACAGCCTGTTCCCGGATGAAACCTTGTATTATGAATATTGTGATTGTGAAGACCGCTCATTCCTGTTTTCCAAACTGGTTGAGAAATTCCTCGGTTTAGCGGTGATCGGGCTTGATTTTCCCGGTCATATAGCCACAGCGGTGGAAATGAAAGAAGATATATCGGGAGACAAGATCAATTATAATGGCATTGATTATTTGGTGTGTGATCCAACCTATATTAACGCTGATATTGGAGTTATAATGCCCCAGTTCACAGATACCGAACCGAAGGTTATCCAGTTCCGTTAATTTAATTACGAGGGAGATATTATGAAAATTGTAATTTTTGATGATGAAGCCTGCCGGAATTTTTACCCGCTCACTTACACCCGCGCTACTGGCGATTTGCGTGCCGGAGTTATGAAACTCCGCCAGCGTGTTAATTATTTTCTTGATAATGAAACTGAATATGTGATCGTTTCGGAAAACCTGAAAGAACTTTACCGGGAAAGACATCCCGACTGGAAAGTTAACTATTTACCGGAAGACGACGTGCTTCTGGTCAATTCCCGTACCCGCATCACTCGCGAACTGGCAGAAAAAATACTGAATCTGCCGCTGGATCACTATCTCACTAATAATAAAAGCCTGGTTGCCGTTCGCCTGGAAGCAGATGAACAGGAATTGCATGCTGAGCAGGTAGATGCTTTACTGATAGCGATGCATGAAGAGGAAATTGATGGAAATTGCCTCTGGAACTGGCTCTGGGAGCTAATCGCCGAAAATGGCAACCTGATCACTCAGGATTTTAATGAAATTTTTGCCGATAAGGATAATTCGCTGGTTACGGAACTGGGTGTCACAGTTCTGGATCCCTATAACTGCTGGATAGGTGAGGGTGCTGTTCTGAAACCGGGAGTCGTTATTGATGCCTCCGGAGGACCAGTAATAATTGACGAAGGGGCAGAGATCATGCCTAATGCAGTGATAATTGGTCCCGTCTATATTGGGAAAAAAACCCGCATTAAGATCGGTGCCAGGATATATCAAAATAATACTTTCGGTCCTGACTGCCGGATTGGCGGTGAAGTGGAAGGCTGCATAATCCAGGGATTTTCTAATAAGCAGCATGACGGTTTTCTGGGACACTGCTTTCTGGGAGAATGGGTAAATCTAGGAGCCGGCACCAACAACAGCGACCTGAAAAATAATTATCAGCCTGTAAGTGTGCACAGCATACATCACAATGAAAAACTGGAAACCGGAATGCAGTTCCTGGGAGCATTGATCGGAGATCATTGCAAAACAGGCATCAATAGCACTATCAATTCCGGTTCGGTTATCGGTTTTGGTTGCAATATTTATGGTGAAACAATGGTGCGTGACTATATTCCCAATCTTCGCTGGGGACAAGTATCCAAATTATACAGTTACCAGAAGGATAAATTCCTGGAGACGGTGGAAAGAGTAAAGAGCCGGCGCGGATTAACACTCACTGATGTAGAGAAAGAACTTTACATAAAGCTGGAGCATCCGGAAGCTGACAACGATAGATTTAGTGAATAAGTAACTTACGCTATTTAGCTAAGTTACAGGAGAAATTAATGAATGAATTCATAGAAATATTATTCCGGTCACAAAGGATCGGATATTTTGCTAATGTCCATAACCTGCCGCTGGAACCGGAGCAACAGGTAATCTGCCGGGTCGAAAGGGGTGAAGATATCGGTAAGGTGATAAATTGTGCCTATCGGGATGAAAGTCTTGATGAACGCCTGGAAAAAGGTGATATTAGTCCGATAGTGCGTATCGCCACAGATACCGATCTGGAACAGATCATTCACATCGAAGAAAGAGAACTGGAAGCACGTACGAAATTTCTTAGTTTAGTAGTGAAATACCCCTTTGAAATGAAGCTGCTGGAAACAGTATATCAGTTTGACGGTAATAAACTTACTTTCTTCTTTTCTTCCGAAGGCCGAGTAGATTTTCGGGAATTTGTCAGGGAACTGGCAACCGAGTTTCGCACGCGGATTGAGTTACATCAAACTTCCGGCAGAGAAGATGCCAAGCGATATGGCGGATATGGCATGTGCGGCTGCGAATACTGCTGCGTCGCTTTCTTGAGAAAATTTAACCAGGTCAGCATTCAGATGGCAAAAGATCAGAACCTGATCGGTAATCTGAGTAAAATAAGCGGACCTTGTGGAAGATTGCTGTGCTGCCTGCATTATGAAGAAGATTTTTACCTGAAAAAAATAGAGGAATTTCCCGTTATCGGAGAATACCTGAAACGTAATGGCAAGAGGTGCTATGTGATCAAGAATGACTATTATAATGATCAGATATATTTGAAACCTCCCGATGATGACGTGGAGATAATCACCTTTGACCAGTATAAAAAATTAAAGAAACTGGAAACGACGGAAATAGTAGAAGAAGAATAGATGAGTAAAATTTCGCTCTGGTCGCTGCTACCGGAAGAACTTGATGCTCAGCTTATTCAGGCAGGTTATAAGAAATTCCGCAGCCAGCAGATATTACTGTGGCTATATAAGCAAAATGCCCGCAGCTTTACCGCTATGACCAATCTCGATAAAAAAAGCAGAGATGAGCTGGATAATCTTTATTCTCTTTACCTGCCGGAAGTTGCTGAGGAACAGGTTTCCCAGGATGGAACCAGAAAATTCCTGCTGCAGCTTCAGGATGCTAATTATATTGAAATGGTGCTTATTCCCGGGATTGAGAAACTCACCCTGTGCATTTCCTCACAAGTCGGCTGCTCACGCGGCTGTCAGTTCTGCGCCACCAGCCGTCTGGGTCTTACCCGCAATTTGAATACTGATGAAATTATTGGGCAGATCATTAAAGCCGGCCAGTTGACTGCTCCTCAAAAAATTACCAATATCGTATTTATGGGTATGGGTGAACCACTTGATAATCTGGATACCGTGATAAAATCCATAAACATCCTGCAGCACGAACGCACCCTCGCTTTCAGTCCGCGACGGGTTACGGTTTCCACCTGCGGCATTGTGCCCGGCATTTTAAAACTCGCCGATACCGGCGTGAAAATGAAACTGGCAGTTTCGCTTAATGCTGCTCTGGATGAAAAAAGAGAAATACTGATGCCCGTGAATCAGCGTTATCCGCTAGCGCAGCTCAAACCGGCACTACTCTATTTCAGTCGTAGATCTCCCCATCGCATTACTTTTGAATATGTGCTCATTAAAAATTTTAATATGGCGAAGGAAGATATGAAAGCCCTGCGCGCTTTTACTGGTGATATTTCTTCCAAGATTAACATCATTCCCTGGAATCCCGTACCGGGAAGCAGTTGGCAAGCACCCTCTGCGGAAGAAGTTGCCGCTTTCCAGCAGGAACTTTATAAAACATCTAATGTCGCTGTAACCTTACGTAACAGCCGGGGACAGGATATCAGCGCTGCCTGCGGCATGCTGGCTGGAAAAAAGAAAAAAGAAGAACAAAAAATATAGGACTTATAGGAACAATAGGACTTATAAGAACAAAGACTGGCATCCCCCCGTTTTATTATTCAGGACATGTGGTAACTTCTTATTTTATAGAGTAATATTTAGGATTTATCTCTTATAATTCCCGGTACGGGATATATTTGTATAGCGTAAGGTTGCACCGCAGGTGCTACCTTATGTAAAAAATGAAACACCCCCCCACCCCATCGGCGCTGCGCGCCGATGGGGTGGGGGAGGAATGCATCATTCATAAGGTAGTCTCGGAGTACCGAGCCAACCTTACGCTATACAAATATGTCCCTTTCAGGGAAATGAAACTCTACAACAGGAGAGAAATTTAAAAATTTCGGGGAGATGCGAATATATGAACAAAGACAATTGCCAGACTGAAATATTGACCATAGGCCTATACCCACCTTATGCAATTGGATTTCACAAAATGGGTTTAACTAAGTTTATTTTTCACTTTTCAACCACCAAAAATATTTTTTGTGGCTGTAGTAATGCCGGATATCTGTGTTTGAATAGCTAATTCATTTAATAATAATAAAATAGATGTCAATTTCCCTGCTCGTTTGCGAAATAGGTTAGGGGGTCTTGGGAAAATTAGTCGGGTTGTACCGCTGACACATCTCCGGTAGTGGAAAGAGAACAGCGATAGATCAGTATCCTGCGTTTATGCAATTCCTGGAAAACCTCTTTAAAAAAAAATCTCTGTATCTATTTTCATTGTTGAATGCTATTTGTACTTATAAGGTTTGTATTTGGTTGGTATAAAAAGTCACAACAAGACACAATATGGCATTATTTTGCTATATTGTGTCTTGTTGTGGCTATTTATACTAACCTTATACTCTCCTATGGGGCACCTTAGTCTTTTTATCTATAAATAACAATAGTTTATTAGCAGACCTATACGCCTTGGGAATTATAAAAATAAAATAATCTGATTTTTAAAAAAAGCAGCAATTTTTGATAAATGATAAAATGCAAATACTTCCTATTGATTTATGCCTAGTATTGTTAATTTGAGAGTTTTACTTGACAGGCAATTCAATATAATAGAAGTTTTAATTGGAACAGGAGGTTAAAGGATGCCAACAGGATGAGATTGATAATATTGCTTTTACTCATATTATTCATATCTGCAGGGGCAATGCAAATCAGAATAGGTGAATCCAAAGCAGAAAACTGGGTTGGCATTATGACTGAACAAATCGATCAGTATCCTTGGGGAAGAGCAACCTGCAGTAATATTCATTTTATTTTACAGGAAACTAAATGCAAGTATTATGGGTCAGAAGTTCCTGATTTTTCTCAATCTATCGAACTGGATTCAACTCTGGCTAAAGGAGAGATATTAATCATAATCTCACACAGATTGGATCGCGGAGAGTCTTATTATGAAGGAATTTTACTACCAGAAAATGAACGAGTGATCTTTCGTGAGAAGGATTGCTTAACAACCCGTCCGTTTATTCTGGAAGTGAATAACGGGCATATAGAAGATTTAGGGAACTTCAACAAAGTAGAATTCCAACTCAGCGTTTATTTTTCTGCCAGGCGATCAATTAATATGAGGAGAGATAATGTATATAGTGATTACATCCGCCTGCATCAACTAGCCGGAATAATTATAAATGCTCTGGAAGACTCAAAAATTTATCAAATCTATATTCCGCAGATATCTGCTGAAAAGGATACTATAGTGAAAGCCGAAGGCAGGTACTTGAAAGAAATTTACGAATATAACTTTGAGGCACATTTTAAAAAGTCTGATCTGGATTTATATTTTGATCTGTTAAAATCCATTGCCTGTAACGATAAAATCCCTTATGAACTTAAGGATTCGATATTATCCCGTTACATGGACAATTATTTTACATTCTATTCAGATACCGAAGTTGCTGCCGCTGAATATCTGCAATTCCTTTTAAAAATTATTGATATTTATTCTCACAAACCTGTAGATAACCTGGAAATTGATCAACAAGCTATGCATAATGCCAGAGAGAATTGTGAAATTAAGGGAATAATATCAAATGATGAGCTTTTTCAATTTTCACAGAGAGTACTCACATTAGACAAAAATCCTATTGTAAATTTCCAGGCCTGGAGCGCAATGACAATTTTCTATCTGAATCAAGATAAATTAATAGAGGCGATTGAAATTGCAGATGAGGCTATCTCAAAATATGATATCGAGATAGGCTGGAAATATAATAAGATTCCAAGGCATTTGAATTCCGAACCTGCCATCAATTGTCTTGTTTATCTGATCAGGAATTGTGATGATCCAAAGGAAATCTTGAAAACAATTGATCATTTTTATAACATTTCTGTTTCTTTGCCGGAATTTCAAGAATATCTTCTTATTATTCGAGCTCATATTATAGGTCTTACTGATGCCCCGCTGGAAGAGGTGCTCCGTACTTTTAAAGAAATAGATTATACAAAGGAATCCAGGTTCGAGTTTTATGGGTTAAAAGATTATCAGGAAACCGGTTATTTTCAATATAAGAACGAGAATCATCTAAATTTACTTCAAAACGAAAAACGGGAAAAAATCGTTTTAAATGGAACATATCAAACCAGAAAATATCTTCTCAGCAAGCAGTTGGAACTAATGAACCTGACAGAGAACGATGCTATCTATGTTATACAGCAAAAGCCTCTGGGAATAAAAATGAAATATGATCCTCTGGAATTTGATCGCTGGCAGAAAGTTGAAATTAACGGGGATATAAATTGGATAAAGAAGTAAAAAATATGCAAAAAAATAAGAAATTACTGATTATGGTCATAATCATTTTATGTCTTGCAATTACAAATCTGGTCTATGTTACTCATAAAAGCATCAATCATTACAGGAAACTGAATAATCTTTCACCGATCGAACCCTGGAATGAGGTGAGAAAACCGGTAATACGTTATGTTAACTCACCTGAACAGGACAGAATTGAAGAATCTAAAAAACCAATCATTTTTTTAGCTCTAAAAGAGTTTGAATGTAAATATATTAAGCCAAAACAACTGGATTTATCAGAAGATATTGTACTGGATGCAGTTATCGCTCCTGGCGAACTTTTGATTGAAAAATCTCAGATACTGATCGATCAAAACAGATTATTCTATTTAGCAAAAAAGAAAAGCGACGGCAAGACAGTATTGTTTGATCTAAATTCAGGACCGGAAGGCTATCCCTTTGGAAAGCATCCGAATACAGAGCTAAGTAATCTATTCGATAAACTGGATGCCGGTGAAATATTGATAAGTATGTATTATTATCAAGGAAGACATCATTTTAATAATTTTTCTGATGAATTAAAGAAGTGTGTATATGATTTGAAAGATAGCCTGATTGAAAAACATACATATAAGATATTCATTCAACCTGATTCTAAGGAAAAGGGTAAACTCCATAAGATTAAAGGAAGGTTTCTGAAAGATCTGCTGGAATATGATGATATGAAAAAGAAATCCGGCTTTCCTGAACCGAATATATTTGATCTCAGGGAATCAATAGCAACGAATGATAAGATTGCTTATGAATTTAAGAGCAGTATCATTGGAGAATACATAAATTACTTTTTCAAAATAGATAAAAATAACCATCCTTCGAAGGAAAAATACTTTGACTTTCTGATAAAACTGGTAATTGAATATCCTCATAAGCCTTTTTCACCAGGTTTTGTTCCCAAATATGAAATAGACCAGCATGCCGTAGTATCAGCATTATCATATTATGAAGGCAGAGATGAGATCAATGCTAACGACCTTATTGATTTTTGTGACAGAGTAATAGCAGTTTCCAGAAATCCCAAAGCCATTTTAAGGGCTTATGCAGCCAAAACCTTTGCATATCTTGATCTTGGTGACCCGGATCAGGCAAAAAATATTGCTGTGGAAGCTCTGAATTTATATGATGAGCCATATATACAGGATCATAGAGCCGGAGTATTGAATGGTCGAGCAGCAGTATATTACCTGGGATATTTGATCCGGAATAGAATAGATCCTGAAACTGTTTTTGAACAAATTGAATTCTTTAATAAAATGGCAGCCAGCCTGCCGGATTTTCAAAATGATCTTCTTTTCATTAAAGCAATTATGACAGATTTAACTGCGAATTCTGTAGAGGATGTGATAGCAGTATATTCTCAGGTAAATTGTGATTGGATTCATGGATCAAATTCTCATGACAAGTGCAAATATGGTATTGGTCTAATGCAAATGAAAAGCTCTTACGGCGCGATTAAAACTCTTCAGTATCAAGTTAAAGAGAAATTGACGTTCAACCAACCATTCTCAGCCAAAAAATATCTGCTGGCAAAAGAAGAAATGACATTAAATGAATCCGGGGCGATGGATGTTACGATAATTCAACATGAATTACCTCAAACAGAAAGAAATATAGCTCCAAACGATGCATCTTCCTGGAAAAAGGCAGAAATAAACGGTAAAATATTCTGGATCCAGATAGCAGATTGAGAAAAGGATAAAGATATGGTAAACAGAAAAAGACTGAAAATTCTCATGTTGGTGGCTTTATGTCTGGCAATTGTTCAATTAATAATTACTTTCAAAGACATGCCACGACCGGAAAGATTTCCATATAAGACTAATTCTGATCAAATCATAAAACCTGCGGCAGCACGATCGGCAATAGCTTCTATCCGCTCTCCAAAACAGGAAAACAGGATCGTTGAAAGTAAAGATCCGGGGATTTTCTTTACACTGAAAGATATTGAATGCAGATACTTAGCTTCTGAAGAACCTGACCTATCTCAAGAAGTGATACTGGATACCACCATTCCCAGCGGAGAAATACTATTAGAAAAATCTGTGATCTATATTGACAATGAAAATACTTACTTTCTGGCAAAATGGAAAAGGAACGGTAAAACCATATTATTCAAAATTAATAAATGCGGAAATTATTATCCATACATTAAAACCAGATATTCAGGACTTAGTGATTTGTTTTTTAAACTTAGTGATACTGAAATAATCCTCAGTATGAATTTCGATTATCTAAGATATTTGGGTTATGGTTACAGCTATAATGAATGTAATGAACAGTTTAAGAAAATTTTACTAAATCATACAGAAAACATTGATGATGAAAATCTGTATCAGATTTATCTGAAAACGGATTATAATGAAATTGATTCCCTTTTCCAGATTAGAGGAAATGAATTAAAAGATCTGCTGGAATATAGAAATAATAGTACCGATGATGGATACAGTAATAGCAGCGAATTTAATCTTACAGAATCCATTGCCTGTAATGATCATATTCCATATAAATTGAAAAGAAATATTCTGGGAAATTACATTTCTTCTTTTTTCACAAATTACCAGGCAAGCGAAGTAAATAAAAAGAAGTACCTGGATTTCCTCATAAAAATGGTCACCGATTATCCTGATAAACCTTATTCATTATCACGTTATGGAAATGAAATGGCTCAGTATGCTCTAGAAGAAGCCCTTGACGAGTATCTTGATAAACATTTCACCAGTGGAGAGATAATTGATTTTTGTGACCAGGTAATGGAAATTACAACCAATCCCAGGACGGTTTTACTTGCTTATGCCATGAAAACGCATTGTTATCTTGATATGGAAAATAGAGAGAAAGCTGCTGCACTTGCCATCGAAGCTATGCAATTATATGATGAACAATATAGCGCAAGCGTAGGCGGATGTATTGTAATTACGATAAATTTGAATACTCTGGCAACAGTATCCTGCATCAACTATATCCTTAAAAGGGAAAAGGATCCGGAACAAACGCTTGAATTTATTGAATTGTTTACCGCTGATTCAACCGGATATCCCGGGTTTCAGAATTATCTTCTTTACGTAAAAGCCCTGGTGATTGACTGGTTAGATACTCCTCTTGCTGAAGTTATTGCTGCTTATAAAATGGTGACGTTTAAACCTGAATTTTCTTATCATCTGACTGGGGTCGGCAGATATGCGGAAATTTATAGTTTCGGATACAAAAGTTCTTCGTATTTAATCGAAGAGCTTGAAAAGGAAATAGCCGAAATGGTCACTATAGACAAGCCCTTCCTTGCCAAGAAATATCTCATGTCAGATGACATGCAAATCTTCAATGAATCAGGACAGATGGAAGTGACGATTATTCAACATTCTTTACTCTATAACGAAAAAAGAATACTGGGAAGCAGCGGTGATAAATGGCAGAAAGCAGAAATAAACGGAGATATATACTGGATAAAGATCCAGGAAGAAAACGAGATGAAAAGGTATTAGTATGCAAATCAAGAAAAGACTGACATTATTAATATTTGCAGCAATATGTTTTGCTACAGTAAATTATGGCATATGCTCTTCCAAACCACTCAAAAAGTTAATAAGAGAAAGCAGAATTGATGAGAGTTCCTCCCCAATGATTTTCTTGACCAGAGAAGATATTGAATGTAAGTATATAGATATCAATAATCCGGATTTATCAGAGGATATTATTTTGAATTCTGTTATCGCTCCAGGAGAACTGCTGATTGAGAAAGCATTGGTAAATAACAATATTGGAAAGCGTTTCTATATTGCCGAAAAGATTAGTGATGGGAAAACAATATTATTCAAGTTGGAGCATTCTCCAAAGAATCATTCCTATTGCATACTTCCATATTCCTTTCCAAACAACCTGATTAGTGAGATGAATGCCATTGAATTATTGATCACATTGTATTATAATATTACAAGAAAACCCTTTGATAGAATTACCGATGATTTGAGAAAGCAGGTTATGATAATTAAAGATGACCTGAAGGAAAATGATACATATAAAATTTACGTGAGACCTGAATCAAAGGAGGAAGGCTACTTTTATAAGCCGAAAGGGATAATTCTGAAAGAACTGCTCTCCTGTGAGGACGGGACCAATTATCCAAAATATTCTGAGCCAGACATATTCCAGCTAAGAGAATCAATCGCCCTCAATGAAGATATCCCTTATGAGTTAAGGCGTAATATCATAGGCGATTACATCAGATTTTTCTTAAAACGAGATAAGCAAAACAAGGCAACGAAGGAAAAATACTTCGACTTTCTATTCAAGCTGGTGGTCGATTATGCTTTCAAGCCTTTTTCTTCCTGGAAAGTTCCGGAAATTGAGCTGGATCAGCATGCCGTGGTTGCGGCGTTAATGGAATATACCGACGGTGATAATATCAGAGATAATATCACTGCTGATGACCTGATCGATTTTTATGACAGGGTAATAGCAACATCTCAAAATCCCAAAACCATATTACGGGCTTATGCTGCAAAAACCTATGCCTGTCTTGAACTAAAAGACACAGGTATGGCTAAGGAAATTGCAGCAGAAGCACTGGAATTATATGATGAGCCCTATACTCAGGAGTATGATGCCGGGATATTAAATGGACTCTCAGCTATATTTTATCTCAGATATTTGATGAGTAATGATATAGATCCGGATACCATTTACGCTGAGATCGAATATTTTAACGATATAGGATCCGGGCTGCCGGAATTTCAGAACCATCTGGTTTTTATTAAAGCAATACTCACAGACCTGACAGCGAATTCTGTGGAAGATGTGATAGAAGCATATTCACATGTTAAACCTGGAACCATAGAAAAGTCAAATTCTAATGACTATTGCAATTATGCAAGTGGTTTAACTCGAGTGGATAAAGCAGAAGCTGCAATTAAAACTCTCAATAATCAGGTTAGAGATAACATAATACTTAGTAAGCCATTTTCGGCCAAAAAATATCTCCTGGCAAATGAAGAACTCACTATGAACGAATCTGGACTCATGGATGTAACTATAATCCAGCATGAGATACCAAGTGCTGCCAGAACTATAGCGCAACATGACAATACTTCCTGGAAGAAGGCAGAGATAAATGGAGAAATATTCTGGATAGATTTTGATTATTCAGAACAATACACCTCGAAACCCTTAAGTTCTGCTTTGCCGGTAAGTTCAACACACACACAGATACCTGCACCAGTAAAATCACAAACAGAATTAAATCATGATCCCGGGAAGTTTAAACCGAGAATTATTGAAGCCCGGACACCACAGATTTTTTTTACATTAAAGGATATTGAATGCAAATATATTACCCCCAATAAACTGGATTTTTCCCAGGATATTATACTTGATTCGATCATTGCGACGGGTGAAATTTTATTGGAAACATCAGAAGTCAGGGATTACCCGGAAGCAGATTTCTATATAGCCCAGATGAAAACAACCGGTGAATTTGTATTGTTTTTGGAAAATAAATGTAGAAAATACTACCCATATATAGCAACAGAAGGAGCTGAACTCAGCGGGTATTTTAACGATTTTAATGAAATAGAGTTAGCGCATAGCATGTTTTTCTCTCATCTGGATGATTTCGGTACTTCTTTAGGAGGTTCTGATATTTTATTCAGGGATGTATTGCAAATCCTTACAGATAACATTGACAATGAGCAGGTCTATAAGATATACCTTAAAACAGACAAAAGAGAATCGGGATGTTTGTTTGAGCTGGACGGGATTAACTTAAAGGCTCTGATGAATATATCAAATATAAGAAATAAAAAAGGACTATACGAAGAAGAGGAATATACTCTAAGAGAATCCATCGCCTGGAATGATGCAATACCTTTTGAGTTTAAAAGTCATATCCTGGTTGATTACATCAGAACCTATTTTGATTATCATGATGCTGCTGAGCCTGAAATTCAAAAATATCTTGAGGTCCTGATAAATATAGTAACAAATTATTCCCATAAAAAGTGTTCCAGATCAGGCGGAGGAAAAGCAATAGACTTGTCGGCAGTTTTTATGCAGAAGATGAATATTATTATCAGAACATTCCCGTAGAAAATGTGATTGAGTTTTGCAACACAGTAATTGAAGTTTCAACTAACCCGGAGTGTATTTTACAAGCTTATGCAGTAAAAACGCAATGCTGTCTCGAACTGGGAGATCTAAACAAGGCACAAGCTCTGGCAATTGAAGCATTGAATTTGTATGATGAAAAATATCGTGATCCAGAACCGCCTGGTTCTGTATTCTTGAATGCAAAAGCGGCCAGTTATTACCTTGAATATTTACTGAAAAGCGGAATGGACATTTCTGAGACTGATGCCTGCATTAAGAAGTTAAAGAAACTGACTAAGTCCATGCCTGAGTTTCATAATTACCTGCTATACATCAAAGCGATGCAGAAAGATTTAACAGCCTGCCCCGTGGAGGACGCAATTGCTGCCTATCGAAAGCTAGATCTTGACCCGGAAAATGACAGCTATCTGGTTAAAACAGATAAAAACTCCCAACATAACTATTTTGTAAACGCTGCCAGGAGAGCAATAAAACAGCTTGAAGATGAGTATGAAGAAGTTGTCACCATGTATAAACCATTTATTGCCAAGAAATACATCATGGCAGAAGAATTACAATTAATGAATGAAACAGGACAGATGGATGTGACAATTATCCAGCACTCACTACCTAATTATGAAACGTCATTATTGGGAAGCATTACGCGGAAAAAGAAGAAAAATGATTTTGTTCATTCCGGATTATCCTCTACAATAGTATCGAGCAATTCCAATAAATGGCAGAAAGTTGAAATAAATGGTGAAATATACTGGATGCAGATTGCGAAGGATTAATTTTTCAAAAAGATCAAGACAGGAAAAAAATATGATAAAAAAAAGCTGGTTTTTAATTATACTTCTTGGATTATTTTTATATTGTAATGCAGAGCGTTATAAGGATGATCAATACTGGAAATTGAGATTATCGGTGCTTGACTATCTTGAAAATGTTCACAATATTAAAACATTCCGGCAAGAAGGTAATACCTTATTCACTTTGCAGGAAATTGAATGTGAATATATTGGAAAAGACACCTTAGCTTCTTTCCAATCTGTCAAATTAGATAAAATCCTTGCTGAAGGTGAAGTGCTGATATTGTTATCATATTTTGAAGATGTAAGCGGGGAAGGTTACAATGTAGCATTCTTGCCTTATAGTAATGAAGTAGTGATCATCGGGAATCCAGACGTTTTATTCGGCTGTTATTCAGAATTTCAGGATAGTAAAACACTGGAACATATGTCAAAGCTTAGTAAGATCGAGTTTCTGCTAAGTACATACCTGATGATCCCCCCCAAAAGAGCCGGTTCCGACCGCGAAATAGAAGCTTCCTATTATCTTTTTCTGGAATTGTCGGGAAAAATTATCGCTGAGCTTAATGATGAACAAACCTTTACGATCCTTAAATATCCTTATGGTAGCGCTGGAGACACATTACCTGTGATCAAAGGGAAGTATCTGAAAGACATCACGAGTATTATATTAGACATTACCTGAAAAGAGATCAAGTGGAGTCATATTTTAAGCTGGTGAAGACAATATCTTATAATGATGAAATTCCTTATGTATTAAAAAAAGAAATGATCAGCGTTTATATTTATGAATATTTCAGAGTTCACAAAAATTATGAAGCCGTAAAAACCGAATATCTGGATTTTATGCTGAAATTGATTGAAACGTATCCTCATGCGAATATCAGTTCCTATGAGCACTCCAGCGAATTAGACCAAAGCATTATGAAAAAGTTAGTTTTTGAGTATAGTTATCAGGGCACAATAACCGGGGAAGATATTTGTGATTTCTCCCGGAAAGCGATAGAAATAGATAAAAACCATATTGTGACCATAACTGCCTATTATGGTTTAGTTCAATACTATCTTGATATGGGAGAAATAGAAAAAGCTATTGAAACTGCAGATGCTGCGCTTTTGAAATTTGACTATACTTTGAGCTGGCATTGTTATAAGGCTCAACGTCATATAAACTCACAACCGGCAATCTTATGCTTTATATATGCCATTAATTATTTTACTGAACCAGAAGAGATACTTTCACTAATCGACCATTTTTACGAGGTCTCAATTTCTCACCTGGCATTTCAGGAATTCCTGAAACTACTTCGTGCTTATGTAATAGAATTTACTGATAGCTCAATTTACACCGTCATTGATGCCGCCAACGAAGTGGATGAATCCGTGAGTTCGGAATATGAATTCGCTGATCTGGGAGGAAATTACATTCATGATTATATCTTCTGTAGAAAGAGCTGCTTTATCCAAAAACTTGAGGATGAAAAGAGGGAGAGAATTATTATAAATGGGTCTGTAAAAGCCAGGAAATACCTGTTTAGTGAACATTCCGAGATTCTTCAACTGATGGCAGATGATGAGATTTTTACAGTTCAAAAAGCACCCATCGGAATCAGGTTACGTGATGATCACGAGGAATTCAAAGGCTGGCAGAAAGCGGAAATAAATGGTGATATATTCTGGATACAGATCATGCATGAATAAATCTGCTGCTGATTCAGAGATTTTTCTTGATCGCCATTTTGGCTACTAATGGTCCAATCAACTCATTAAAAAATACACTCATCAAGACGATGTTTATCATTTCTGTTATCTCCATTCTGATATCCGGCGACGCCTGCTGAACTATTGGCGAGCCCTGCACAAATAGAACTAAACCGATAGCTACTCCAGCCTGCGGCATTAAGGCAAATCCCATCCAGTTGCTGATGCGGTGGGGCAACTTTAGTAAATGACCTGAGGCGTAGATTCCGCCATATTTACCGGCAGCTCGCAAAATAATCACGATCAAACCTGCTAAAAGAGCCTTGCTGGCTGTGAACATATTCAGATCAAGCTCAGTTCCTGCTATAGTAAAAAATATGGCATATAAAGGAGGAGTAAGCGGTTTGAGTACGTTCATGATGTGCAGGTTCTTCTCACTCAAGTTCACAAGCAGCATACCTATTGCCATATTTGAGATCAAGGGTGATAAATTTAATATCAGGCAAATTGAGGTATTCAAAAAAATGATCCCCAGAGATATTATCTCGATTTTTCCCTTATATGGACTATGATGTGTACTGAAATGAATAATGAGTGCGCCAATAGCACCACTTATTATGGCAAACAGAATTTCCTTCAAAGCCTGAAATATTCCAGTTAACAAATCAGCTTCACTCCCGGAGATCACAGATCCTGATATGGCAAAAACCACAGAAAACAATATAACCGTACCGGCATTATCAAGGGCCACAATGCCAAAAAGATAATCAACGAATTCCCCTTTGGCACGCAGCTTTTCAACAATTACCACAGTTGCAGCAGGAGCGCTCGCCGCTCCAATTGTTCCCAGCAGAAATGACACATAACTCGATAATCCCAAAAGCAGTAACCCTATCGTGATCAGGATAAAAGTCAACATCATCTGAGCTAGCGTCAAAAAGATGATCCGCCTGCCATAGAGCTTCAGCTTGGAGAAAGAAAATTCACAACCTATGATCACAGCGATAAAGGAAAGGGTAATTTCACTCAAAAGATTAAGCTGCTGCAGGTTTTCATGATGTATCAAGTCTAATCCCGCTTCCCCCAGAAGTACTCCGGCAAAAATGTAACCAGTAATTGCAGGTATCTTAATACGTTCAGAAAACTGTCCCAGAATGTAACCCATGATCAATAACAGCCCTGTGGAAAATATGATCTGATGAGCAAAGCTGTCTCGAAGCATTTCCAGAATTTGATTCATATCCCTCTTCTTGTGTTTTTAAAAAGAAGATAATGCGACATAAACCAAAGTCAATGCAATTATTGTTCAATCGAATGAATCCTGGACTGATACCAGACTATATACACAAAATATCTCAAGTTATAAAGCTTCATGTAGCATAGACGTCTCGTCTGTGTGATCTTTTATGAGCTGCAGAAGTTTACCGCAAATTTCTGCGTTATAAATAGCGGTTCACAGACGGGGACGTCTGTGCTACAGGAGGATGATAACTACTTTATATGCGAATACTTCAAGCTATAAAGCTAGGTGATAAATAAAAAAGACAGGATGGCTTCAAGCTCATCCTGTCTTTTATCTAACATTCTATATTATCTTACTTTTCTACCGCTGCAATCACTTTCTTGGTGATTTCCTGCATTACTTCCGCGCCTTTGGTTTTACCGAAATCATAGATATAAGGTCTGCCGGAATCACCGGTTACAACTATATTTGAATCTATGGGAATGCTGCCGAGGATATCCAGTTTAAAATCTGCGGCGGCTTTCTCCACGCCGGTACCTTTGAAAATGTCGATCATTTCACCACAATGCGGGCAACTGAAAGAACCCATGTTTTCCACGAGTCCAATAACGGGAACGTTGAGCATTTCGGCAAAACGGATAGATTTACGGGCATCCAGAAGCGCTACATCCTGGGGTGTTGATACGATAATGGCACCATCCATGTTGCCAATTGTCTGAATTGCAGAAAGCGGTTCATCACCTGTTCCGGGAGGGCAATCTACCACTAAATAATCAAGGTCCGGCCAGTTAATATCTGCTAAAAACTGCTTGATAGCGCCAATTTTCAAAGGACCACGCCAAATCACGGGATCATCGGGATTCTGCAGCATACTTGCCAAAGTTATAGCATAGAGATTGTTTACTATTTTCAAAGGTTTAGCGCGCACACCATCTTCACTTACTTCCAGTCTTTTATTTTCCACACCCAGCATTTTGGCAATGGAAGGTCCGTGGATATCAACATCAAGGATTCCAACTTTCTTTCCCTGCAAAGCCAAACCGTAAGCAAGGTTAACAGCCACAGTGCTCTTCCCCACTCCGCCTTTGCCACTGATGATCACAATTTTGTGTTTAATGCGGCTGAGATTATCTTTTAAATGTTCTTCCTGTAGTACTTTATCGGCTTGAGTATTTTCTGAACTCATTATATGCCTCCTGTCTTTTATTTTCATTAAAACCGAAATTTGAGCAGGACTTTTTTGTGTCAAGGTTAAGCATGTTGATTTGCCTTGACGGGAAAAGGGCTGAATTTTGTTTCGCACTGATGGAGGTTGCTATGAAAAAGAAAAACTGGCAACGAAGCATTGTACAGTATTTGGGCATTATTGGTGGTGCAATTTTGATGGGAATCGCATATACCTGGTTCCTGGCACCTTATAAAATCGTGCCTGGTGGAGTAGGAGGTCTTTCTCAAATATTATTTTACAAATTTGATATTCCCCTGGGACTATCCATGCTGATTTTTAATATTCCATTATTTATCATAAGTTTTATCTTTATGGGCACACGTTTTGGCTGGCGTTCTATTTACGGAATGCTGACTGTATCAATTTTAACAGACCTGGTGAGTCTGCCGAGTCTGCATAAATTTGGACTTATCAAGGATTTGGCTGAATACACATATTTATACCAGGGAGAAAAAATATTCTCCATTCTGTCACCAAGTGATATATATTTATCTGCTATAACAGGCTCGGTATTGCTGGGTATGGGACTGGGTATTATATTCCGCTTTCGTGGTTCCACCGGTGGTACGGATATTCCGGTGGCGATCATCAAACAGAAAACCGGGCTTTCCATCGGTACCGGTTACTGGATCGTGGAAACGTTGATCATTCTTACGGTTGGTCTTGTTTTCAGGGATATCAAAATTGTGATCTGGGGTTACGTGAATCTGTTCATTTCTGCTAAAATGACTGATCTCACTTCCGAAGGTCTCCCCTACGTTAAGGGAGCTTATATTATTTCACCAAAATATGAAGAGATCAAAGAAGCCATATATGATAAAATCCACCGTGGAGTAACTTATTTCAAAGCCACTGGCGGTTATACAGGTAATGACATCATCGTCCTTTTCTGTGTGATGAACCGCAGACAGGTCTCCACCATGCGAGAGCTGGTGAAAGATATTGATCCTAAGGCATTTGTAATCCTCACGGATGTGAATGACGTGATGGGATACGGCTTTAAAAGCCGCAACCTGGATCTCACCGCCAGCGAATAACTTTGGAGTACATTGACCGTGTCAATGTGTTGCGGTGATAGCCGCAAAAAACTGAGCGACTCTATCAACTATTCAGAAAATGTAGGATTTCAGGATTTATACTCGACTGCGTCTCGTTGCATTAACCTGTTAATGCACTCCAAAAATAATAAAAGAATACTGACGCTCACTGGTCTGATCACGCCGGTAAGAATAATAGTTATGATCTGAAAAAGTGCAGATCTCCTGATGGAAGATGTGCTCTTTTTTTATGCCGGAATTGATTAACTGCGCATTTATCACTTTTCTTAGGTCAAGAAAAGGGAAATTCTGAGCTATTCCGGTAGAATCAACAAATTTCTGCCAGATATGTTCATCAACCTGATATTTCTCGCCTGAAATCCCGGGACCAATGGCAGCCTGAATATCTTTTGCACCCAAAGCCTGCATTGCTTGAATGGTTGCCTCGCCAATATTAAGCCGCGTGCCTTCTCTCCCTGAATGTGCTGCCCCAATAACTTTCTCCAGCGGATCCCAGAAAAGCAGGGGATAACAGTCAGCAGTACGAATTGCCAACGCTATACCCGACTGAGCAGTAACATAAGCATCTGCCTCTTTACTCAAAAATCCAAATTCTTCAGGAGTGTTGATCGTTATCACATTACAGGAATGCACCTGACGGAGCTCTGCTAAAATGTTAAATTGCCCCCAACGACTAAGATTTTGAACTAATTTTTCTTTAGTTCCCAATCTATCACCGAAAGAGGCAATTATATATTTAGATCCAGTATTAACCGGCTGAAAGCCAATTTCTTCACCAATCACGAATCACCATTCACGAATCACGGTTAAAAATTTAAAACTCCGCCGAATTAGCTGTGCGCGGATATGATATCACGTCCCTGATATTCTGCATCCCGGTAAGGTACATCACCACGCGCTCAAATCCCAGACCAAAACCGGCATGTGGGGTTCCGCCATATTTTCTCAGATCAAGATACCACCAGTAATCATCTTTATTTAAACCCATTTCTGTTATCCGTTTTTCCAGAAATTCCAGTCTTTCTTCACGCTGACTGCCACCGATGATCTCGCCTACGCCCGGAACCAGCAGATCCATCGCTGCCACTGTCCTGCCATCATCATTCATGCGCATATAAAATGCTTTGATCTCTTTGGGGTAATCAGTCACAAAAACCGGTCTGTTAAACACTTTTTCAGTTAGATAGCGTTCATGCACAGTTTGCAGATCGCTTCCCCAAACTACCGGATATTCGAATTCTTCACCTGATTTGAGCAGAATATCAATTGCCTCAGTATAAGTAATATGCGCAAAATCGCTTTCCACCAGATGCTGCAGCCGCGGCAGCAGGCTTTTATCTATATGCTGATTAAAAAACATCAGTTCTTCCGGTGCTTTCTCCATAATATAATTTATCAGATATTTCATCATTCCTTCGGCAAGCTCCATATCGTCTCTCAGGTCTGCAAAAGCGATTTCCGGTTCCACCATCCAGAATTCGGCTGCATGACGTGTTGTATTGGAATTTTCCGCCCGGAAAGTGGGACCGAAGGTATAAACCTTGCGGAATGCCATAACGTAAGCTTCCACAGCCAGTTGTCCGCTGACCGTAAGATTCGTTTCACGACCGAAAAAATCCTGCGAAAAATCCACTTCGCCGGTTTCTGTTAATGGAGGCTGCTGCAGGGGCAGAGTGGAAACACGGAACATCTCTCCCGCACCCTCACAATCACTGCCCGTGATAATTGGCGTGTGCACGTAAACGAATCCCTTTTCCTGCAAAAACGAATGAATTGCATGCGCTGCCAGTGAGCGAATCCGGAAAACTGCGGAAAAGGTGTTCGTGCGAGGACGCAGATGCGCAATTGTTCTTAGAAATTCAAAACTGTGCCGTTTCTTCTGTAAGGGGTAATCAGCCTGTGAAAATCCCACAATTTCGATATTTTCCGCTTTCACTTCAAATGGCTGTTTTGCCTCAGGCGTTAAAATCAGAATGCCGCTCACAGAAATGGCGGTGGCAATCCCCAGCTTGGCTATTTCCAAAAAGTCAGCGAGGTCATCAGCAAATACGATCTGTATGCTTTTAAAAAAAGAACCGTCATTAAGTTCGATGAATCCGAATGTTTTGGTCGAACGAATGGTTCGTATCCAACCTTTCAGATTCACCTGTTGCTCGCCGTATTTCTGCGGGTCTTTATATATATCTTTAATTTCCAGAGAAATCATAAAAATACTCCTTTTATTTTTTGTTGATCTTATCCACTATCATCTGGGCTACTTCCAAAGCATAATAGCCAGCTTCACCATCCACCTCCGGATTAGAATGTGCTTCAACAGCCTGGAAAAATGACTCAAGTTCCATCGTGAGCGCATCTTTTTCGCAGGCGGAAGCATCCACCTCCCTAATATCAACAACATCTTCCTGTTTTATTTTATCATAGTTACCCGCAAGCAGTTGTGGAAGCACTTTGTAAAGTTTTTTTGATTTATTAACTATCTTCACAGTCCGATTCATAAAATCCAGCGAAAAATAAGCATCCTTCTGAAATATTCTGGCTTCGCGGGAACGCTTTAGTGAAATCCTGCTGGCTGTCACGTTCGCCACTGCCCCATTTTCAAATTCGATGCGGGCATTTGCTATATCTATGCTCTTCGTCATCACACTTGCACCGGAAGCACTCACCTGCTTCACTTTGCTATGGATAAAGGCCAAAATAAAATCGAGATCATGGATCATTAATTCGTGCACTACCGGCACATCTGTACCACGCGCTGAAAATGGTGAAATTCGATGTACTTCAATAAAAATTGGATCCTTCACCAGACTGCTGATTTCCATAATCACCGGATTGAAACGCTCAATATGACCAACCTGCAAACGCAGATCATTTTTTCGGGAAAGTTTCACCAGTTCGTCTGCCTGCTGTAATGTCTCCGTTATCGGTTTTTCCAGAAATACATGCTTTCCGCTCTGCAATGCCTGCAGCGCCAGTTCATAATGTGATATTGTATTAACCACAATAACCATAGCATCAACTTGCTGTAAAAGACCCTGGTAATCAGGAAATACCTTGATCTGGTGTTTTTCACCAATTTCTCTGGCGCGTTTGGCGTTTTTGTCAAATAGCCCCACCAGCTCGCATAAGCCTGATTGCGCCAGCACACGGGCATGGTTTTGACCGAATTGACCAACTCCTGTAATACCAATTTTAAGCATAAAATCTCCCGTAAATTAATTACGTTTCAGAAAATACAGCGTATCTCAGGTGTCAAGCGGGAATATTGGATAGCCTTTGCAGAGACAGTTTTTTCGCTATTCCCAAAATTAATCCCAGGGCTATTGCCAGTAAAGCTGCACTCATTACCCTGAATTCCGGCGGCAGCAGAAATGTGACTACCTGTGCCGGGATCCAGAACCAGAAAATAGCTCCACCCACAACCTTGAACATATTATCCCAGTCAATCGCTAAAAAAGTCTGCGGAATATTCCATCTGCGGAATAATCCGCCCTTTTCGATAGCTGTATCAGTTAAACGATGGAAACACATCATGGGAAAACCAAAAACCATATTCAGGAGAAATGATTTCCAGAAAGAAGTTAAAAGTACCGAATACGCTCCCGGTAATAAACCTGCTTTCTGCAATCCTTCCACTCCATAGGAGAACATGGGAAATATGGCTGTAAAATACACTCCCAGAAATGCCCAGACCAGAAACTTCTCTCCTATCCTGATCCCCGATAACTTCCATTTCCCAATTACGATTTTTCCACTTAATAATTCTCCCATTGTACCCAGTAATCCTACTTTCATTAGTCCCATCAAGTATGGATAGCCTTTGGTCAAATCTATAAATACTCCTCTACTCTGCGGTAATGCCAAAATGGCAATAACTGCCAGCAGCAAAGCAGCCCAGATCAATGTAATCAGATTATCTTTCATATTTTTTTCCTTATTAAATTCCTTCTATTTATCAGATTGTCTTGAATCAGGGATACCCGAAATCTGTCAATCTACTTCCTCAAACGCCGGGTTCCCACATAGTCCACGTGCACCGCTGGCGCATTCCGCAAGTGGGGCGTGAACACGACCCTTAAAATGAAAGTAGATGAAAGATGTAATCAACATGAAGAAATATCCGTGATGGCAGTGATGTCCGCAGATTAAATATTCGTTTTTCGCGTCATTTAGTGGTTCCTCCATTTGTTTAGTAGCCTTTGGCTGGCAGACAAGTTTCGCAGTTGGACTATCTTTCTTGATTATTTCTCAATTCTGCGGCTGGCACCGCAGGCATTAACATGCTTAATGCTCCAAAGTAACTCGAAAGTGGGAATATTAAGAAATTGCGAGAGTGATAATAAAATTAATGCTGAAAAATGTGATGCAATTATTCTACCTCTTCTCTTCTTCTCATCATCCCATCTTCCTATCTTCACTTCTCTCTGATAGTAGTGAACAGTAAAAACTATTTGACGGATAAACAGGCTGGCAATTTTGTAGTTGAAAGATAAATTTTCGGAGGAAAGTATGAAAAAGGGAATATTGACCGGCATCATACTGATGATGCTGTTAGCAGGCGCAGAAGCAGCAATACAGGATTTGCAGGGATTAGCGAAAACGGATTTCCGTTCCGCCAAGATGTATTTTAATCAGCAGATATTTGAGAAAGCCATACCATTTTATGAAAAGGTTCTGGAAGCTAATCCGTATCATATAGAAAGCCTGATGAGCCTTGCCGGGGTTGAATATGAAGTTAACAAGGATTACTGGAAAGCACATGCCCTTTATGAGCGCGTTCTGGAAGCGATAGATATGGTTTATGCCGAATATGATGAACTGCAGGCAACTGACAGCAAGGCAGCCGGAAAATATTATAAAACCTATATCAAAAAAGCGGGACTGGAAAAGGAAAAAAATTCGGCAACCACCCTTTTAAATAACTGCTGGACATATATTTTTCAGGAAGGTTTGGGAAAATTCAAAGCTGAAGATTATACTGGCTCACTGGAAACATATATTCCTTTGCTGGAAATTGCACCAGACAGTCTGATAACTATCAAAATGATCGCCAACAATTATTTTAAACTTGATGATAAAGTAAATGGCATCAAATATTTTGAAATGGCTTACCAGATGGAACCGGATAATGAAGAAACTGCCAGAATGATAGGTTATAATTATCTGCAACTGGGCGAGCAGGAGAAAGCTGTCGTATGGTATCAGAAAGCGACTGAGAATAATCCCGATAATGAAGATAATTTTTACAATATAGGCGTAATCTATAATGATCTGAAACGTTACCAGGACGCAATGGCAATGTTTGAGCGGGTGCTGGTAATTAATCCGCAAAACGTTGATGCCCTGTATAATGCCAGAGTCATAGCCAACCAGTTGAAAGATATAGATAGTTTTGTCAAATACAGTCAGATGGAATTTGACCTTAATGGAGAAGATGCAGCCAATCTCAGGCTTTTCTGTTTTCAGCTCGTAAATCTGGATGCTAATGAGCAGATATTAAAATATGGCAAGAAATGGGCAGAATTAGCACCGGATGATCCATCACCCTATCAGTTAATGTTTGTGGCTGCGAAAAAGCTTGGGAACAAGGAATTGCAGACGGAATATCAGAAAAAATTGTCAGGAATGCAATAGCGCGAAAGTGGCGGAACGGCAGACGCGCTGGACTTAGAATCCAGTGGGAGAAATCCTGTAGGGGTTCAAATCCCCTCTTTCGCACCATAAAAAATTATGGGCATGGGAAACATGCCCAAATTTTTATTAAGAATAAAGAAGTCAGATAAAGGAGAACATGGTGAAAGTTGAATTAAGTGAAATAAAAAACTGCTGGCAGGAAATGAAGATAACTCTTCCAGCAGAAGAAGCAGAAACTGAATATCGAAAGATAGTCAACAAGTATAAATCCAAAATAAACATCCCCGGATTCCGCAAAGGCAAAGCGCCACTCAGCATAATGGAACGAACTTATGCTGATTATTTCAAGGATATATTTCTTCAAGAGGCAGCCGAGAAACTATATAAACAGGCACTTGATACTGAAGACATCCATCCTGTAAGTGAAGCTGAATTACTCGAAATGGAATGGGCACATAATAGTGATTACACGGCAAAATTCAAGTATGAAATAATGCCCGAAATTGAGGTGAAACAATATGAGAATTTCGAAGTGGAATTTCAACCTCAGGTGTTACAGGAAGTCTATGTTGAGAATATGATCGATAATATGCGCAAGAATATGTCAATCCAGGAAGACGGCGAAGGCCCCGTGGAAAAGGATAATATAGTCAGTGCCACGTTTTCTGAGATTAGCGAACAAGATAAGCCCTTTACTTTTGAACGTACTTTTGTCGTTGATGATAATGTTTATAATGCCGAGCTTAATGAAAAAATCAAAGGCAGAAAAACAGGAGAAGAATTCCAGTCCACCATATTTGATGCCGAGACGGAAGATGTGGCAAAAGCCGATGAAAAATTTCGTGGCAAACTGTTTAACATAAAAGTGGAATCAATCAAAGTCAACATTCTGCCGGAAGTAAATGATGAATTTGCCAAAGACCTGGAATACGAATCGGTGGAAGATTTGCGCAATAAAATAAGAGCAGAGCTGCAGAACAGGATTGATCGGGATAACCAGGAAGAGAAGAGAAATGCCGTGATGGCGAAACTTGTGGAACTGAATCCTTTTGACGTCCCGGCTTCTATGATCGAGCATTATGCCGGGGAATTAGGTAAAGATGCCGTGGAAAAATATGGCATCACTCAGAAACAGGCAGTTGATCTTTACAAGCCCATAGCCGAATATAACATTAAATCATATCATCTGCACAGCAGAATTACAGAACTTCTTGATCTCACTATTACCGATGAAGATAAACAGACAGCTATTGCTGAAGCTGCCGCCAATATGAAGATGTCGGCGGATGATTACTCCCGGCTTTATGCAAAACAAATTGAAGGCGAGGAATTCCAGGAAGGTTTGAAGGAAAGAAAAACCATGGATTACCTGCTGGAGCAGGCAGTATATATTACACCCAAACCACGTGAAGAAGATGAAGGTTCTGAAGAGCAGGAAAAGGAGGATATATGACATTAGTACCATTTGTAATCGAACAGACCGGCAGAGGAGAAAGGTCTTTTGACATTTTTTCACGACTGCTGAAAGACAGGATCATTTTCATCGGTTCTCCGATAGATGACAATGTAGCTAATCTTGTAGTTGCCCAGCTTTTGCATCTGGAGGCTGAAGAACAGGATAAAGATATTTATATGTATATAAATAGCCCAGGTGGTTCAGTAACAGCCGGACTGGCAATTTATGATACCATTCAGTATATCAAGCCTGATGTGAATACGATCTGCATTGGTCAGGCTTCGAGCATGGGAGCAACGCTATTAACTTCCGGTGCAGCAGGGAAACGGTTTGCCTTACCTAATTGCCGCATTATGATCCATCAGCCCTGGGGCGGGACACAAGGTCAGGCTTCGGATATAGAGATCCAGGCAAATGAAATTCTGCGACTGAAAGATAGACTCAATAGAATAATGCAGAAGCATACAGGTCAGAAACTGGAAAAGATTGTTAAGGATACTGACCGCAATTTCTTTATGTCTGCGGAAGAAGCAGTCAAATACGGACTGGTTGATGAGGTTATTGCCTCCAGGAAAAAGGGGTAACTTTTGAAGGAAAAATTTGATAAAGACCTGCACTGCAATATCTGCGGACGTAGTTCCGATGAAGTGCAGTATCTTCTGCGTGGCATTGACGGTAACATTTGCGGTGACTGCATCCAGATGTGTAACAAGATCATGGTTGATGAAAAGGATGTGGAAATTCTGGAAGATCATCCGATTCCCACTCCAAAAGAGATAAAGGACTATCTTGACCTTTACGTGATCAGTCAGGAAGAAGCAAAGAAATATATCTCTGTAGCCGTTTATAACCATTATAAGAGAATCTATAAACAGAAAAGCAGTGATGAAGTGGAAATAGAGAAAAGCAATATACTCCTTACCGGACCCACTGGCAGTGGAAAAACACTCATTGCGCAAACTCTGGCTCGCATGCTGCATGTTCCTTTTGCCATTGCTGACGCCACAACCTTGACTGAAGCAGGTTACGTGGGTGAAGACGTGGAAAACATTCTGGTGAGACTGCTGCAAAGTGCGGAATATGATGTTCGCAAAGCGGAACGCGGCATTATCTATATTGATGAGATCGATAAAATAGCCCGTAAATCGGAAAATCCCTCCATTACGCGGGATGTATCCGGTGAAGGTGTGCAGCAAGCGCTGCTAAAAATCCTGGAAGGTGCCGTAGTAAACGTGCCCCCGAAAGGCGGCAGAAAACATCCGCATCAGGAATTCATCGAGGTTAATACTAAAAATATACTGTTTATTGCCGGTGGCGCTTTTAACGGACTGGATACGATCATTAAAAGAAGAACAAATAAGAAAACTATCGGGTTTGACGTGGAATTACAGCAGAATACAATTGAAGAAAACATACTCGCCAAAGCAATTCCCGAAGATCTGGTTAAATATGGCCTGATCCCTGAACTTGTAGGCAGATTGCCGGTTTACACGGCTTTGCATGAACTCAAGGAAGAAGCGCTGGTCACGATTTTAACAAAACCGCGAAACGCCATCTGCAAACAATATGAAAAACTTTTCAGTATGGAGAATGTAAAACTTGTCTTTGAACCTGATGCTCTGCTGGAAATAGCTCATGTTGCCATTAATTACGGAACCGGAGCGCGCGGTTTGCGCTCTATTATGGAACGCTTTATGATTGATATTATGTTCTCGCTGCCGGATAGAAAGGATATTCGAGAAGTTATGATAACTGCTGAAGTGGTCAAAGGCGAAGCTGAGCCGGATTACGGAAAAGCTTCCTGATATATCAGGCGACCGGTTACAATTACCTGTCGCCTTTTTTTATAACAGAAACTGACCTGTTTTACTTGACTAAAATTTACCTGCCTGAAATTTCATTATTAATTTTAATGCTGCAGACTAAGAATTAAGCAGCATTGTTTGAAAAAATGATTACTGGAGAGAATTATGTGTCTTAAACCACAGGATGTAATAAATGAGAAGCTGAATAGAATTATTGCTTTTCTGCTTTTTGGTTTTAGCTTAACAATCTATGTTTTAACTATGGCAAGAAGTCTCTCTTTCTGGGACTGTGGCGAATATATCACGTGCAGCAGCATTTTAGGGGTTCCACATCCTCCCGGAAATCCCTTTTATATACTACTGGGAAGATTTTTTACGGCCCTGACCGGACATGGCATTTCACATGCTTTAGTGGTCAATTTTATGAGTGCCTTTTTCAGCTCTCTGGCAGTGATGTTTACCTATTTGATCACCGTGAAATTGATTTCAATGTGGCAAAGGCGCGAAGAAGCTCAATTTGCCTATATAACCGGCATCATCGCTGCCTTGTTAACGGCATTCTCCTTCAGTTTCTGGCATAATGCCATCGAAGCCGAGGTTTATGGCGGACTCGCATTTACAATAAATCTTATTATTTATCTCACCCTGCTATATACTCAGAAAAGTAATGACCTATCACATCAGAATTATCTCATACTGATCATTTATATATTCTTCCTGGGATTCGGCATTCATCAAACGGTTCTGCAAATAGCACCGGCAGTATTATTTATCATATTATATCCTCAAATATTAGAAGCCTACCGAGAAACAGGCAAATTCTGGCTCAGAACCTGGATCTATTTATTTGGATTAATTATTATCTATTTCATATTCAATGGCATAGGAAAATCGATATCCGTTCCTGATTTGAGTAAAATGGCGTTTGGTCTGGGTATCGGGATTATCATCATTTTCCATACTTATAAGAAAGTGTCCATTGAAGCCTGGCTGATAGCTTTTCTTCTGGTTATCATAGCCTTCAGCCCCCATATATTCCTGCTGGTGCGCAGCGCTCATAGACCCTTTATTAACGAGGGTTTCCCGCATAATCTTGAACTTTTTAAAAATTATGTCCTGCGTACTCAATATGGCACCACTAATTTTACGGAACGTAATGCTGATTTCTGGAATCAGTTCAATCACAGTTTTCTGCGCTATTTCAGCTGGCAGTTCTTTCATTTTGATAACATTAAAAATGCCATCGCTATACCAATAGGTTTTCTGCATACATTATTCCCGGCAGTAAAAGCATTCCATCTCCCCAATAATTATTTAACTGTTGTACCTTCTGGTTTTCTAAAGACATTATTCCAGGCATTAGTAGCATTCCTCGGGTTTTATGGTATGTATTATACTTTCAAAAAGAATAAACATGCTTTCGGTTATATGATCGCTTTATTCCTGATGGCATCGCTGGCTATGATCTTCGTAATGAATCAGAAATATAACGAAGTTCGCGACCGTGATTATTTCTTCGTGACTGCTTATAATCTCTGGGCTATCTGGATGGCTCTGGGCTGCCTGGGTTTAATCCGGCTAGTCTTCAGCAGAATGAAAGTTCTGGGCTATGTTGTTCTTATTATTGCTTTGCTGCTGCCGGTTATCAATCTGGCGGCACAATACTGGGAACATGACCGGCATAAAGAATTTATTGCCCTTGATTATGGTCTTAATATCTTAAATAGCCTGGAAGAAAATGCTATTGTTTTCACTAATGGAGATAACGATACTTTCCCCGTCTGGTATGCCCAGGCAGTTTATGATCCTTATGCTATTGAAAAAGTCTGGGAAGCGCGGGATGTGTCCCCCACTCCCTTAACACAGAAACGCATCGCCTCCGCTATGGATTTTAAAAATTCCACTCTCACCGGCATTAGAAAAGATGTCAGCGTTGCTAATCTAAGCCTGTTAAATACTCCCTGGTACATTAAGCAATTACGAGACAAGGAAGGTATTCTTTTCAATCTTAAAGATGCACATATTGAGGGCTGTCAAACTGAGCCAAGATCCAGTTTATACCCAAGACGCCTGGATAAAGATACGCGCGTGAAAATCAAGGGCAACGACGTTGTTGACGATTTTGAGATCATACTTAAGGAAGGTGAAGCGCTTTATACAAATGATCTGGCAGTTATCCAGATCGTTAAGGACAATTATGGCAAACGCCCCATCTATTTTGCGGTTACAGTAGCTGATGTTCCCGGTTTTAAAAACAATCTGCGCAACGAGGGTATGGTTGACCGGCTGGTTTCCACCAGGGGCGGAGATCAATATGATATTGAAAGACTAACTGCAAATACCGACAGCGTTTATTCCTACAGAACTATTTTTGATGATTCCGTCTATAAAGATCCTAATATGCTGCGTCTTCTAAATAATTATGGAGCAGCCTATATGCGTGCATCCTCATATTACCGTGAAGAAAGTGATTATGATAAGGCGATCAACTATATGGAAAGTTCTTTAGGCTTCATTCAGGAACGTTATCGATTTTATCGTACTCTCTCACAATTGTATTTACTTAGCGGAGAGCAATATCTCAATCTATCAGAAAAAACAGCTGCCGACAGTAGTGAAGAAATGGTTGATGCAGCCTTTATCCGTCTGGAAAATGCTGTATACTATAACCGCAGCAGTGAGGATCTAATTATAGGATTATATTCCATCGCTAAGGAGTACCGGGTATATGACCGCATTATTACTCTCTTTAATAAGATAAAATTTGACCCGAATTCCGGACAGGATCCGGAAGTGATCGATGGATTGATCCAAAAACTAAATGATTTAAAGGCTGAATAGAATTCTGTCAACCCGGTTTCACCCGGGTTGACTTTTCTTAATATTATGAAAAAAAACATCATTATCAAAGGTGCACATGAGCACAATCTCAAGCATATTGACCTTACTCTCCCCCGCGACAGTTTCATCGTCTTTACCGGGGTAAGCGGTTCCGGTAAATCTTCTCTGGCTTTTGACACACTTTACGCAGAAGGACAGCGCCGTTACGTGGAATCTCTTTCTTCTTATGCTCGTCAATTCCTGGGACAGATGGAAAAACCTAAACTCGATTATATCGAAGGGCTTTCCCCGGCTATTTCCATTGAGCAGAAGGCTGCCAGTAAGAATCCACGCTCCACCGTGGGAACTGTGACAGAAATTTACGATTATCTGCGCGTGCTTTTTGCCCGTACCGGGATTCAGCATTGTTACTCCTGCGGAGATGTCGTTGGTTCTCAAACAATCGACCAGATAGTAAATACTATTTTGCGAAATCCCGAAAATACTCGGTTGCAGATTCTTGCCCCTCTGGTGATCAACCGGAAAGGCGAACATAAGGATGAACTGGAGGCAGCACGCAGTAATGGCTTTACCCGTGTAAAAATAAACGGTATCGTGCATGAACTATCGGAAGACATTATCCTGGATAAAAAGAGTAAACACAATATTGATATCGTGGTTGACCGGTTGGTTATCAAGGATGACATAAAAAGCAGGTTGACGGATTCTGTGGAAACCGCTCTGCGTTTAACAGAAGGTAACGTAAAAATTGATTACGTGGACAGCGGTGAGGAAATTCTGCTTTCCGAAAGCAATACCTGCAGCAAATGTGGTATCAGCTATCCGGAACTCACCCCGCAGCATTTTTCCTTTAATAGTCCTATAGGTATGTGTCCTGCCTGCAATGGCCTGGGAACCCGCGTGGAATTTGACCCCGAAAAGATCATTACTGCACCGGAGCTTTCCTTGATGCAGGGAGCCTGCAAACCCTGGGGCGCTATGAATAAAAAACCTAAAAGCTGGACCCTGCGGATTTTAAAAACCGTGGCTGAAAATCATGGCTTTGATCTGCATACACCCTGGCAGGAATATCCGGAAAAGGTGAAGGACATCCTGCTTTACGGTGGTAAAAAAAAGAAATTCCTCGTGAGATGGGATGCCCCCGGCGGCAGTCACGGAGAGCTTAATATCAAGTATGAAGGCTTGATACCTACTCTGAACCGGCGCATGACCGAAACTAAATCCGAAGGCGCAAGACGCTATTATATGCAATATATTTCTGATAAGCCCTGCTATACCTGCGAAGGTAAAAAATTGCGGCCCGAAAGCCTGAGTGTGCTTATTAATCAGAAAAATATCAATGATCTCACCTCTCTTTCCATTTCCGCCTGTAAGAAATTCTTCGATGAACTGGAACTGGATGGCAATCGCAAACTCATCGCAGAAGAAATACTCAAGGAGATAAGCAACCGGCTCAGTTTTCTGGAAAATGTAGGTCTGCATTATCTTACGCTGGATAGAGCTGCACCCTCACTTTCCGGCGGTGAAGCCCAGCGCATTCGCCTGGCTTCCCAGATCGGCAGCAGCCTGGTGGGCGTAATGTATATTTTAGACGAACCCAGCATCGGTCTGCATCAAAGAGATAACCGCAAACTTCTAAATATGCTGCTGCACTTGCGTGACATAGGTAATACCGTCATCGTGGTTGAGCATGATGAAGAAATAATGCTGAATGCTGATCAGATCGTGGATTTCGGCCCTAAAGCCGGAGTCCTGGGTGGTGAAATCATCTTTCAGGGCACTATTAAACAAATGCTCAAAGATAAAACTTCACTTACGGGACAGTATCTCTCTCACCAGCTTGAAATCCCGCAACCCGCTCAAAGAAGGAAGATTGATAACCGTAAACTCAAGGTCTTTGGCGCGACCCAGAATAATCTGAAAAATATTGATGTGGAAATTCCGGTAGGCATTTTAACCTGCGTAACCGGTGTCTCCGGTTCCGGTAAAAGCTCGCTCATCAATCAGTTGCTCTATCCGGCAATTGCCAATCAATTGCACCGTTCCGAAAGACAGGAAGGTAAATATGACCGGATTGAAGGCATAGACCATTTTGATAAGATCATAGATATCGACCAGCAACCTATCGGCAGAACGCCACGCTCAAATCCGGCTACTTATATCAAGCTCTTTGATCCCATCAGAAACCTCTTTGCCGAATTACCGGCTGCTAAGATCAAAGGCTATAAAGCCGGCAGATTTTCCTTCAACGTCAAAGGCGGACGCTGCGAAGCCTGCCAGGGCGCCGGAGTTAAACAGATAGAAATGCACTTTCTGCCCGATATCTTCGTGACCTGCGAAGTCTGTAAAGGTAAACGCTATAACAAAGAAACACTCACCGTACGCTTTAAAGGCTATAACATTACTGATGTGCTCGATCTTGACGTGCAGCAGGCCCTGGAAGTTTTCCGCAATGTGCCAGGTATTTCCCGTAAACTGCAAACCCTGATGGACGTCGGGCTGGATTATATTAAACTCGGGCAGCCATCCAATACTCTTTCCGGTGGAGAAGCCCAGCGTATCAAACTGGCACGGGAACTAAGCAAAACCAGTACCGGTAATACGCTTTACATACTGGACGAACCCACTACCGGTCTGCATTTTGATGACATCAAAAAACTGCTGACCGTTCTGCAGAGACTCGTGGATATGGGTAATACCATCATCGTTATTGAACATAATCTTGACGTGATCAAATGCGCCGATCATATCATAGATCTGGGACCGGAAGGTGGAAATGAAGGCGGCTATGTCATCGCGCAGGGAACCCCGGAAGAAATTATTAATAATAAAGATTCCTGTACCGGTGAATTTCTTAAATCGCATCTTATTAAGAGGTAACCATGGATTATAAAGAAATTATTGAAAACGTCCAGCGAAGCGGCGACTTATCGGAATTTGCAGAAATATTTGAAAGTTTCCTGACTGACTTGGAAAACGGCACCATTCGTGCAGCCTGGCAAACTGCAACAGGCTGGAAAACCTGCACCTGGGTCAAAAAAGGAATACTCATCGGCTTTAAACTCGGCACGATTATTGAATATAAAGTATCCGCAAATAAATCATACCTCGATAAAAGCACTTTCCCGGAAAGAAATTTCACTACTGCCGACCAGATACGCATTGTTCCCGGAGGCACCAGCATCAGACGTGGTGCTCATCTCGGAAAATCCATCATCATCATGCCACCATCTTATATAAACGTGGGAGCTTACGTTGATGACGGCTCACTCATAGATTCCCACGCCTTAGTGGGCACCTGCGCCCAGATCGGCAAAAATGTCCATCTCTCCGCAGCAGCCCAGATCGGTGGCGTAATCGAACCCGTCGGCGCTAATCCCGTTATCATTGAAGATAACGTCTTCATCGGCGGCAATTGCGGTATTTATGAAGGTGTGATCGTGAAAAAGAATGCCATCATCGCTGCCGGAGTAATCCTCACAGCCGGCACTCCGGTCTATGACGCCGTTAATGACAAGTTTCTACCCAAAATAACTGGCAAAGCAGTGATCATCCCTGAAAATGCCGTCATAGTCTCCGGCTCCCGACTCCTAAAAAGTAATAATAATTTCTCCATATATTGCCCCATCATCATAAAATACCGCGACGAAAAAAGCGATACTTCCGTAGAGCTGGAATCAATTATCAGATAAGTTGAACTTGCACCGCTAACGGTACTCCGGAAGTGGGGCGAGAGCAACGACTACTCACCTCCTGTCGAACAGAAAATTAACCTGGCTTGACTTTCACCAGCTTAAGATACCCCGGAAAACGCTTTCTACTTCTTAAATCTGATCTTCCTGGCTGTTATAGATAGCTATATGTTAGAAATGTTACCAAATGTTACCAGAATGTTACCTCATAACTATAAACTATTATGTCAGTTACAGCAAAAAGTAACATTTCTGCCCTTTTTTGAAGATATATACCCCTATTTTTAACTTTTTTTAAAAGTTACCATTCACTGACTTCAATTTTACATTCGGAGTAATCGAATACATACCCATTATTTTAATTTTTTAAAAAAGCAGTCTTTGAAAAATTTGAGTTATGGCTTATTGTAAAATCAAGGGCATTTTAATATCTTTGAGGTCAGGTGTTCTAAGTAGAACTTGCACCGCTAACGGTACTCCGGAAGTGGGGCGAGAGCAACGACCAATCACCTCCAATCGAACAGAAAATTAACCTGGCTTGACTTTCACCAGCTAAAGGTACACCACTTCATAACGCACCAAATGGTCGTATCATAAAAAATCGAGTGGACGTTCACCAAAGTGCAACCTGGGGAATGAACACGACCTTTCCACCCCAATCTCCCAACCTAATCTCTCGCCTGAAGCTCGATGCATTTTGTAGATTAATCTTCCCAGATTAATCTCTTTTAAGAATCAAACTGGGAAGTTTGATCTACATTTTAACTAAATTCCCCGTAAAAATAAGACCTTCCCTCCCCAATCTCCCAGCCCAACTTCTCGCCCGACGGCTCAATACATTATGTAGATTAATCTTTCCAGATTAATCTCTTACAAGAATCAAACTGGAAAGTTTGATCTGCGCTTTAACTATATCCTTCGAAAATAGTTAAGTCCTGCCACATAATATATGCCCAGTTCTGGTGTAGATTAATCTTTCCAGATTAATCTCTTTCAAGAATCAAACTGGAAAGTTTGATCTACATTTTAACTAAATTCCCCGTAAAAATAAGACCTTCCCTCCCCAATCTCCCAGCCCAACTTCTCGCCCGACGGCTCGATGCATTAGCGGGAGCTAATGCACTCCAAAAGTTGTCTGCAATTCCTCCTGGCTCAAGCCATAATTTCCTTCTCCTGCTGCAGCTATCAAATCTCCCAGAGTTTCTATTCCCGGTAGCCAGTTTTCCGGGCTTAGTTGCAACAGATCAAAGCCCAGTTCTGCGGCTGCTTTAAATAGTATACGCGTCCATAACTGCACAAACCAGAATACTTTATCATTTTCAGGATAATGAGCATGGTACCAGTTCTGATGATATTGCTTCCAGACTTCCCGAAATTCAGGGCTTACAGCTTTCCAGCACTCCGTAATATGCGGATATACGGCGCAGAAATACTGCGACTGCGCATTCCCGGAATTATTGACATACCGCCGGGAATACATTACAGCCGGATCTCTGCTTTTTACGAGAACCATTACATCATCAGCTTTCCCGCTTAGATCCCGATATATATCCCTGCCCTTCAAATGCGCACGATAGATAGTCATACTCTCAAAATCCGGCAGGGGCAGTTCCAGTATTTCTGATAAATGCACAGCAAACCACTCTAGATATGCCGCTTCCAGATCGCTTTCTGAAGGAATTACCCGAATTTCTCTGGTTGCAGGTAATTTACCTTCCTGACCGCACTGCAAAGTATAAATACCTGTCTGAGGAAAACTGAACTTCAGTTGCGTGCGTGGAGCCAGTTTACTGATGCTGGACATTCCATTAAAATTCACTTCATATTCACCTTTAGCGCTGACTTTAAAAAAAGTGTTGCAGGTAAAACTATAAGCTCCCGGATAGACAAAATAGGGAGTATAATAAAAAACCCTTTTTGCCACTTCCGCAAAATCCTGCTTTCGCGGATCGATCATAGTGGTTATCACTTTATTAATAATGCCAGTCCTGCGGCTCAAGACCGTGGATGCATATTTTGGCTTGTGTTCATATTCGTAAGTATAGAGTTCACCATTACGTTTACGCCTGTAAACCGTATCAACCAGCCTGCCATGAATTTCACAGGTCCTTTCCAGGAATTTGATATCGCTCTCAATTTTGCTCATTTTTCCTCCAAATACCATTGGACTCATAACGTCATAACAAAATAATGTTATGACGTTGTGCGTCGAATGGTATTTCTTAGAAATTACTGGTTTAGAGTCAAGAATAAAATTTGAGAAAGAATAAGCCTCATACGCCTGACAGGACAAATAAACTTGGCGATGTGGTGGCTTAACAATAATATTCTTTTATTTTGGTCAGAATATCTGGTCAAGACCTTGCGAATGGTCGCCAGACCTCCGCAATGGTTGCCATGAAAATCCCGGGCTTTTATAAGACGACCATTGCGAAGATCTGCGACATTCGCAAGGTCTCACCAGTAAACCAGTGTCTTTCTTCAATATTTTTCGTGCCTTTCGCGCCTTTCGTGGTTGATAATCTTATTTTCTGGTTTCGGTTTATCCGAGTCAGGCTTATTGAGGAAAGTACTGCTTTTTGAGAGCGATTTTGTGAAAACGTTGACAAAATGTGCAGGAAGTAAGGTTTAGGAAAAAAAAAATATATATCTTACGGAGGTTAAATGCTTATATCCCCTGCCAGCCGGATGGCTGGCGTACAGAAATCCATTATACGTCAAATCTTTGAAGCAGCACAGGGAAAAGCCATTAATCTGGGATTAGGAGAAATTCAGTTTGATACTCCCCTGATCATCAGAGAACTGGCAGCAAAAGTGGCAGGCACAGAAAATTGCCGTTACACCTTAAATGCCGGCACCCTGGAATTACGCAGGCAGATAGCAGCCTATTATGAGCAGAAAGTCAACGTGGAAGGCATCTGCGTCACCTGCGGAGCTGCGGAGGCGCTGCATTCATGTTTCACTTCTTACGTTAATCCTGGCGATGAAGTTATGATCGCCGATCCCACATTTCTAGCTTATGAAGCATCAATCCGCATCAATGGTGGAACTGTTGTGCGCTATCGTCTTGATCCTGAGCATGATTTTGCCTTGGACAGAGAAGATTTTCGCAGCAAGATCTCCTCAAAAACAAAAATCGTGATGATCTGCAATCCTTCGAATCCCTTGAGCAAATGCCTGAGTATTGAGGAACTGGAATTTATGGCAGAGGAATGCCGGAAACATGGCAGCCTGATCATATCTGATGAAATATACCGGGAACTGACGTATATTGAGCGGCAGCCGAGTATGCTGGATATTTATGATGATACAATTATCGTATCCGGCATCAGTAAATCGCATTGCATGACCGGCTGGCGCATTGGCTGGGCAGCGAGCAGTAATGCTGATTATATCAAAACGATCGTGGTGGCACATCAATATCAAAGCACCTGTGCTCCTTATATTTCGCAAAGGGCAGCAGAACTGGCAATGAGCGAAAAAGGTCTGGCAACCATAAGTGAGATCAAATCCCAATTAGTGGCAAATCGTGATTTCATCATCAGTTATTTTCAAAAGAATCTGCCGGAGCTGGAATATCTCAAACCAGATGCCGCGCCATATTTATTTATCAACGTCAAGGGATGTGACAAAGAATTTTCCAGAAAGGCAGCAGCAGAGGGAGTAATTGTGATACCTGGCAGCGCTTTTGGTCCCGGCAGTACAGGCTGGATACGGATAAGCTATGCGTTAAACCGGGAATTACTCAGCAGAGCATTGACTATACTGGTAAAATTATTAACTCAAGTTTCGCAGCTTAGATTTGAATTATAATTCAATGCAGGGCAGGGATGCCCTGAAAACGTTACCAGACCATCCCTGGTCTGGTTCTTTTTTATACAATCAGGGCAGGGATGCCCTTGAAAACGTTACCAGATCATCCCTGGTCTGATTCTTTTTTTTATACAATCAGGGCAGGGATGCCCTGAAAACGTTACCAGACCATCCCTGGTTTGGTTCTTTTTTTTATACAATCAGGGCAGGGATGCCTTGAAAACGTTACCAGACCATCCCTGGTCTGGTTCTTTTTTTTATACAATCAGGGCAGGGATGCCCTGAAAACGTTACCAGACCATCCCTGGTCTGGTTCTTATATTGATGAATGTAATTAACTGCCAAATTTGACTTCTAAAAATAATGCTGATGCAGAATGATTATCTATTTTTGTCAATAGACACATAATGACTTTAT
>JAIPGO010000098.1 GCA_021736135.1 Candidatus Cloacimonadota bacterium
TTTATTAATTCATACAAGAACTCTCCCTCAAAACTTTTTAACTCTAATCTGCTTAAATGATTAGCGTGCTCTTTCATCATGCCTCCTGGTGCTTTATTAATAAGATAATCAACCCCAGGGGACATATGTCACTATTTAAACCGCCACAACAAAAAACATACCCGAAAAATTATACTGGTATGTTTTTTGTTGTGGCAGGATCCTGGAACCTGATGGGAAAAAGAAAGACCTAATCCTTAATCCGGTGAAATGAAATAATGTTAACAAAATAAATCATGTATAAAAAACAAACTGATAATGATCTTAATGTGCATATTCTTTTGTTTGCTTTTTATGATTTGTGGATTGGCCCCAGCCAGGGAAATTGTAAATCGGTAAAGACGCTGTTTTTTTAAACCCAGTTATGTTCTCGACAATTTGCGCAGGCTCATAAAATTTCAATAACTCCTTAAAATAGTTGACATATAAGAACAGCAGAAAAATTGTGTCTTGCAAAGATAAAAAGGAAAGAAAGGAGTGCAAGATGAAAGAGGGAACACATCCGAAGTATGAGAAAGTGACTGTAACCTGCATCTGCGGAAACAGTTTTGAGACTCGCTCTACATCCTCTGACCTGGAAGTTCAGATATGTGAGAAATGCCACCCCTTCTATACTGGGAAACAAAGAACAGTACAGAAGGCAGGAAGAATAGAGAAATTCCATAAGAAATATGGTACAGAAGAAGAGTCAGAAGAAACAGAAGAAAGCGACGTATAGGCGTAATAGCATAAAATTGGCACCACAAGAACAAAATTCTTGTGGTGTTTTTTTTCAATAAAGGGAGAATTGAAAATTGACGGCAAAAAAAGAAATACAGGTTGGCGGACAGGCAGTAATCGAAGGCGTAATGATGCGGGGGCCCAAACAGATAGCTACGGCTATTCGCCGCAGCAATGGTCAGCTGGAAGTCTGGAAAAAAGATTTTGAAAGTATTACAGCCAGAAACAAATTTCTGGGGCTGCCCTTCATCAGGGGATTTGTATCTTTATTAGAAATGATGAATCTGGGGATAAGCACCTTAACTTTTTCAGAGGAAAGAGCCAGCATAGACTGGAAAGAAGAAGAAATAGCTAAAGGCAGAAAGGTTAAAGAAAAGAGCAAAAATGCGGAAAAGCGGGATACGTTTTTCACCTTCGTCATTGCTTTTGGGTTGGCATTTCTTCTCTTTGGAGTTTTACCCTATAAACTATCTGACTGGGCTGGCCTGGGAAAAGAAAACCTTTGGTTTAATTTATTTGCCGGAACAGTCAGGATCATATTTTTTGTAGTATATGTATGGCTGATAAGTTTGATGAAAGATGTGAAACGGTTATTTGAATATCATGGGGCGGAGCATAAAACTGTTTTTGCTTACGAAAAAGGTGCAGAACTGCATGCTGACTCAATCCAGCAGTTCAGTACTTTGCATCCGCGCTGCGGTACAAGTTTCATGTTTTTTGTGTTACTGGTTTCCATTCTGGTATTTTCAATAGTAGATACCATTGTAAGTCATATAACGGGTATTATACCCCCGGTATTTATGCGACTTGGTTACCATTTCCTTTTAATACCGCTTGTTTCCGGTATTTCGTATGAAATATTAAAATTATCCGGAAAAAATATCAATCACCCGCTGGTAAAATTGATGACAACCCCCGGAATGGCATTGCAGCGAATCACTACACAACCTCCGGATGATGAACAGCTCGAAACAGCCCTGGTGGCAATGAAATGCGCTTTGGATATGGAAGTAACCGAAGATGTGATCTATATAAATCAAAAGGGTGAGGAAAATGATCCCCAAAGATAAATTAGCTAAACTTCAGGAAGAATATTCGTTATTAAAAATAGACGCATTTGACACGGATAAGATGTCTGACCGACGGAATTATCAGCGAATTTCTCGGCGCTTTAATGAACTGCAGACCATTCTTGATACTTATGACAAATACCGGAATCTGGAAGAAGCAATCCGGGCCAATAAAGAGATTCTGGACAATGATAATGAGGCAGAACTTCATGATATGGCATATGATGAAATAGAAATTCTGGAACAGAAAAAGATGAGTATCTATGAAGAACTAAAAGAGCTTCTTTCACCTAAAGACCCGAATGATTATAAGGATGCCCTGGTGGAAATCCGTGCCGGAACCGGGGGAGAAGAAGCGGCATTATTTGTTGCCGATCTGTTTCGCATGTACACTTATTATGCCGAGAGACAGAATTGGAAACAGGAAATTATCTCCACAAATCCGACGGGCGTTGGTGGTTTCAAAGAAGTGATATTTGCCTTAAGTGGTGATGGGGTTTATGGATATATGCGTTTTGAAAGTGGAGTTCACCGGGTTCAGCGCATCCCTGCAACAGAATCACAAGGCAGGGTTCATACTTCGGCAATATCTGTAGCAGTTTTGCCCGAAGCAGATGATGTTGACATTGAGATCAATGAAAAGGACTTAAAAATAGATGTTTATCGGTCTTCCGGTCATGGCGGACAAAGTGTAAATACTACTGATTCAGCAGTAAGGATTACACATCTCCCAACAGCCCTGGTTGTTACCTGCCAGGATGAGAAATCACAATTAAAAAATAAAGTTAAGGCAATGAAGGTTTTAAGATCCCGCCTGCTTGATATGGAGATTTCACGTCATGAATCTGAAATTGCCGCACATCGGAAGATTCAGGTTGGCACTGGAGACCGCAGCGCAAAAATCCGCACCTATAATTTTCCTCAATCAAGGGTTACTGACCATAGAATAAATTTGACATCATATAAATTGAATACTATCTTGGCAGGTGAGCTCAATGAATTTATTGAGGCGTTGCGAATTGCGCACCGTAATGAGCAGGTAAATAACTAAAAGACCAGGGAGATTAACAGATGCCAGTACATCATTCCACCAGCAGAACGGGATGTTAGAAGGCGGGACAGAAAGTCAATTATGATAATAATAATAATATTGATCGTGTTATTTATAATTCTGTCAGCATACTTTTCCGGTATGGAAACAGGCTTAATATCACTTGATCGTTACAGACTGGAACAGGATGCCCGTAATAATAAACGTAAAAAGAAGATACTGGATTTTCTGGAAAATCCCGACCGCCTCTTTGGCACTACTCTGTTAGGAACAAATATTTCTGTAGTAATCGTGTCATCATTAACTATATTGTTACTGGAAATATTACGTGCCGACCATGGTTTCAAGATATCAGATGAGACGGGATCTCTGGTGATGGCCGGAATCATCCTGTTATTTGCCGAGATCATTCCCAAAGCCCTCTATCGTGATAAACCAACAAAACTGGTGGAAAAAAATTTCGGTCTCATCCTTGTTTTCAGCGTTATAGCTAAACCTTTTATGGTTCTGGTCAGTAAGATGCATCATAAATTGTCAAGACTGTTAAATTTAAAGGAAGAACACAACCTTCTGAAGGTAAGTCGGGAAGATCTGAGTTTTATAGTATCCGAATCCGAAGCAAATGAAGGCAGCCAGGAGATAAACCAGAAAGACCTGCTTGAGGAAGCACTTGAATTCGGAGAATTGAAAGCCGAAAATGTTATGACTCACCGCACAGAAATAGTGTTTTTCAAGCGAAATACTTCCATTGCGGAAGTAATTGATTCGGCTCGAAAAGCCGGTTTTACCAGGTTCCCCGTTATTGATGAAGATATTGACCATATTTGCGGGATATTAATTATTTATGACCTTTTAAAATGCGAAAATCCTGATGAAGAAAAAGCGGAAGACTATATGCGGCCGGGACTTTTTGTACCGGAATCAATGACTATTGATGCCCTGCTGGCAGAAATGCAGGCTAAAATGAAAAGCCTGGCAATTGTTCTGGATGCCTATGGTGGAACTGCCGGTATGATAACCATCGAAGATATTATGGAAGAGCTGGTTGGTGAGATTGAAGATGAATATGACATTGAGGAACATGACCTGGAATTGCTGAGAGACGGCTCATATCTGATCAATGGTGATGTGGAGATTGATATCCTTAATTCCAAATATAATATCCGTTTGCCCGAAGGCGATTATGAGACAATAGCCGGACTGGTAATTGACAATCTGGCAAGAATACCACCGATCAATACCCGATTGGAATTACAGGATTATATCCTGGTAATTCATAAGGTCACCCGTAAAAAGATTGAAAAGGTGAAACTTATACCAAAAATCGCAGCCAAATGAAATACATCGCGACCAATATCATTACACCAATCTCCTCTGACAGGTATGAATATATAACGGACTGCTGGCTGGGAATTGAGAACGGCATCATTGCTGTTATTACTAAACAGGCTCCACAGTCAGATTGGCTCGAAAAGCGTGACTGCCTGTGTCTGCCGGGTTTGATTGATAGTCACGTACATCTTTCCCAATTCGATATCCGCGGTTACCGTTCGCCTGAATTGCTGCAATGGTTACATCGTTACGTGTTTCCGGCAGAATTACTATCTCTGAAGACAGACTATGCTCTTGATATTGCTGAAAGATTTTACCTGGCTGCTCTATCAAAAGGAACAACAACAACCGTGGTATATACTTCTCCTTTCAAATCTGCCTGTGAAGCGACATTTCAAGTGGCAGAAAAGCTGCAGGTTCGCAGTATCATCGGCATGACTATGATGAATCAAAACTGCCCGGAATATCTGAAGCAGGATACATACGATGCGCTGGCAGACAGTGTGGCCCTCTGTGAGAAATGGCAGAATAAGGGCTTACTCGACTACATTTTTTCTCCCCGTTTTGCCATAACCTGTACAGAAACCCTGCTCAGAGAAACCGGAAATCTGGCAAAAGAATATTCCGCACGGATTCAATCGCATCTGGCAGAAAACCATAATGAAATTGAACAGGTTAATAATCTTTTTCCACAATTTGACAGCTATACTGATACTTATTATCAATGCGGAATATTGGGAAACCGAACAATCATGGGACACGCCATACATCTTCATCAACCAGAAATTGAACTTTTGCGGAATACTGATACCCGGATAGCTTTTTGTCCTGATTCCAATTTTTTCCTGAAAAGCGGAAAATTCCCTTTCTGGAAATTGATTGCTTCCGGTATCAAAACTGCTCTGGCAAGCGACGTGGGAGCGGGTACTGATCTTTCCATGTTCCAGATGATGAAAATGGCAGACTATACTGTTTCTGAAAAGGGATTAAATCCTGCCAATGCGTTATATTATTCTACTCTGGCTGCTGCTGAAGTGATTGGCTTAAAAGATAAGATCGGTTCTATTGAAACCGGCAAAGAAGCAGACCTGATCTTTATTGAAAGGAATGAGCACCTTACCGCCGATATTGATCTGGAGCTTTCACAAACGATTTTTCTTAACCAGGAACTCCAGCTTGACAGTACATGGGTAAAGGGACGAGAATTATTTAGAAAATAATCAAAAAATATTGGAGGCTATATGAAGATTGTTGAATGTGTTCCGAATTTTTCGGAAGGGAAAGACCAGGTAATTCTGGAAGCAATTGCCAATGTAATGAGAGCAGTGAATGGCATTTCCCTGCTTGATATTGATCCCGGCGAAAGTACAAACCGAACCGTTTTTACCATGGTCGGTTCCCCTGAACCTGTTTTGGAAGCCGCATTTCAGGCAATTAAGAAAGCTGCAGAACTTATTGATATGCGTAAACATAAAGGTGCTCATCCACGTTTTGGAGCTACGGATGTCTGTCCATTTATTCCCGTATCTGATATGACGATGGCTGAATGCGTCGAACTGGCACAGAGATTAGGTAAAAGAGTTGGCGATGAACTGGGAATTCCTGTATATCTTTATGAAAATGCTGCCAGTAAAGACGAATGGTGCAATCTGGCTGAAGTGAGAATGGGTGAATATGAAGGCTTATCGAATCGGGTTGGAAAAGAGGAATGGAAACCGGATTTTGGTCCTCATTCTTTCAATGCTAAAAGCGGTGCCATCGCTATTGGTGCACGTGAATTTCTCATTGCTTACAATATAAACCTGAACAGCCGCGATAAACAGAAGGCGCATGATCTGGCACTTATGATCAGGGAAAAAGGTCGTTTCCTCAAAGATGAAAAAGGTAAGTTCTTAAAAGATGCTGATGGTAATAAATTGCGCGAGGATGGGTTGTTTTCCCACTGTAAAGCCGTTGGCTGGTACGTCGATGATTTTCAGCGTGCCCAGATTTCCATTAATCTCACTAATTATAAAGTTACTCCTCCACATATGGTTCTGGAAAAAGTCCGTGAACTTGCCCTGGAAAAGAATATAATTATTACCGGCAGCGAAATAGTGGGTCTTATTCCCAAAGAAGCAATGCTGCAGGCAGGAAAATACTATCTGGATAAACTTGATGAATGTGCCGGTATTCCTGAAAATATGATCCTAACCTCTGCTGTGCAGTCGATGGGACTTGATGATCTATATAAGTTTGAACTTGATAAAAAGATTATTGAATATGCCATCAGGAAAGATGGAAATCTTGCTGATCTTACCTTGACGGAATTCTGTAATTTACTTTCCACTGATTCACCTGCACCCGGCGGAGGAAGCGTAGCTGCTCTTTGCCTGGCTATTTCCGGTGCATTAACCAGTATGGTAGCAAATCTTACTTTTGGTAAAAAAGGTTATGAAAATGTTCGTGAAGAAATTAAACCGCTAGCTGAAATAGGGCAACAGCTTAAATACAAAGCACTACAGGCTATTGATGAAGATACAGAAGCCTTTAACGAAATGATGGCTGCCTTGAAATTACCGAAAAAGAGTGAAGATGAAATTTCCTTCCGAGATATAGCTGTTCTGGAAACTACAAAAAAAGCTATTATTGTCCCCTTTAAAACACTGGAACTCTCTCTGGAAGCAGTTCAACTAGCCGGTAAAATTGCCCGGATCGGCAATAGTAACGCTCTTTCTGACGCGGGTGTTGCAGCTATTACAGCCAATGCGGCTGCCAAAGCTGCATTCCTCAACGTTAAGATCAATATGGGCGGTATTACTGATCAGGAATTTGTGGATACTATGATGCAAAAATCTATTCAGTTACGTGACCAGATCAATCAGCTCGCTTTAGATGTTGAAAATGCGGTCATTAACCTGATTTAATAAAATGGTTAAGTCCGGATTGGATTTGCTGCAATCCGGACTTTCCCTTTTTAAACGATGACCAAAGACGATTATTCACCACGGATTGAAAAACTGCTGCATCAGGAATTAAAGCTTTTTCCAGAAGCACAATTACAGGATGTTTATAAGCTGTTTTATCAGGATTTTTTTGGGCCGGGACATTACATTCCTGACATCAATGCTGTTAGTCATTATCTTAAAGATGAGTTAGATAATTACTCCAGACTTTCACCGTTTTTGAAAACTCAGCCGATATTCTGCCTTAATAACTTTCTCAGAATTGATATTTGCGTCGTTGATGTTTTAATTAATAAGCATGATTTCCTTGATATTTTTGTGCAAAGTTCCAGAATTACTCTCAATCAGCCCTTAACCTGGCAAGAACACTGGCAGACAATATTAAAATTACTTTCAAAAACAAATCCTCATTTAATAATTGAAGAAAAATCTGTTTCCAGACTTAATGAAATTGCCCGCCAATATGGAGAAGTACATCATAGCGAGAAATATCGTGAGTTGTATCAACCTCATTATCGTCTCATTTCTGAGCAGCTATGGCTAAAAGCGTTAAATCGGGGATTTCCTCCCGATAAGAGGTAGAATCTCTTCCGCCTTAAGTTCGGGGTCTCTCAGCCATATCTCGAATCCCAAATCAATGTATTTCCCGACTTCGCGGCAGGCAGGAAGAGAAAAGTACTCCTTGAGGACTGCGCCGCTTACGGGGTAGTTTTTGCCCCCCAGAACGAGCGCTATCCTCTGGGCGTGTTTTTTAATTATTCCGAAATCGGTTTTTTTGCCTGAAGCTGAAAAATATATTTCCAGATAGGAGAATAACTCCTGAAATTGACTTTGATGTTGATAATAATAAATCCGCAATTCAATATCATCAGAATAATCCGACTCGACCAGTTCATTGAGAATATCCATTAATTTATGAAGAAGCAGGCAGAAGGAAGAAATTTTATTTGATAATTTCAATCTGCCGCAAATTTTTAAAATAATCCCTTTCTTGTTTTCATCCGGATTCAGAGCGGTAAGCAATATAGCCAATCTTGGTTCAAATAATGGTGGCAGAGAATCTAAAGCCTTAAAACATATTTTATTTTCAACCGACAGCAGCTCGGGGATCAGAAATTCCATTAGCCCGAATTTAAATAGCATTTTAAGACCATTTTGTGCTGTTTTGGAGAGTAGTATTTTTTCAAATTCGTCGCGCTTTCTTTCCCCGGAAATCTGGGTCAATTCGCCACGATTTTTGAGAATACCCTTGCGAGTGTTTTCTTCAATAACATATTGAAATAGGTTGGCAAACCTGATAGCGCGTAATATCCGCAGCGGGTCGTCACAGAAAATAATTCCGGGAGCTGAAGTTGCTCTGATGATGCCGTGTTTGATATCAGACAGTCCGTATCCGCTCAGATCTAGTATTTCACCTGTCATAATATCCATAATCAAAGAATTAATGGTGAAGTCACGGCGGTAGATATCTTCCCGAATCGTGCCACTGTTTGTGACTGGCTTACGACTGCCTTTGCGGTATCTCTCATTACGGGTCATTACAAATTCGATGCGGTAATTACCAATCAGCACAAGGGCTGTGCCAAATTCCTGATACAATACTGGCTTTGTTGCAATCCCCAGATTATGTAGATATTGTGCCAGCCTGATCCCGCCTTCGGATAATTCTACTGTAATATCCAAATCATTAGTTTGCAGACCCATCACCTGATCACGGACAAAACCACCTGCAATATAGGTTTTTCCGGCAAACTCTGTGTCCTTGATTGCATCTCTTATCTGTCGGATAATTTCTTGCATTATTTTATTTTCAGAGAATTGCTGATAATTTCTAATTCCAATAATGCTGGCAGTTTATTACCTTCGGGATAATAAACGGAATTATCTATCAAAAAAAACAACCTTTTCGCCGGTTCATAAAAAGCGAAAGCACTGAAAGCGCCGCCTACTGCCTGTTTAGCATTCTGCCAGCGCCCTCTGATCATCCAGCCATCATATCCCGCTATTTTTTTCTTCATAATAGTAATATCCTGCTGAGTGAAACTGTCACCATCATAATAGTGTGCTGCTAATTCCTGTCTTTTGTGTATCAGCCAGTCACTGCTCAAATCGGAAGCTTCTGCAACTTCATAATAAACTGCCAGAAACCGGTCAGGTTTACTGGAAGAACGTGCCAGATAAGAAGTGAAATGTGCGGCTTCATCTTCTTTAAACAAAACATAGCGCATGGGCAGATCCAATTCCCAGATTTTATTTGTAAAATTGCTCTTGGGCTTTGTCCCTTCCTGATAAGCTAAATATTCAATTCTCTTATTTAGTCTCTGCCGGAATGTTTCATAAATGCTATCTGCCTGCAACATACTGACTTTTAGAAGTTTCTCCTCATTTTCACCAACGATAAATAATACCAGCTGGTCATCTGCCCAAAGATTATAAACAGGATATATTCCGGCACCATCTGTTTTCAACTTTTCAAGAACCTGATCGCCAAGTATGCTACGCACATAACTCGATACTGCGTTATCTGATTCCCAATCACAGTAAAAAAGAAGATTATTAAACCGGAAATAATCATCAATCTTATTATGTAGAACCATCTTAACTTCAAACATTTTCTCATTTACCGTCGTATATACTGTCCGTTCCAGGGTATTTCGAATCTCATTTTCCGCCTGCTTCCACACAAAATCATCTGCAAAAGCATATATCATCTGTCTTTGTCCCCAGGCTAAAGGTTTTTTACGATCCCTGATATTGTGATTTACGTTTCCCTTATCTCCCTTATTCTGGTTTGAACAGGAGAACAGCATAATAGCCATAATTAAGATAATTATTAACTTTCTCATAATTCATTCCCCTCTGATTTTGTAAATAGTAAAGGTATGAAATATACTGCCCCCGAAAATATCGTTACTAAAGCCACTAACCAGAAATAGTAATAAAATACCATCAATATGATATCATTCTCTGTTTTGAAAAAGGCTATGTATAGTAATGCTGCCGTTAATCCTGCCATCTGAAGAACTGTTTTCAGTTTTCCCCAGATGTTGGCCGGGATATATATTTTCTTTCTTATATAAACTTCCCGTAATATGGTTATGGCAATTTCACGCAGAAGTATGATAACCACAATTACCGCATCTACGATATAGTGCGGTGCCAGGGCTATGAAGATAAATGCAGCACCAGTAAGAAGTTTATCTGCCAGTGGATCCATTACCTTTCCGTAATTGCTGATAATATTATATTTCCGGGCCAGATAGCCATCAAAATAATCTGTTAGTTCTGCCGTAATAAATACAACCAAAGCCCAGATGTAACTGTTAGCTACGGGTGTAAAATAAAACAGCCAGATAAATACCGGCACAAGGAGTATACGCAGGGTCGTTAGAATATTTGGTATTGCTTTAAACATATTCTTTCCTCCTTGCTATTAATAATGCAGAAAAACTGATCAATAAACCCGCTGCAAAACGTAATATGTGATATTTTATTTCAGGCATTACCGGTAATATCAGTTCTTTCGCTAGGAAATATTCTAGAACAAAAGCAGCAGCAACCGGCAGTAGTAAGGTCAAAATACTTGTTAAGATACGGCTGACTGTCCGGAATATCATAGCTCCTCCTGCTCTCTGATAAATCAGCCAGTAATTTACTTTTCTGTTCTCTGTGTCCAGTCGCACCATTAGTAGCGAAATCAGAAAGATCATACCAAATCCATAATAAAAATAAAGCCAGTAATCCTCAATTACTTTACGTATCCCTTGAATAAATTCCAGCATTTCCCAACTATTACGATAATTATCCTCAGAATATAATAAGCGTAATATCCCCTGCTGCTCCTGAATATTCTTTAAAAACAATCCCGACTCAACTTCCCGGAATCTGCTGGCACTAAAATATATCTCGAACACTCGCGGCAACCCTAATTCCCCCAGGAGTGCCTTTGAATCAGTCAAATGATACTGCTCAGTAAGTATATCCACAAGTTCAGACTGAGGTATTGTTTTTACTTCTTCCACGAAATACTGATTGCTGATATTCGTTGCTGCCCGTTCTAAATTGTTGTCATTAATTATCACTACTGCCGGTTCTTTTTCTATTTTTTGCAGCGATTTTTGTTCTGTATCGGAAAGATAGGTTTCCACTCTGTTTTTTAGTACATATAAACTGTCGTTAATAAATAATACAATTATCAATAAAATTATCTGGATAATTAATCTGAGTTTCATAATTTATGTAATACTCCACTGCTTATTATGTAATTATGTGTCAGGTTGCTGATTTGCTGCTTTGTTGTTATAACCAGTGTTGTCCCTGCTTTCGCAGCATATTCAAATACAGCCGATAGATTATTTAAACTGCTATTGTCAAAATATGTGTCATAATCATCTATCAGCAGATAGTGAGGTAATTGCACAACTGCCCGGATCAGTTGCAGACTCTTCTTTTCTGAACGAGATAGAGTATGAATCGGATGATTGATACTTGACGATAAGCCTGTATTATCTAATAAATTCATTATTATTTCTTTTTTCCGCTTTGTAATTTTATGAAAAGGAAGAAACAGATTTCTGCTTACAGTCACATCCGGCAACAAAGCCTGATCGGAACTAATTAAAAGCGCTTTATAACTTCCCGGCTTCACCGCTATGCCATTATAAAGGATTTCCCCTTCATATGCTTTGTATTCTCCCGCTATAGTTCGCATTAGCAGACTCTTTCCAGTATTATTATTGCCCGATATCTGGATAAATTGCCCGTTGATAATCTTTAAATCAGTAACTTTTAAGCGAAAACCTCTATTACCGAGTATCGTAAAATCCTTAAATTCTATCATTTAACATTATCCTGTATATTCTGACTCTTGTTGTTTTTAAGCTTGATATTTCACATATCCTGTCAAGTTTCATGTTCAGACCTGCCGCTGACTTCTTAAGCTCATCCTCTCTATATTCAGGGTAAAGAAAATATGCTCTTCCCCTGTCATTCAGGTTACGATTAAAAGCCTCTAATATATCCTTCAGTTCACAGAATAGCTCGTGTCTGGAGATCGCTCGCTCCCTATTAGGGCTTATCCGGCTCTCAGATACTTTAAAATAAGGCGGATTTGTTATGATCAAGTCAAAACCTTTTACATCGGTAAATCTCCTCAGATCTTCTTCTTGAAAAACAATTGTTTCTTCCGCTAAAATACTGTTTCTTCTGGATATTTCTACCAGATGCTTCTGAATTTCAATGCCGATTATATCCCAGTCAACCTTATAATGCTTGATCATCAGTGAGATAATTCCACTGCCGGAACCTAATTCTAATACTCTTAATTGTTCTTTACACTCAAGATCAAGTATCTTCTTAACCAGTTCTCCGCTCTCTGTGCTTATGCCTTGACCGCTATTACTCTGGTAAACCGTTTTACCAAAAGGCAATGTTACGGGTTTCAGGTCAATTAAGGAATTACTCACTTTCAGATTCTTAACATCCGCTCAACTGCTTTCAAAGCACGAGACGCCACTTCCTCGGATATTGTGACCTCATACTCTTCATTTTTAAATGCCCGTAACACATCAGTAACAGTTGTTCGCTTCATATTTACACAGAGCGCTTTTTCACTTAATGCTGCCAGCTTTTTGTCAGGGTACTCTTCCTGTAATTGATGTAAAAGACCAAGCTCCGTTCCGATTATTACCTTGTCATGCATCGCTACAAAATCTGCTAATCCTCGCGTAGATGCAATGATATCAGCCATCTCCAATACTTCCGGTCTGCATTCAGGATGAACCGCCAAACTATATCCAGGATATTTCATTTTAGCTCTTTCCACGTCTATCACGCTGATATTTTCATGAACATTGCAATAACCTTCCCAAAGAATAATGGAACGACCAGTCATCCTTGCCGCATAACTTCCCAGATTGCGGTCTGGAACGAATAATATCTGCTTATCTATGGGTATGGAACTAATCACATCTAAAACGTTTCCTGACGTACAGCAGATATCTGATTCTGCCTTAACTTCAATTGATGAATTTACATAGCAAACAACCCAGGGTGCTTCATATCCTGACTTGAATTCCAGTAACTGGTCTGCTGTTATCATACCTGCCATAGGACAGCCCGCCTCTTTGACCGGCAATAATACCTTTGCCTGCGGATTTAAAAGCTTTGCCGTCTCTGCCATAAATCTCACTCCGCAAAACACTATCATTTCCTGATCTAACTGTGAAGCCAGCCGTGCCAGCTCCAGCGAATCACCACAATAATCAGCAATATGCTGCACTTCCATTAGCTGGTAATTATGTGCCAGAATTACCGCCTTTCGAGCATGCTTAAAATTGATTATTCTATCTTTTATCTCTTTCCCTGTTAACATTTATACTCCAGTATGACCAAAACCACCTTTTCCCCGTTCTGTTATTTCCAACAGCTCCACCCGCTGGAATTCTACCTCTTCATATTGAGCTATTACCATTTGGGCTATACGCATTCCATTTTCAATCACAAATTCACGGTCACTGAAATTGTATAAGATTACTTTGACCTCTCCCCGATAATCACTGTCAATTGTGCCAGGAGAATTTAATATGCCTATTCCATGCTTGTATGCCAGACCACTGCGTGGACGTATCTGTGCTTCAAATCCTGAAGGCAGGGCAATGGAAATACCTGTACTTATTAATTGCACGCTTTGCGGTAAAAGTATAATATTTTCCTTGAGCGCCGCAAACAGGTCATAACCAGCAGCATGTGTGCTCATTTTTTCCGGAAGACGCGCTTCCTGACTTAATAATTGTATTTCAACTCTCATCGATTAATATTTTCTGGTTAGAATAAAATTCGCCAGTAAATCAAGATATATTCCCTTCTCCCCAAATTTCTCCAGTTTCTTGCGTGCCTCTGAAATCAGGTTTTCAGCCATCTGATGTGATTTCTCTAAACCATATACTGCGGGATAGGTCATCTTGTTCGCCTGATCATCCTTTCCTGTTGTTTTACCCAGTTCCTCACTATCCCCCTCAATATCAAGTATATCATCCATGATCTGAAAGGCAAGCCCGATTTTCTCCCCGAACTTTCTCATCGTAAGCATATCCTTTTCATTGGCATTACCCAGTAAACAGCCAAAACGGATCGGTAAATTGATCAAGCGGGCTGTCTTATTCGCATGTATGTAATTCAGGGTCTTTTCATTAGCCTTTTTACCTTCGGAAATGATATCTGCCATCTGACCCGCGATTAAGCCATTGTGTCCCATCTCTTCACCAAATTCTTTGATCAATTGCAATTTCAGACGGGCTTCAATATCTGATGAATTGATCGCCTCAAAAGCACCGACCAGTAACGCATCCCCTGCCAGTAATGCCATATCTGAACCATATACCACATGGCACGATAATTTCCCGCGACGATAGTCATCATTATCTATCTCTGGCAGATCATCGTGTATAAGTGTATAAGTATGAAGCATTTCAATTGCTCCCGCTACCGGCAAAATTGATTTCACATTATCAGCAAATAGTAAATAGCTGTGGATGAGCAGATAGGGTCTTAATCGCTTGCCACCTGCAAAAAGTGTATGGCGGATCGCCTTATGTATCTGTTTCGGATATTCATCCTTGCGTGGTAAAAATCGATCCATCTCAATATTTACTAATTCTTTCTTCTCTTTTATGTCTCTCTTCAATAGCATCTTGTTTTGACTCATTATTTCCTCTGTTACTTCAACGCAATGTCTTTGCGTTCCTGCGCAAGATATACTGCCGGATTACGGTGACGATTATATCGGATAACCTCGTAATGAAGGTGCGATCCCGTTGTTTCTCCTGTTGAACCCATTTCACCGATTATCTCCCCTTTATGTACTTTGTCACCCTTCTTGACATTATATTTATTCATGTGACCATATACTGTATTAAAACCAAAATTGTGCTTGATTTTTACGAATTTTCCTAACTTGCGCTTCCAGCCTACGCTGGAAATTACTCCATCTGCAGTTGCATATATCGGAGTTCCAGTTTTATTTGAAAGATCAATTCCACTGTGAAAATCCCGTTTCCCGGTTATCGGATGAGTTCTGTTGCCAAATCCGGATGATAAACGACCAAAGGTTGGATATATCGAGGGGGTACTTGAATAAAGATCATCCCGTAAATTAAGATTGTCAAAAAGCTCCTGATGCGTCTCAAAATCGAAATATGCCTTACCGCGTAATTGCATAAATCGCGTGGTAAGCATGCTGTATTCTAGCTGCAAATCCGCATCAGATAATGATAATTCCTGGTCTATCTGAGGTAATCCACCTATACCCATATCGCGCACCTCTTTGTTGATCTCACGATAATTCTCCCGGCTACGGATCTCATCTTCCCAACGTTCCATTAACTCCAGTTTGATCATTATAGAGTCTAACTCTGTATTCAAAACAAAAATGCGGTCACGTAAAATAGAATTCTCTAACAATATCTGCTGAGCATGACGCACATCAGTATAAACACGATGTAGATATATGCTCGTGATTATTAATAATATCAGCGTTAAAGTAGTTATTACCGCTGCAGCAATTAAGCCGCGCCGCTTTAATCTGATACAGACTTCTCCGCTTTCCTTTCTCTCAATGTCTAATTCCATGTACCACCTATATATACTTTTCCAGTTAATTTCATTTATAAATTCCGTTATCAAATGTCAAGACATTAATTGAACATAGTTAAAGTAAAGCAGTTGAGACTGTTCGGTTTCATGCTACACTCTCAAACAACTTAGCTTTCAAGAAGTCGAGGATATGAACCGAATTTATGTTATCCTGACAAATTTTTGTTATCTCTATATTAGTAATAAATCCTTTTCTCAGATGTTTTTGAT
>JAIPGO010000099.1 GCA_021736135.1 Candidatus Cloacimonadota bacterium
TATAAGTAGTTGCATGATTAGATGCATAGTTACATTATAAGACAAGTGGTATCATTGACCAGAATATCGGTATCATTTTACCGGAATAACGGTATCCTTTTACCGGACAGGTGGTTCAATTTGCTCCGGAATATTCAATTAAAATGATTATCACAATAATTTAATACGAATTCAATGATTCAGACTTATTCCAAACATTTAAAAAGGGAATATCATAATTTTAATTATTTTACCTTAAGTATCCTGTTTCTATAAAATAACTTAATTATCTATTAATAATAATAATTTTGCTTTTGCATTTCTTGCATATTCATTATCAGGTTCTATATTTAACCAAAAATTGACCTTTCCAATAATTCTATATAAATAATTTATCTTTTTTATTTTCTTCTTGGCCATATGTGATCCTATTCCATATGTGAATATATAATGTAATTCTTGTTTTAGTTTTCTTTTATACTCTCTTGGTAATTTTGGATCATTACCAATTACCGAAATACCTGTTACTATTCTTTTACCTGCTTTTAGATAAAGTTTTGTCTTAGTATCATTAACTTCAAAACCTTCATCATTGATAATATCTGTAATATATTTTATATAGTTTGTAGGAATCTTATCACCGGAAAAAGTTAAATCATCAGCATATCTTGAATATCTTAATTTCATTTTTCTTGCAAATTTAACTAGTCTATTATCAAGTGTTATTGAAACTATATTACTTAATATTGGACTTGTAGGAGACCCCTGAGGAAGGTGCCCTTTATAGCTGCAAATAGAAGCAAGATAGAAAGCTATAATGTTTGGATAACCAAGACTTTTAAAAATATAAATTATCCTATTTAACTTAATGGATGGGAAAAAATCTTTTAAGTCCATTTTTAACAAGTGCTTTTGGCCCAGATGATTTCTTGAATTTGTTATAATTGATTTATCTTGTGCAAAACCGTGTGCAGCATAATGAATTTTTACATTTATTAGAATATTACGATAAATCCAATATTGCATTTCAAGCAAAGATAAATATGGTGCAGTAATTTCTCTTTCTCCTCCACTACGTTTTTTTATTTTAAATTTACGGTAATGAGAATCTGGAGAATTTACAACTGATGACAGATAATTTTTTTCCCTACCTAACAATAATGTTAAATGCTCAAAATTGAAAATAACAGGAGTATTATTGTCTATATGAATTTTCGCATAATTTAATAATTTATCCTGTATTTCAGGTAATATTCCTCTTGATTCGTAATACTTTTTCCATTGGCTGTACTGATCATCTTTCATAATATTTTTTCCCATAAAAGGTTAAGGTGGCTTATTCTACTTTTCTTTTCTTTAGCTCTCACTCAGGCACAAGCTTTGAGGAGGTCGCTCCTCAAAGCTTGTGCCTGAGTGAGCGATTCTTAGCTCTGCTAAAGGGAGCGTGCATAATAATATCTACCGATATTATTATGCAGAGGTTAAAATCAGCCTTAACGATCGAAGCGACTACACTTCATAAATACTAGAATATAACCACCTTAACTTTTCATTATTTCATCTGGAACCTCATTAATATTTGGAATATATGGTTCATTGACATCCAACTGCTTAATAAGAAATTCTTCAGGTATTTTAGAAAATTTATTCCCATTAGTACTGATCACTATTTTCTTCGTCAGGAATTCATTTCTACCTTTATCTGTTATAGTAATTCTATTATCTTCATAGAGAATAAATCCTTTTTTTGAATATTTATCTATGAATTTAAATAATTGATTAGGTTGTATTCTATATTTAGAGTAAAAATAAAAAGAATATAAACCATTTATACTTTCATAAATATCTTTCAAAATAATATGCTCATATTCCATTTTTAGAATCCTCTTTCACGTCTTGTTAGTAATGTTTTTCTATCAATGTTTTTTGAATTTTTTCCCCACCAAAAAATCGGAAAAACTGAATTTGGAGTATTACCTTCACACCCTTCAGCAGAATATAATGCTTCAGCTTCGCCATATCCTAAAGAATAATCACATAGTTTTTTTTGATTTATAACTTTTGATAGGTTTTCTTCAAGGTTTAACATAATTTGTTTAGACTCCTCTAAGTCATCTCCATCATGTCTATCTGAAATGCCTTTTAATAAAATATTGGGACAAAAAACTTTTAACTGATCCACACGAAGAGATTCTATCGATTGTTTTATACCAGCAATGAAGCAAAGTTGGATCTCAAACTCTTCATTAATAATGTTATTAAGTTCTTTTAATCTATTTCTAATTGTTTTCCCACTTCCAATAAATTCATCAATAGCAATAAGTTGGTTCTTGTCAGCATTAAATTTTTTAGGTACTTTTTGCCAATTAGTAACTGAAGAGACATTTTCCCATCCTTTACGATGCAATACATTAATAAGAGGATAGAGAATCCATTGACTACTATCTGTTTCATAATCATGCGTTAGTGATAATATTTGAGTATTATGTTTATTAAATCCACTATCATTAATTATATAATCTGCAATTATATTTATTGAATTAAATAATTCATTGGGCTTTATATAAAGAAAATGCCCGAGGAGTGAATAAATTAAAGATGTTTCTTCATTATTTCTACAATTAGACAATAATTCATTTAAATTATCATCTTTCTCAGCAAGCCAATCCTGCTTAATAAAAAGATTTAATCTCATATTATATTCATCTTTAGTATATCTATATTTCTGTTTATCCATATTTTCATTCTACATTTGAGTTATTCGTAGTCAAGACTTTTTTTAAAAGCAGATATTATTAGAGAAAACAAATCTCCTGTGAAAAGAAGTGCCTTTACTGACGGCAGTGAAGTCATTACCTCACTCAATGCCTGCTGCGTTAATGTAGATTAATCTTTCCAGATTAATCTCTTAAAGGATCAAACTGGAAAGTTTGATCTACGCTATAACTACATCCTTCGTAAATAAGTTAAACAATTTCACTTAATATCTGCCGGTAAAAAATTGATGATGCGTTTAATCCGCTGGTAGTCAGGACGGAAGTCATGTCCCCAGTCGGAGATGCAATGCGCTTCATCCACGATCAGGAAGCTCAATTCAGCCAAGATATTCTGGCGTAGGAATTTCAGGAATTGCTCATTGGAAAGCCTTTCCGGTGAAACCAGTAGAATATCGAGCCGGTTAGAAGCCAGTTGCTTATATACTTCTTCCCATTCTTCCGTATTGGAACTATTGATCGTAGCTGCGCAGATGCCCATGCGATGGGCTGCTTCCAGTTGATTACGCATCAGCGAAAGCAGGGGTGAGATCAATATTACCAGTCCTTTTCCGGCATCACGTAAAATGCGGGTAGCAATGAAATATACATAACTTTTGCCCCAGCCGGTGGCTTCCACGAGTAAAAGACGCTTCCGGTTCAGAATAAGATTTATCGCCTCCCATTGATCTGCCCGAAATTCGGCTTCCGGATTACCCGTTCCGATCCTTAAAAGCTCTAACGCTTTTTCCTGAGTATTCATCATATAGTATCCTCAACTCTGTTGTTTTCTAATTTAGTATATTATAATATGTCAAGTATAATTAGAGCAGTTGCCTGTTTTAAATGAGATTGTAATGTTTAGAATCTTCAATGCATATCTTTATCGGGTAACTCAACTTTCTCGGTTTAGAATAAATAATTCCACAGGAGAGAAGCCAAACTTAATAACGAGTAATTATAATGGCGGAAATAGTAGCTTTTATCCTCCTGTAGCACAGACGTCCCCGTCTGTGAACCGCTTTGCCAGATCTCGGGAATTAACCGTAAAAGCTCGTAAATTATAAAAAACCTTACACAGACGAGACGTCTATGCTACAAGCAGCTTTATATCCGCGATATTATGGTTTATAACGTAAATATCATCCTCCTGTAGCACAGACGTCCCCGTCTGTGAACCGCTTTGCCAGATCTCGGGAATTAACCGTAAAAGCTCGTAAATTATAAAAAACCTTACACAGACGAGACGTCTATGCTACAAATAGATCAAAGCCACTACCTTAATAGTTATTTACCAGCTAAAATGTTGCTTATTACATGGGGGGGGTCAACCATTGTGGAGGTCTGCGACCATTCGTAAGGCTTTAGCGCTTGGCAGATGTAACTGTATCGAATCATTTTATTGGAGTCATATGAGAGAAAAAACTTTACAATGAAGTTGCTTCTGAAAATATTAATTTGAGTTTGGAAGAGGTTATTTATTATGAGAAAGGGGCTTACTGGAGGTTTATGAGACGGAAGTTGTTATCAGTCTGGGTAATTGCTTTTCTTTTTACGGGCTTGCACGGTAATTCCCTGCGCGATTATGAACACGTGAAAGAGTTTTACGAGGATCTTGCCCAGGTTACAATCGACCTGGCGATCAAGTATAATACACCCCCCGCAGCAATACTGGCAATGGCTGGTCTGGAATCCGGGTATGGACAGGGCTATATAGCCCGTATCACGGGTAATATTTTGAGCCTGGGAGCCAATAAAGGTGATGCAAAACTGCCGCCGCTTTATCTGCCGGAAATAGTCGATAGCGGAACGATCATATTCGATGAAGCGAGAATAGAAACATTCGAAGATGACGATCTGGAATGGAAAATGAGACCTGGAAGTCTCAAGAAGGATTACCGTCCTCAGCCTTATAGTGGCACTCCCGAAAATCTGACTTATTTTAAACACCATCCGAAAGAGAAGCTTTCCGCTCAGAGAAAAAACCTGGAAGATTTTATGACCAAATGGCTGAACACCCGCTACCAGTTCCAGGTATTTGCCGAAACCAGGCGCTATCTGGACAGCATGGTCAAAGAATACGGGAAAGCAGTATTGTTCAGTCCGGAACTAAATATGCGTTTTCTGGAAAAGATCGGTGGAAAACCAGGCTCTTTCAATTACCGGAAAACCTGGCGTAACAAAGTTGTCTGGATCATGGAAAATGCCGAACTGGTAAAACTGGCCCGCAGCATGTATTATGATAATCTGAGTTTTGAAGAAGCGTGGGACAATAATAATTGATAATGGACAATTGATAATTGATAATAAAAAGCCCGATGAGTCGGGCTTTTTATATTTTAATTCTATATTATTTGTTATTTCTTTAGAAGAATCTTTCTACCAGCTTGATGTTCATTGTTTCCAGTTCCTCAAGGACGGGGAGATAGACTTTGCGGTCTATGGGACGCAGAACGCCTGTGGCTTCAATTTTGCCTTCGAGGATCATTTTGACGGCTATGGCAGCCGGCAGAGATACGGTTCTGGCCATGGAGGTATCGCCACCTTCGATTCCGTAATCCACCATGGTCGAGGTGATACGCTGCTGACGGTCGCCATATTCGGCGATGAATTCGTGGTGCATAACCAGAAGATCGAGTTCGCCGGGAGCATAGCTCATCTTTTCCAGCATTATAGCAGTGAGAACGTCTATGGCAGCGCCTTTTTTAATAGGTACTTGGTAGTTTTTGTCGAAGAATCCCAGCCATTCAAATTTCTTGATAATGATATTACTGGTTTTAACTTCCAGCATTTCAGCCATTTTGCATCTCAGGCAGGCGTCCTTTTCCATTCCCAGCATCTTCGTTTTAATGAACTCGGAGACAGACATATCAAGGTTATCGAATACTTCGCCGTTCTTATTAAAGAAACCGAGTTGTCCTAAGGCATACCAGGTATCGCAGTGACTGATGTTGCGGAACGTGCCGCGGTAAATGGTTTTGATGCCTTGCAGTCCGTAGGTTTCAATATAGCTGAGCGAATCGCGGTTGGGATATGCTTCAAAAGTGGCAGCACCGGGAACGTCAACCAGCCAGTAATGACCAAAGAGGTCTTTGCCGGGGACTTCCACGATCTTGCCGTCACGCAGGTATTGCGCATTATTGCCGGCAGCCATGAGCACGCCTTTAGGCGCCCAGGAGAATTTGTAACCCATGGGATTGGTGTTATCTTTCAGAGCAGGCAGTCCGCCGCAGTAACTCATAAAGCTGACAATTTTGCCACCTTTATCTTTCACTTCGTCAAAAATCTTCATCGCGCTCATATGGTCAATGCCGGGATCAACGCCGATCTCGTTCATGATCGTGATCCCTGCGGTTTTGGCAGCGGCATCCAGGGCAGCCATTTCCGGACTGACGTAAGACGCGGTAACCATATCTTTTTTATGTTTAATGCATAATCCGGCAACTACGGGATGCATCGTTGCCGGCAGCAGGCTGACGCTGATGTCATGCTCCGCAACCAGTTTTTCCATTAATATTTCGTCTCCGGCATCTACTTCGATTGCTGTCACATTTTCGTGAATTGCTGCCAGTTTTGCCGCTTTTGCCAGGTGCCGGTTACCGATCGTAACCTCAAACCCATGCCCGGCAAGATAATCCACCATCGGTTTGGACACGAGTCCTGCTCCAAAGATCATTACTTTTTGAGCCATACTACCTCCGTTTATATTTATTGGGTGCAAACTTGAGTGTGAGGTTTAAGGCGTCAATGAAATTAGGTGAATCGGGAGACGGGAGTCGGGAGACGGGAGATGGGAGATGGGAGACGGGAGTCGGGAGACGGGAGACGGGAGTCGGGAGACGGGAGACGGGAGTCGGGAGATGGGAGATGGGCAATGCCTGTGGCAATAATAGAACGATAGTTATAATACAGTGAGCTAAGTGAAAGTCACCGTAAAGTGACATTTTGCTAACCCAATCGGATGCCAATCGGGTGCCCCTCTGTTGTTAAAAGGTGACAACTAAAAAGTCGGTATTAAAGGTAAAAAGATATATTTAATAATGATATGCGATTGAGAGGATATTTTAAGGCGGAAAAGCGAGAAAATGCAGTTACGGGTATGATAATACTGAGAATTTGGACGGGCGTTGTAACAATTTATTCTGGCAGGTATTGAGACGTAGTTAAAGTCTTCACTGCGTTCAGGGTGACTGGTGATTTGTGATTGGTGACTGGATTATAAAGACATTCAACCGCGAATAGCCGCTAAATGACGCGAAAAAGGAGTGAAGGGGGGGGAGAAAAACTGAGGGTTAGAAGGTTGGAAGGTTTGAGGGTTGGATAACAGAAGGCACGAAGGCACGAGGGTACGAGGGGGCGAAGGTGGGAAAATGAGAAAATGAGAGTTTCGCTTCGCTCAGCTACTGATAAACGACTGGAAAACTGTACTGGTTGGGTTGGCTTGACTCGGGGCCTGGTACTCGGAACTTGAAACGAAAACACGATCTTACTTTTTCGATTTCCGTTTCCCCTCATTTTGAATCCATTCACTATTCACTGTTTACTAATCACTTTTTAACGATTCACGATTCACGCCTGAACGGAGTGAAGGTTCGATTAAAATTGAAACGCCGTGCATTATACCATTTGAATTATGACCTTAAAAACAAGAGTAAACGCAAAATTTCATATAACTACAAAAAAAATACTTGACGTGAAATTTTTATTAGTTCCATTTATTGTCTCGATTAATTATTGGTTGGCTATTGGGAAAAATAAAAGAGCATATTGTATGCGAGAAGCAGGTAGATTATTTAAAATTGATTAGTGGAGGATAAAATGAAAATATCCAGGTTTAATTGGAAACTGCTATTAACAATCCTGGTTTCCCTGTTTTCTTTTATTGAATTGTATTGTTCCGAATATTTAGTACCCAGACAGGCAAGAGCAATAGATTATGCGGATATTGATCTGGATAATGATATGGATATTGTCGTAAGCTGCTATTACACTAATACAATCCCTGACACGATTGCTATATTGCTAAATGACGGAACTGGTTTATTTTCTGTTAATAATCTGCAGAAAGAGACATTACACTTTCTAAAATGTTTCAAGGTTGATAATGACGATCTGCCTGATCTGGTTACTAAGATATTAGAAGATTATCAATTTGTTTATTACCATAATAATGGTGATGGAAGTTTTGGTGAAGCAATTCTCATTCACTCTACCTTATCTGATCATTATGAAAAGATATCAGTAGCCGATATTAATAATGACGGGGATAATGATATAGTTTTTTGGAAATCAGGATTCGATCCATACTGGGGAATATTACATAACAACGGTTATGGCGGATTTACGGAGAATGTATATTATACCGCTGAAACCATTGCAATGGGTTTAGATGTTGGGAAAATAAATGATGATGAGTATGATGATGTTCTTCTGACCACAGGTGAAGGACCATTAATATTCTATAACGATCTACCTTATTTCATTGAGAGTGTTCCGGATTCCTTTATATGCTCTAATATCTACAGCCTGGATATGGATAATGACGGAAATAATGATGTTGGTCTTTACCAATTTCAAAGTGCAGGAGAATTTGATAAATTTAAAATATTATATAATTCAGGGGATGGCACATTTGCTGATGCAGATACAATAATGGTATCCTGGGGTTCTATAATAACGGACATAAACGACTTTAACAATGATGGTTATCCTGACTTAGTTTATTTTATGACAGTTGGCAGTGCTTTCGAATTAATTTATGTAATGCTAAATGATCAAAATGGGGATTTTTTAGAACCTGCCTGTTATAACCTTGGTTATCCAACATATTTTATAAGCTGCACAGCGGATTTTGATAATAATGGTTATAATGACCTGGCAATAACCGGATATAATGTTGATTTTACTCATGATGGTGTGAGTCTCCTTTTTAATGATGGCACCGGAAATTTTGTGGAAGAACCACAGGCTAACTTCTCCGAAGAATGTAAAATTGAAAATGTAAAATGTAAAATTAATAACTACCCCAATCCATTTAATCCGGTTACTACTATCAGTTACGAGTTACCTTATGGAGTAGCCAAACCAATTATTGAAATCTTTAATATTAAGGGCGAACACATTCGTGAATTGAAAATTGATCCTCCTTCATTTCATTACGGCGCGACAGGAAATGAAGAATTAAGGACTAATTCTGTAGTATGGGATGGAACCGATAACTATCGCAATCAGGTGTCATCAGGCGTTTATCTTTATAGATTAGTTGATGATGGCAATGTATTAACATCTCAAAAAATGATCTTGATGAAGTAAAAAGAGGAGGAAAAATGAAACTAATTAAGTTGATATTTATTAGCGTAATTGTTTATTCAGCAAATTTCTTACTGGCACAGGATGTTCTGGAAGCGATTGGTACCTGGGAAGTAGCAGAGGGAGATCCTTTCCGTTGTATTAATCTTAATAAAGAAGGAAGTGACTTGAATAATGATGGTTATGATGATTACATTTTATATGCTTATCCCGAATTTCAGTTTTTTATGGGAAATGCTATACCGGACACAACATTTGCATTTGAAATTGAAGCTCCTACCAGCGCCGGATTCATCTCCTGGGGTGGAGATCTGAACGCTGACGGATATAAAGATATGGCATTCTGTGTGGATACTAGCTGGGCAGATCCTGGGGATATTTATATCTGTTTTGGCGGAGAAGAAATTGATCTGGAACCGGAACTTATCCTGCACGGAGAGGATTATGTTGGTGATGCCTGGGGACTTGATTATAGACCATTTAATGGTGGTTATGACTTCAATGGAGACGGATATGACGACCTCCTGACCTGGGGAGAAGGACCGTCATATTTTTGGAATGGTCTGATCCAGATTTTCTTTGGTGGTGAAGAATTATGCACTGAGCCTGACTTTCAAATAGAGGGAGGTTCAAGTGAACAATTTGGTAAACAAAGAGCTGTCTGTGATATAAACGCAGATGGGTATGATGACTTGATTGTAACCAGGACTCAGGAAATGGAAGGACCTGCTGCTGTTGAAGTATATTTAGGTGGAGAAGAGATGGATACAATTTGTGATCATATATTGATAGATAGCTGGGCTTCAGGAAATAATGCCATGATTACAGGAGATTATAATGGCGATAATATTCAAGAAGTTATTATTGGCAACGGTCCTAATGGAGCAGTTGGGAGTTTTTATATTGATTCATCCGGGGAAGTTATTTTTGAACAGAACTATCTGGAAATACCGGGATATCTCGAATCTGCTGATATAAATGGAGATACGTATTTGGATATCGTCTCTTGGAATCTGGAACTGGATATATTTTTGATATATTATGGGGGACCAGGAAGTGATTATGAATATGATATATTGCTGCAATGCCAAAATAATATAACTACTTATTACTGGTGTAATTTGGGTGATTTAAACTCAGATGGTCAAGATGAAATCCTGATAAATAATAGAGAAAATGATACTGGACTTGGCAATACAGCAACGATATTTGGTCTTCCCGGTAGTAGTCAGAGCGAGGAAAATATAATTCCATCAAAATACTCTCTGACTAATTACCCAAATCCATTCAATCCGGTAACGACTATTAGCTTCGAGCTGCCTGAGAATAAAGCAGATCCTGTCATTGAGATTTTTAATATAAAAGGACAGCGGGTAAGAGAATTGAAAATGGAAAATGGAAAATGGAAAATTAATTCAGTCGTCTGGGATGGGAAAGATAACAATCGTAATCAGGTGTCATCAGGGATTTATCTTTATAGATTAATCGCAGATGGGAAAACGTTAATTTTGCAGAAAATGTTATTGTTGAAATAAAAAAAGAGGAGAAAAAATGAAAAAGTTATGTTTATTCAGTTTGATGTTGTTAATCAGCGTTATGCTATTGGCAGTATCCTATAACGTAAGCTTTGATACTGCAGATCTCACCATAACCGCCAATAATGAGGGTTATGACGAAATCAGAGTAGAAAATCTGACAATTACAACCGAGAGAAGTGAGCCTGAATTACCCTATAAGTTGGTTAATTTGATTATTCCCAGTGGAATGGAAGTTGATAATATCACAATTACAAAACAACAGACTTTGATCAAAGGAGACTTTATTGTCAATCCTTCACCTGGTGAAGTAATAATGTCAGATATACCTGATCCAGCAGATCCTGATTCAACAATCTATAATTCTGCAGCATATTTTCCATCAGAACCGGTTGAAGTATTATCTCATGGATATTTTCAAGGGGCAAATAGAATCGTTACCCTTGCAGTATATCCGGTACAATTTAAACCTTCGAAAAAGGAATTGTATTTCAATTCAGGTCTTTCTTGTACATTTACTTTTACAAGTTCTGACTCTCCCGTAGTTATACCTCAATACCGATTAGCTCAATATGACGAGGTGTTCGATGATGATCTTCGCTCATTAGTGGAGAATGATTCAGATGTTGACACTTACAGGAATGATCCAACAGTTGTCCAAAATGCTAATCAATATGTCGCAATGTATATCATTGGTCTTCATGCTTATGAAGATGATTTTGATGATTTTATCCAATGGAAAAGAATGAAGGGAGTCAATGTTGTATATCAAGCTACTGATAATTATGAAGTAAATGGAGTTGATATTGAAGGTATTGCAGCTATGTACGATGGCGATGAGTTACATAATAACACGATAGATGACCTGGCAGGCGATATTAGAATGTTTCTTCGAGATAAGGTGCAAAGTAATGCAACAGTGTATGCAATAATTGTAGGTGGATCAACTGATTGGGATTATACGCCTAATATAAATGATGATGATTTACCCGTAAGGTATGCGTGTTATCTTTCTGACGAAGGTGCTAATAATGCATGGAGAAGGCTCGGAGCAGGAGCTGGGGAGGAATATAACACTTATTGCCGGATACCAACTGACTTGTATTTTCAAGACTTTGATGGGGATTATGATCAGGAAGGAGATATATATAATTATTATGGGGAAGATGATTCAGGTTATCCAGATTATATTCCGGCAGATCCGATTGACTGTTTTCCTGAATTATTCATTGGGCGAATAGTGATCAGTGAGCAGGGAGAACCAGATAATAATGAGGAACAAATACAAAGATGGATAAATAAGTTGATCACTTATGAAACCAATCCTGGATATGGAGATTTTGATTATCTTGATAAGTCAATACTATTTGAAGGTTTTCAAGGTAGAGCAGGTGCGTTGAAGTGGTATGAACACGAATTTGATGACTTACTTGCGGATATTTTTTCGACTTCTGATATAATCAATCCAACACGTGATCCAGCCTACCCATCAGGAGAGTGTGTAGTAAACTTTTTAAATAATGATTATGGAATGTCTCATTTCTATTGGCATGGGAAAAAATTTGGAATAGATAATTATACTCTTGAAACAGAAGGCTACTCTATCTATTCATTGGACAATTATGATGAAAATTCAATTGATGAAACAGAAAATGGATTCGATAATCTCGAAGAAGATGGAAAATATAGTATCTGTTATATGATGTCCTGTAATCCTGGCTCTTATGATAAATCTCAGAATAGTGACGTAACTGATGATGAATGGGGCAATAGAATAAGTATGGCTGAAGCTTTTACAACCTACCTGGAAAATAAAGGAGGGCCTGCCATTATTGCGAATACAAGTGTTGGTGGAGATAATTCTGTAATAATAGAAAAAGAGTTCCTCATGAAGATTCGCGATGATGAAGTGTATAATATCGGAAGAGCATTGAGTCTTGGAAAAACAGAAGTTAGTGATTATAGAGTTGGAATGTTAGCCACTACACTTTTTGGTGATCCTGAAATGGAAATCTGGACTGATGTACCTGAATACATGGAAGTATCTCATGATTATGTTAATAATACTGTAACTGTTACTTGTGATGGTGTAGCTTTAGAGGATGCAAATGTTTACTTTGCTACCGATGGATATGTTAATGAGAAATTTATTCAGACTGATAGTAACGGAGAAGCAGAATGTCCACTTTTTGATTATCAGATTGTTAGCGTTACTAAGCATAATTACATTCCATATATCAAGCAAATTGTTCGAGGGTCAGAGACCTGGACAGGCACAAAAGACATTAAATGGGATGTAATTGTACCAGATGGGGAATTTCTTTATGTCGATGGAACAGTCAATCTTGGTTCTTTTGGTGGTAAAAACGCCCAGATCACAGTTGAAGATGGTGGTACTTTATTTATGGGAACTGGTGCAGTCATCAATGGGTGTGCTGAGACATTTATACCCACTGCGAGTTCAGTTATAGAAGTAACTATTCCGGGTAACAGAGTCAATGTCTATGGTTACTTATATGCTGATTATGCAGAGTTTACATCAGTTAATGATAATTACTGGGATGGAGTATTTGTCTATAATACATCATCAATAACAATTAATCACCCGACTTTCAGCAATTGCGATTTTTATTCAGAAATGACCGATATCATTATAAATTATGGTGAATTCACAAATTCCACAATTGAACACTACGGAAGAGATTTAGAATTTTACAATGCAGATATGACTAATTCATTCATATATGTAAATCAACTTCAAGGTATTGTAACAACAGATATGTTTGCGTTTTGTGATGGAACATTCGATAATTCGGGAACTAAGCCTGCTATCTATATCAATTCGTATTATGAGTATAATATCTCTGATAATGTAATTGATTGCCCTGGCACTGCAATTAAGATATATAAATCAGGCACCGGACAAGATCATATCATCAAGAATAATGAAATTACAGGTAATGGCAATGAATTTGGTATATACCTCTTTACTACTTATGCCGATATAACCGGTCATAATACAATAACCAATAAATTGACTGGAATATTAGGATTCAATAATTGTCAGATAAATCTAACTGGCAGCAACACAAGCCCATACCAGATCATCCAAAATAATGATTTTAATGAATTGGTCTTTACTCATGACAGTTTCCCTTACCAATTCGAATACAACCAGATTTATGACAGCGATCATTCTTACTACTTGTTAAGGTGTTCCGATCATGGAACATCTCCTGCTCACTGTGTAGAAAATAATTATTGGGGTCCAAACTTTGATGCAAATTTAGATTTGTCTCCAGATGATATTTATTTTGATTTCACACCAGAATGGGTTCCAGGCAGAGAATCAAGAGATGATCCGGTTACGCTTTTTGCAGATGCTAAATTGTGTGAAGAAGAAGAAGACTACGAGAGTGCTCTTTCCATTTATTTAGGAATTATCGAAACATATCCTGAAAGTGAATATGCAACTGCTGGTGCGAAAGAACTTTTTGCTCTTTATACAAAAGCTGAGTGGGATTTCTCAGACCTGCAGGAATACTATAGTACATTGACTTATGATACGGAAATTCAGGATTTAGCAGCAGATTTTTCTAATTACTGCGAGGTCAGTATGGAAAATTATGTGACTGCAATCGGATATTATGAAGATATTATTGCAGATCCACCTACGATCCAGGACTCTGTTTTTGCAGTTATCGATGCCGGATATACTTATCTGCTAATGGAAAATAATGGCAGACCAGGATATACAGGACAATACCCTGAGCTTAAGCCTGCATCCAGAGCAGAATTTGAATTAAAAAGAGATCAACTACTAAGAGAACTTCTGGAAAATCCAGATGGTACGACTGATGAAGATAATATTCCGGAGTATGTTGTACTTAATAAGAATTATCCCAATCCTTTTAATCCAACTACAACAATCTCATTCTCAGTGCCGGTGGAAAGTGAAGTAGAACTTATTGTTTATAATGTAAGGGGTCAAAAAGTGAAAACGCTTGTCTCTGATATTCTCATTCGAGGAAAACATTCAGTTATCTGGAATGGAGATAATGAATCGGGAACAAAAACAAGTTCAGGAGTATATTTCTATAACCTGATCGTAAATGGAAAAACAGAAGCAGTAAATAAATGTCTGCTGCTTAAGTAGAGAAAATACAGCCAGCCCGGGTAAATTATCCGGGCTGGTTTCATCTAAGATACCCTCAATCTTATATTCAATTAAGCAAAGGGAGCGACATTTCACTGATCACGACTAACGAAATCGAAAAAATACTTGACAGAATATTTTGATAATTATTGTCCATCACTATATATAGTAACAGAGTTATATTGATAATAAGTGTTTATTGTATTAGAGGGGAATTTAGTAATCTGAGTGTTATAATGGGAGTAAATATAACACTGCTAAATGATAATGGAGGCTGGATGATCCAGGATCGGGGCTTTAATCGGAACTATATGGAATGGTTACATTTTCACTGTATAGAAAGGACAATTCCCTCAGAAAATCCATTAGATAATAACAAAAAAGGAGCAATATGAATTTCCCAGGGCTGTCAGTTTATTTATTAAAATAGCTTAATACATAGCCGGTGGAAGTCCGGCAGGAGTGCAGTATGGCAAGCCTTGGAGAAGTAGCCCGGTTCTTTACCAAAATAGACCAGAGCAGAAAGAGTGAGGTCTATTATTATCACGTTTTCATGATACTCATCCAGAGTAAAATGACTCTGCAGAAACTTCTTACCATTAGATTATCCGATCTGGATAATGACATTTTCAGAATGCACTACAACAAAGTCGAAGACATTCATTTCAACTATCTCAAACGGTGCAGTATGATCAACGAAAACTCGAGGGGCGAGGGATTGACAAAGACGGGGTGACTTAGAGACTGATAGAGGGAATGACTTAGAGGACACAGCGGATTTAGAGGACGAAGGGGGAGGTAAGTAATTGAAAATGTAAAATTGTGCAACCTACGGTTGCCGTGAGTCGTGAATCGAAGGGGATACTTTTTAAAAAAATCAAATATTGGCATATATTTACGGAAATACCGAATGTAAAATTGAAAATGTAAAATGTAAAATTGTGCAACCTGCGGTTGCCGTGAGTCGTGAATCGTGAGTCGTGAATCGAACATCGAATGGTGAATTTTTTAAAAAGTTAAAAATAGGGGTATATATATTCAAAAAACGCGAAAAAGGTAATATTTTGTTGTAATTATTATTAATGTATGAAGTTATGACATTACCTTTTCCTTACCTTTCATTACTTTTTTATTTATAATAGCCAG
>JAIPGO010000008.1 GCA_021736135.1 Candidatus Cloacimonadota bacterium
AAAAAGTAGGGGTATATATTTTTAAAAAACGCTAAAAATGTTACTTTTTGCTGTAACTGACATATTAACATATAGTTATGAGGTAACATTCTGGTAACATTTGGTAACATTTGGGAACATTTCTAATATTTATCTATCTATAATGATGGGAATTGGTGACAGTAATTGATTAATGATTAATAATTAACGATAAATGATTGAATTATAGGGAAAAGTTAAAAATAGGTGTATATATATTCAAAAAACGCAAAAAATGTGACCGGCAGGGGTAAAATATATACTTATCAATTAATTATGCGGTCACATTTTGGTCACATTATTGTCATTTTCGATAAATTTCGGTCACATTTATTTATAGTAACCTGGTAATTTATCATTAATCAGGACAAAGCATCTTCTGCTAACATGTTCAAATTTTTTAAAAAAGATGCAAACCGGTTTTCCGAAAAGATTTATATCATCTGCATCAAAATCTCATCCGCAGCGGGTAATGTCCTGGGATTTTTCGCAACACAATCTTCTCAAAGAAATCATTATAGGAGTTATAGAAGCTATAGGAGTTATAGAAGTTATAGTGTTAGGGTTATTTTGGCTCAAAATTTAAATTAACTCATTTGTTCCCGTTATTAGCTAGTTCGCGACTAAAAAAGAAGTATAACATAAATTTAGATTATCTATTGTATTATATATTCCGGAGTTTGAAAAAATAGCATTTCATTTTTTACCCAAAGAAAATCTTTAGTAAAAATAGGATAGAATAATTCTATAAAAATAATAAAATAGCCAAAAATGAACATTAGCATCTATATTATATAATGGCAAACGATTGGATATCGTTTTTCATGTAATTTCTTTCATAAATAGATAGGTTTATTTCTGCTCTTAGCACCTGCGAAACTTGAGTTATATAAGAGGTTAATCAGGGAAAATTTTAGTCCGTAGGACTTATTTATTTGTAGAAAAAGATGTTGTCCTCCCCTCCCCGCGACCGGCGGAGCCGGTCGCGGGGGGGGGTGCTCTTATCCTTTTTCTACAAATAAATATCCCCAATGGGGAAAAGAAGAAATAAACGACCGAAAGCGCTTTCTTAAAGCTTTATAAATGACATCAACATGAGCCATATTTGTCAAGAAAACATCAAGGCGTGCAGTATTATTGAAATTATTCAGTATAAGTTACTGTAAAAGAGTACCTGATGTTGAACAGTCTCATCATTATTGAAGTCAATGAGAATAATAATTGTATTGACAATTATAATATTAGAAGTCCAGTTGTAACCTGATTATTGATAGAATGAAAAAATATAAATGATGAAAGCTTTGGGGAGCCTTTAACCGAACTGATTTTCATTCCGGTTGCTAATGGGCATAGTTTAAAATGGATAAGTGATAAAAGGCAGAAAGAAACAGGAGGAAAGATGAAAATTAAGCATTTGCTTTGCGCAATGTTATTTTTGATCATTGCCATTTGTAATGCGGGGACTGAGGGCATTGCAGAGAAAAGTGAGTTACCGGTCTTATTAAGAATAGAGGCAGATTTTGAAGTAAGTGATACAACCGGATACGCCCCGCTGACAGTTCAGTTTAGAGATTTAACTTCCGGAAATCCCTCCGCCTGGGAATGGGATTTTGAAAATGACGGGATCCTCGACAGTTTTGAAAGGAATCCCTTATGGACTTTCATGGAGGCCGGGGTATACAGTGTATCTCTGACTGTCCTTGAAGAAGGTACATCAGAAATATCCACAATTTTGAAAACAGATTTAATCAATGTTATTCCAATCATAGATGGACTTGTGGCATTTTACCCGTTTAACGGCAATGCCGAAGATTATAGCGTAAATGAGTATGACGGTGTGGCAGTCGGGGCAATATTAACCGAAGACAGATATGGAAATCCTGAATGTGCCTATGAATTTCAGGCAGACGGGGGGCATGTTGAGATCCCTTATAATCTATTTGCTGATGGATTTCCTTTCTCAGTAGCATTCTGGTTCAAAGCAAATACTTTCGAACATAATTACCATGTGACATTTGGCAGCAAAACCTGGGATGGTGGAGGTGAGGATGTATATTATTCTTTAGCTCAGTCCAATGTAGGGAAAGACCATGTTTCCTTTCATTTAGGCAATGGTAATGGCGGAGGACCCCAGCACAGGATTTCTTACCATGGTTTTTATACTTTCAGTCTTCATCAATGGTATCAAGTTATCTTTATTGTCGATAATATGTATATGGATGAAGGTAGAATGCTTGTTAATGGAGAAGATATTGAATTCGAACATGTAAGCGGCTCAGCGACCAGTGTGGATTTTTCCGGTGGAACTTTTGATATTGGGGCAACAAAATGTAATGGGCATAGTTATAGTGGAGAATTTCCCTTATTAGATGGCGCGATTGATGATTTTTATATTTTCAATCGTTTATTGACCGATGAAGAAATTGAAGAAATATATAATCCGGGTCTTATGGCTGATTTTTCTGCAGAACCACTAACCGGTTTTAGCCCATTGACTGTGCAATTCACAGATTTAAGTTCCCCGTTTTATCCGGCAACATCCTGGCAGTGGGATTTTGATGGGGATAATCAAATAGACAGCTATACGCAAAATCCTGTTCATACTTATAATGAAGAGGGACTTTATACAGTAAAACTTCGCGTTTACAGTCAATATCTTAATTATGCAGATACTGAAGTAAAGGAGGATTATATTGAAGTGATTTCGGGTTTGATGTATGGAGATATTGATGATAACCGCTTAGTGGAAAGTGTCGATGCAGCCTTGGCATTAATGTATTCAGTAGGTTTAGACCCCATACCGGAAGACCCGCTACCCTGGGAAGACTGGCGACAATTACAGGCAGATGTGGACCAGAATGGAGAGGTTGGCGCTGTGGATGGCGCATACATTCTGCAGTATGTAGTCGGCATTATTGATGAATTGCCGGTAGAAAATGTTTATAGAACTGAAAATTATATCACAATTTACAATGATTCAGATTATCTCTATTTAAGTTCAGATCAAAAAATCAGCAGCCTGCATTACAATATCACAGACTGGCAGGAAATTACATTGAGCGTTGCAGATGTACTTTGCCCCAACGGTCTTTATTTTCAGAATGAAAATCAACTGGCTATGGCAGCAGCGGAAGGCTTTTCAGGAACTTTTTTACGTATTCCTTATTTAAGTGACGACCTTTCCGGCAGTTCAATAACCATGGAAATTGAATGTGATGGCTTCAAAGATAGAGTTATTTACACTTTTACCGAAAAAGTGCCTGCTATGACAGGATTGAATGCCGTATATCCCAATCCCTTTAATCCGCAAACCACGATAGAATACCAGTTGGCAAAATCAGGTAAGGTTAATATTATGGCCTTTAACATCAAGGGGCAAAAAGTAGCTGTTCTGGTTGATGAAGTTCAGAATGCCGGTAAACAGGCATTTATCTGGGATGCAACCGGTATGAACAGCGGTATTTATCTTATCCGGCTGACAAGTGATTCATCTTCTGAAACCTGTAAGGTGGTATTATTGAAATAGTGATCTGGGGGGAAAGTCTAAATAATTAAGCTGCCCGGCAATGCCCGTGTACCGGTATAAAGTTCTTGACGATTAATTCATGGAATGAGCTATTATGCTTTAAGAAAATTATAAAATGAGGTTAATGGATGTCTTCAAAATATAGTGGGCGTCTTATTCTTAGAACGCCACTGATCACAGCGGGTCATAAGGAAAAGTATATTGAAAAAGCCCTTCATTCAGAAGCTGATGCCGTAATTCTTGATCTGGAAGATGGAGCTCCGGCAGCATTTAAAGAGCAGGCACGAAAAACAATTAGAAATTACCTTGATAAGCCGATTTGTTCTAAACGACTGATATATGTGAGATTGAATTCTCTGGAAACAGGTTTGACCGGTCGGGATGTGGATGCCGTGAGCCATGCTAATCTGGACGGATTCGTGATGACGAAAGTATATACTGCCGAAGAAGTAATAAGTTTTGATAAAATGTTGACTGCCAAAGAGAAAGAACTGGGTTTAAAAAACAATCATTTTACCGTAATCGTGATCATGGAAACACCACGCTCGATACTAAATGCCCGGGAAATAGCGTTTTCTACTCCGCGGGTGGGAGGATTGCTCTATGGTGCCGAAGACCTTTTGAGTGATATGGAAGGTTTGCATACGCCTGATGGCAGATCAATGCAGCCTTCGCGCAGTCAGGTGTTGCTGGCGGCACGGGCTGCCGGAATTATGCCGATTGATACGCCCTATGTTCAGGTTGGTAATGATGAAGGACTGCGCAATTTTATTCAGCCGGGTCTGGAATTGGGCTATGAGGGCATGTTGTTGATCTCACCTTCGCAGATTCCCATCGCGCGGGAATTATTCACACCTTCCGCCGCGAAAGTGGAAGATGCTTATGAGATGCTCAAAATTGCGGCTGAAAACGAGCAGGCGCAGCAGGGTGTAGCGAGAGTCGGTAAGTATCTTATTACCCAGCCTAATCTGAAAAGAGCACAGCGCCTGATTGCCAGATATGAAGCCCTCAAGACCTTTGATAAATTTGCTGCAGGTTACTTAAAACAAAATAATTAGATAAAACTGGCAGTGATTACATTGACATCAAATAACAGGAAAATCTAATTGCTATATAAAAAAGTAATGACCGTGGGGGCTTACATGGAGCAGAAAGCTTACGGATTCGGCAGATATTTTGAGGATTTTAAGGTTGGTTCTGTAATGGAGCATGAACCGGGCAAAACAATAACCGAATCGGATAATAATCTTTTCAGCCTATTAACTATGAATCATCATCCGGTGCATCTTGACTGGGATTATGCAAAACGGCAGCAGCATGGAAAGGTGCTGGTAGTCGGCACACTGGTGTTTTCTCTGGCAGTAGGGCTAACTGTTCGCGATATCAGTGGTAAGGCTATTGCCAATCTTGCTTATCATGAGATAAATCATACAGCCCCGGTATTTATTGGGGATACGATCTATGCCCGGACGGAAGTACTGGAAAAGCGGCTGTCGAAAAGCAAGCCGGATCGTGGTATTGTGAAAGTAATAACGGAAGTGAGAAACCAGAGAGATGAGATAGTGTTAACCTTTTCCAGATCCGTATTAATCCCGTTAAGTAATAAATAAAAGTAAATTACGGGGTTATTGGGTCGATGTTTGTGAAATTAAGAGAATTGAATTTATTTATATTCTAAATATGATTAAGATAGCTCATAAGAAGATTTTTGGGAGGTAATTAGATGAGTAAAAAGAGAAATGAGGTAAAAACGCCACAACCCAGGCAAAATAAATCAGAAAAATGGTGGAAAAATTTATTGCTTTTTGGCATATGTCTGTTGCTGCTGGTAAGCGTGTTATATCCTCTGGCATTTCAGGGAAAGCGACCTGGTGGTGTTGACGTTATTGGCTCAAAAGGGGCATCTCATCAAATTACCGAGTTCCAGAAAGAAAGCGGGGAAGATGTTCTCTGGAATAAAACTGTGTTCTCCGGAATGCCGATCTATCATCGCAAGAGTGCAGGAATTTTTAACTTTGATACCATAATTCATAAATACCTGGATAAGATTTTTTACCGTTACATCTGGCTGTATTTAGTCGGGTTCACAGGAATGTTCTATCTGTTGCGTTTTTTTAAGTTGAACTGGTGGGCTTGTGCTTTTGCGGCTCTGGGTTTTATTCTGATCCCGCATTTTATGTCCATTCTTTCAATCGGGCATTTTCAGAAATTCCGCCCGGTAATGTATATGCCTTTTGTGACCTTCTTCTTTCTGAGCTATCTACACAAAAAAAACATCTTATGGCTGCTGGGCTTCATTTTCAGCATCACAGTTCAGATTCGCACTCAGCATTACCAGGTAATGTTTTATCAGATAATTCTGCTACTCTTTTTAGGTGGGTATTACCTGATCAATCTATTGCTCAAGCGTGAGTTTAAGATATTTGCCCTAAAAATTATTATCCTGATCCCGGCTTCTATTCTGATTGTTATGATGGTGGCGCAACCTCTGTTTGTAGTGAATGAATACACGCCATACTCTATACGTGGGGGAACCGGAGAAGAAGGTTCCAGCGGTCTCGATACCAGTTACGCCACGAACTGGTCAATGCACCCGCTGGCTGTTTTCAACTGGACGATGCCTCGTTTTTTTGGCGGTACTTCATCAGAGAAATACACCGGTTCCGCAGTTCCGCAATTGCAGGGACAAACGATACGTGGTTATTGGGGTTATATGCCTTTTACTCAGACTTATGACTATATTGGTATCGTTATGGTATTTCTGGCTTTGATTGGTGTAATTTCAGGCTGGCGGAAAGGAATTATTCGACTGCTGGGAGCGCTCTTTTTGTTGGGATTGCTGCTTTCATTCGGCAGGCATTTCCAGGGGTTTTATAATATCTTCTTCAATCATCTGCCCTACTTCAATAAATTCCGGGTTCCCGCTATGATGCAGTTAATGCTCTTTTTTATCACTGTGATCTTTGCCGGATTTGGTCTTGACAACCTGCTGCTGCAGAAAGAAAATATAAAGAAGCCGGTGATAAATGCGACAATTTTTCTTGTCCTTTCCGGATTTTTTCCTCTTCTTTTTGGCAGCTCATTCCAGATGCTGAAAGGAGATGAAGTATCACAAAGGGGAGCGCAAATGCTGGCAGAAGCCCGGCTGGATATGATGGTTTCAGACGGCTGGCGGTTAATACTTTATGCTCTGGCAGCCGGTGCTTTAACGCTGACTTTCTTAAGTAGAAAGATAAAACCTGTGCTGTTTCTGGTTATCCTTGCCGGACTGCTTCTTTCTGATCAGGTTCCCTATCTAATAAAGGCGGAAGGTGAACTTAATAATCCTGAGCAACTGGAAAAAAGCCATTTCAGAATGAAAAACACTGACCAGATACTACTGAAAGATGAAAGTTATTTCCGGGTATTTCCCATCACGGAAAATCCCTTTAATTCTAATGATTACAGTTATTATCATAACTCCATTGGCGGTTATAATGCTGCGAAGCTGCGCATTTATCAGGATATCATTGAAAAATGCTTGTATGCCGGAAAAGATAAAATCCTGCCCCTGAACTGGAATATTATGAAGATGCTGAATACAAAATACATCATCAGCAAGCAGCAGTTACCAGGAAAGAATCTGACTCTATATTACTATGACAAGCCAGCCGAATTATATACTTATCAGACGAGTTTCAATGCCCGTCCCGCCTGGTTTGCGGGCCAATACGAGGTGATACCAGACCGAGAAGCGCGCCTGGCAGCACTTAATCTGCCTCAGTTTGATGCCTACACCATGGCTATCCTGGAAGAAGACCCGCAAATCAAAATTGCGCAACCGGTTCAGGGAAATATAGAGGTTATTGATGCTTCATATAACCATATAAAATATAAAGTCAGTTATGATGTTCCAACACTGTTCGTAGCTTCTGAGATCTACTATCCTGCCGGCTGGAAATGCTTTGTGGATGGGGAAGAAAAGGAAATATACAAGACCGACCACGTTCTACGTTCAATATATCTCGACAAACCGGGAATCCAGGAAGTGGAATTTGTATTTACCCCGGAAACATATCTTAAAAATCTCTCAATCACCCGGATCGGACACCTGATAAGCTGGACTTTGTTAATTATAGCTGTCGTCATTACTTTTCTCAGAAAAAAGAAGGAAGCAAAAACCGCTGATGCCTGATTTCATATCCATCATCGTACCGGTTTATAACAGGGCAGACGAAATATCTGATTTTCTGCAGTCCTTCTGTGAGCAATCAAAAAAAGAGGATTGGGAGATCATCATCGTGGATGATGGCTCTTCTGATAATCTGATGGAAGTTTTTACCGCCTTTCAGGAAAAACTGCCACTAAAATACTTTCATCAGCAGAATAAAGGACCCGGAAAAGCCCGGAATCTGGGAATGCAGGAAGCAGCCGGAAATCTCTTCGTGTTCATTGATTCCGATTGCACCGTCCCACAAAATTATATTGAAATTTTACAAAATTACCTCACAGAAATAGAATTTGACGCCTGTGGCGGACCAGATACGCAAAGAGATGATTTTCCACCTTTTTTGAAAGCCGTTAATTATTCCATGACCTCATTTCTGGGCACCGGCGGAACCAGGGGCTCAAAAGGCAAGAGTATTGCCAGATACTATCCCCGCAGTTTTAATATGGGAGTAAAAAAACACGTCTATGAAAAAATCGGCGGAATGAATGACCTCAGGCACGGACAGGATATGGAATTTTCCAACCGGATCTACCGTGCCGGTTATAAAGTTGTTTTCCTGCCGGATTTAGTGGTTTATCATAAGCGCAGAACTAACCTGAGCCGCTTTTATAAACAGGTATTCAACTGGGGTGTCACACGGATAAATCTGGGCATGATTGACAAACAGATGCTGAAACCGGTGCATGCCCTGCCAGCAATAATAGTAACTATATTTCTCTTTACTCTGCTGACTGCTATCTTCTTCAAATGGGGCAGATCAGTGCTTTATCCGGAATTGATAGCTGGCATTTGTCTGGCAGTATTTACTTTTCTGCAGTCAACATTCCGCAACCATTCAGCTTTAGTAGGCTTTCTGTCTATAATAACTCTTTTTACCCAGGTTTTTGCTTACGGTCTGGGTTTCCTTACCGGGTCCATAAAAAGGCTGTTTACTCCCAAAGGAAAATGGGTAACCGGCTATACCCGTAAATATTACAAATAAAAAAGCCTTCATTACTGAAGGCTTTGATAAATATCAGATAAATTATTTACCCTTTATTGCTTCGATAGGGCAGGCGTCTTTGCATTTCCCGCAGTTGATGCAGGTGTTATTGATAACGAACTGATCATCGCCTTCTTCTATGGCTGAAACGGGGCAGATATCAACGCAGATACCGCACATAATGCATTCACTTGTAATGAAATACAGATTCTTTTCTTTGTTATTCATTGTCGTTAAACTTCCATTATTTCGTTTTCTTTGGTTTTAGTTACTTCGGAAATTTTATCAGTCCATTTATCGGTGATTTCCTGAATCTTTTTCAGGCCGGATTTCAGGTCATCTTCCGTAAAATCGCCATCTTTTTCCATCTTCTTCATCTCATCATTGCATTCACGGCGGATATTACGTATAGCCACCTTACCTTCCTCGGTCATTTTCTTAATTTGTTTCACGATATCGAGGCGTGTTTCTTCTGTTAAAGGCTGAAAGGGCAACCTGATCACGTTACCGTCATTTTCGGGTGTGACACCGATATTTGAGGCGTGAATTGCTTTCACGATGAGCGGAAGCGAGGTCTTGTCCCAGGGTTGTATCACGATCAGTCGCGACTCCGGAATAGTAATATTGCAGAGCTGCTTGATGGGAGTCTGTTGACCATAATAATCAATGGAAATATGGTCAAGTGCAGCAGCATTGGCTCTACCGGTGCGCACTGCGGCAAATCTTTGTAACATTGATTCGTAAGCCAGCTCCATTTTAAGATCAAATTCTTCCATTAATTTATTCATCATATACTCCTTGAAACTCTTGAAGACCCTTTTGTCAGGGATGGACAAGAGTCCCGAAATCATTGTCAATGATTGCACGTAATATAGAATCTTCTTCATTGATGTTAAAGACCTTCACCGGCATCTGATAGTCGCGAGCCAGCGAAAAGGCGGTCATGTCCATAACATTCAATTTTTCTGCTAATGCCCTGTCAAAGGTGACATCTTTGATAAGTTCCGCTTTCGGATCTTTGGCAGGATCGGCTGTAAATACACCGTCAACTTTTGTACCTTTCAAAACCAGCCCGGCTCCTATCTCCACGGCGCGCAGTACTGCTGCCGTATCTGTTGTGAAATATGGATTTCCGGTACCACCGCTGAAGAAGCATATCTTTCCTTTCTGATAATCACTGTTTGCCGTACCCCAGGTGAAATATTCCGCAATTTTATCGCACTGAACTGCTGAAAATACTGAAGATGGATAATTTTTACGGTTAAGCACTTCACTTATTAAAAGAGCATTCTGAATAGTAGCCAGCATCCCGATGTTATCTGCTGTATTACGATTGATCATTTTTCCCAGTTCTGACGAACCGCGAAAGATGTTGCCCCCGCCGATTACTACTCCAATACGGAATCCCTGATTACGAACCTTGATAATGCAGTCCGTTATGCGGTCAATTACTGCATAATCGTAAGCAGACTGTTTATTTCCTGATAATATTTCTCCGGAAAGCTTCAACAGGACGCTTGCTGGTTTGAAGATGGGCATTTTATTCCCCCAGGCTAAATCTTACGAATCTGGCTACCTGGATGTTTTCTCCCAGCGTCATTACGGCGTCGGTGATGATATCCTTGATTGTTTTATCCGGGTCTTTTACAAATTCCTGGTGCAGAAGGCAATTCTGTTTCTTATATTTATCCACCTGACCTTCCACGATGCGATCTACTATCTTTTCCGGTTTGCCGTCATTAAGCGCCTTATTACGGTAAATTTCGGCTTCCTCTTTGATTTTCTCCTGATCTAGTCCATCTTCATCAATTGCCATAGGACTCGAGGCCGCAATATGCATGGCTATGTCTTTGCAGAGTTGCTCAAATATTTCATTACGGGCAACAAAGTCTGATTCGCAATTAAGCTCAAGCAATACACCCACTTTGTCATTGCTGTGAATATAAGAATAGACTCTACCTTCACGAGTTGTTCTTTCAGCTTTCTGGGCTGCTTTACTGATCCCTTTTTCCCGCAGATACTTTATTGCTGCATCTTTATCGCCATTGGTCTCATTCAAGGCTTTCTTGCAGTCCATCATGCCTGCCCCGGTTATTTTTCTCAGTTCCATCACTTCTTGTGCTGTAAAACTCATTTTTGTCTCCTTTACTAATAGTCTGGAGAACCTGCTATGGCAGGTTCTCCACTAATCTTATTATTCGGAATCGTCTATATCGTCCGATTCCTCATTATTCTCATCTTTAGAAATTTCGTCTAATTGCTCAAGAGTTGGCATTTCTGCTCCGCCTTCTTCCAGGATCTGACGCCCTTCAATTACGGCATCTGCCATAATATTACAGATCAGGTCTATGGCACGAATGGCATCGTCGTTGGCTGGTATCACGTAATCCACCAGGTCAGGATCACAATTCGTATCTACCATTGCTACAATGGGAATACCCAGCTTACGTGCTTCATTTATGGCTATGCTTTCCTTTTGAATGTCAACCACAAATACCGCTCCTGGCAATACGTCCATCTCTCTAATTCCACCCAAAGCATTTTCGATTTTGTCATACTCTTTCTTCAGACGTGTGTGTTCCAGCTTGGTAAACTGCTTGATCGTTCCATCTTCCACTATCTGTTCAAAGTAATCAAGTTTCTCGATACGCCGCCGGATCGTCTTCATATTGGTTAGCATTCCACCATACCAGCGATTGCTGATATAATAGGAAGCACATTTCTTGGATGCCTTGTCGATGGCTTCCTTAGCCTGCTTCTTTGTTCCCACAAATAGTACCGTGTGACCATTACTGACTACTTCCTTGATGAACATATAAGCTTCATTTACGGCATCAAGCGTCTGCTTCAGGTCAAGTATGTGGATCCCGTTTCTCTTGATAAAGATATACTTGTCCATTTTCGGGTTCCATTTATACGTCTGGTGCCCAAAATGAACTCCACTTTCCAGCAACTGTTTCATTGTTACTACTGACATTGTTTCGTCTCCTTTAATACGGTTTAAAATTCAACAGGCTTGTGGCAATACAATCCGCGAGAAAGGGAGCGGACACCGCTTTGCCATTGTAAGCTCTGCTGTTTGGTGATCCCTGTTTTCTTTAACGTTTCGAGAACTGGAATCTTTTACGGGCTTTCGGCTGTCCTGCTTTCTTACGTTCCACCATACGGGGATCGCGAGTGAGGAAGCCTCTCTTCTTGAGAATGGATCGTAATTCCTCATCATATTTGATAAGGGCACGGGAAATTCCATGACGTATGGCACCCGCCTGACCCGATAAACCACCACCGCACACGTTTACCTTGATATCGATCTTGTCGGTTAAACCCACTATCTCAAGGGGCTGTTCCACAAGCATCTCAAGTGTCTCACGTGAGAGGTATTTTTTCATCGTGCGGCCATTGGCGATTCTTTTCCCGGTTCCCTGGGTAAGACGTACCCGGGCAACGGCATTTTTACGACGTCCAGTTGCATCAAAATACTGCATTCATTTCCTCCTAAACCAATTCGAGCTTCTCAGGTTTCTGTGCCTGATGCGGGTGTTCATTACCGGTGTAAACCTTCAATTTCTGCAGTAATTGACGCCCCAAAATATTCTTGGGCAGCATCCCTTTTACGGCATGAATGATGATCTCTTCCGGTTTCTCGGCAAGCATGCGCTTGAACGAAATCGTTGTTAAGCCAGATTGATAACCACTGTAGCGCTGATAAGTCTTCTGTAACTCCTTGTTACCTGTAAGTCTCACCTTCTCAGCATTTAACACGATCACGAAGTCGCCTGTGTCAAGATTCGGACTGAAAATCGGCTTGTGCTTGCCTCTGATTAAAGACGCAACCCGCGTTGCCAATCGTCCCAGTACCTGATCCGTTGCATCAACCACATACCAATTATGCACGATTTGATCGGCCTTTGGCATTTCTGTTTTCATTTCGACTCCTTGCTATAACTTTAGAGACAGCAAAAATTTTCTCTATCCCATATACTGTCAAGCAGAATAGCTGTAGTAAGGGTCAATATTCGTTCCAGTCGTTTTATCTGAGAGCAGGATTTTGTTATGGTGTCTGCTTATTGAGAAATTCATGGGCAGTATGCAGACGGTAATACTCTCCCTTTAAAGCCAGTAACTCCCCATGATTGCCCTTTTCAATTACAGAACCTTCCTTGAGTACTATGATCTCATCAGCATTCTGCACCGTGGTCAATCGATGCGCGATAATAAAGGTTGTGCGGTTTTTTGCCAGCTTACTGATTGCCTGCTGAATTTTAACTTCTGCTTCATTATCCAGTGCCGAAGTAGCTTCATCAAGCAGAAGAACAGGGGCATTTTTTAATATTGCTCTGGCAATAGCGAGGCGCTGTCTTTGTCCACCCGATAAAACTACACCTCTTTCGCCTAATGGTGTATCATAGCCTTTAGGCAATTGCCTGATAAATTCTTCCGCATTAGCCATCTGTGCAGCTTCCTCGACTTCTTTATCCGTCGCCTCGATCCTGCCGTAACGAATATTTTCTCTGATTGTTCCCCAGAATAAAAATCCTTCCTGCAGAACCAGCGAGATATTTTGACGCAGCCAGTAGATCTGCAAATCTTTAATATCCATATCATCAAGCAGAATTTTACCTGCTGTCGGATCATAAAAGCGCATGAGCAGATTAAAAATCGTTGTCTTTCCACTGCCGCTCGCACCGACCAGGGCAATGGTCTTACCGGGAATTACATTGAATTGGACATCTTTTAGGGCAGCATTCTTCGTTCCTTCATAAAAAAAAGTAACATTTTCAAAACGGAAACCTCCACTCGCTGTCTTTTTAGGGATCAGCGGATTCAGCTTTTCCGGGGGTTGAGGTATTGTATCCAGTACTTTATATATGCGTTTGATGGAGCTCATCCCGGCTTCTATTATCGTGGTAGTGCTGCTCAACCTGATGATAGGATTATATAAAAATCCCAGATATGTGTAAAAAGCAACGATTTCTCCCGTGGTCATTGTGCCGTATCTGATAGCATAATAACTGCCCATACTTAAAACCAGCAATATGCCAAAAATGGTCAGATACTCGGTCAATCCCCCAAACAGAGCATTAAATGTATAGGTCTTAATTCGTAATCGCCGGTCTTCCTCCAGATATTTATTGAACTGCTGCATGCGTTCTCTTTCCAGATTGAAGGCTCGCACTACCCGGATCCCGGCTATGGAATCATGAAATTCACTGGAAAGCTGGGCATAGTTCTCTCTGATAGAACGGTTCATCTCTCCGATACTCCGCCGGAAATATTTATGCACTATGGCATATATCGGCAGGATCAGCATAGAGATGAGTGCCAGCTTATAATTCATAAATAGCAGGATTACTCCAATAAAAACGATCAGAAGAAGGTCTTCCAGCAGGTAGATCAAAGAATTGGTGGTCATCATTTCGGTATTCATCACGTCATCAAGCATGTGGTTCATGATGTCACCGGTCTTGTTGTCATCAAAATAGATGAAAGATAATAGCTGAAAATGGTGCATAAGTTTGTTACGCAGATCATAGATGTAATGATATCCGAAATTGAGCATCCGGTTATTCCGCCAGATAAAGGCACCCATTCGAATTACATAAAGCCCTGCTAAGATCAGGGCACTTTGCGCCAGTGGTTCAAATTTTCTCTCTGGAATATATATATCAATTATATCGCGGAAAAATCTGGGCAATAACGTCTGTATCCACACTATCGCCAGCATCATAGACAGGGCAATATACATATATTTCCAGTAAGGCTGGGTCGATTTCACATAACGCAGAAAATAACTTCTATTCTTCTGCATAGACTTTCCTTATTCTTTTACTTTCAACTAAACTGGCAAGCCATCATATTCTGGCAATTTATTTAGTATAAATGATGCATTCCCCCGTTTTGGGGGGAGATTACTGTGTATTACTCTATTGATATTATAACCCCGATAGGGGATCAAGGTGCATAGCCTCCGGTGAAACGTATTGCCACCGGAGGATTGAAGTGTTTATCTCTCGCCCCTCCGCCGCATTCCGGCTGCGCCGGAATGCGGCGGAGGGGGGCTGTAGCTTATCTATTCCTCCGGTTGCGGAGTACCTTACCGGAGGCTATGCACCTTAAACAATTAACGAATAACGATCAATGCAGCAATAGCATTTTCCGCTGGCTGCTCAATTTTCCATCCGTTTTTAAAATATAGCAGTAAACTCCACTGCCCACGTGTTTATCATTCTTATTGCAGCCATCCCAGTTTATCATACCTTTCCGTGATTTATCGGGATCCAGCGAAAATCCTTTCACCTTTTGACCTTTGATATTATAAATTATGATCTCCGCCTGCTTCACTTCTTCCAGCAGTGAATATTCAATTACCGTAGCTTCTCGGTCATTATTATTTGAGTAAAACGGATTAGGATAATTCTGCATTAGAATATTACAGACCGGGATCTCATTTTCGTTTTCCGCAACGGGAACAACCGTCACAACGATCGGCACCGTAATATTTCCGGCTTCCGGATCATTTGTTTCCAGTATCAGATCCGTCTCATACTCACCACCCAGTTCCAGATATGAAGCATCGATCCGCAAGGGCAAAATAGCGCTTTCACCTCCGCTGATAACCAGGTTGCTCATTCCTAGACTGCTCCAGTCATTAATCGGAGCCTCCGATGTATCTTGCGAAACTTCCAACTGCGGAGTAACCACGATGTCATCATTAACCAGATCCTGCCAGTTATTCATCTCATTAAAAGTCCAGTAGGCAGTTAAACCTTCGGAATCAAGGTCAACGCTGTGATATTGGTGATCCAGTATTTCTTCAGCATTTAATGCTCTATCCCAGAAACGTATTTCGTCAATTACCCCATTAAAGGATGATCGTAAAATATTGTCATATTTGTGAGCACCGATCAGAGTAAAATTAACGCCACTAAAATATCCTCCGCTTTCTTGATGAACATCGCTTATCCGCAACTCACCATCAATATATAACTGCACAAAATTTTCACTTATAGTAACCACATAATGATGCCATTCATATCTGGTTGGAGCTGCTGTTATCAACCATATTCCTGAACTTTCTGCACCTCTCAGGGCTAAATATGTATTTCCGGAAGTGTTTTCTGACAAGAGAACAATTGCTGCATGAGAATCTCCAACTTCATTATCCCTTTGTGAAAATAAGGCATTATCCCCTGATACCTGAAATCCATCTCCATCCATCCGTGCCCAGCATTCGATGCTGAATTCTTCCCCTGTTATAATTGGTTGAGAACATTCCAGAAATCCCCCGGCAAAATATCCTCCGTAACCTGAATTATAAAATCCTTCCAGACGAGAGGTTATTTCGAGGTCGCCTTCACCTTCATTACTGATATTGATGGCATATTCCTGATAATCCCCTTCTTCAACTTCAAAATAATAATGATCCTGTTCCAGCACAATTTCAGCAGGATTTACAACCTGTCCGATAACCGGAGCAACGAAGGAATCGTTGATAAACGAATTACTGGTAATGGTTATCGTTTCCTGAAAATCTCCCAGAACATCACTTAGATAGGAAAGTGTAATTTCACAAGTTCCCCCTGATTCCAGAACAACCGGTAAAAAATCGACAGTCAGTTCCTCACAGGAAGCATATATATCAAAAATTTCCAGGGGAGCCGTACCTCTGTTTTCTATTTCCACCACCAGATCATTCATTACCCCGAGAACCACTTTCCCAAAATCAATTTCCTGAGAAATACGAATCAGTGGTGCAGTCACTTCCCGCGTAATGTAATATTTCCATAATTTCCCGTTACTGAGGAATTTTAGTGTAAAAATTAATGATTCCAAAGGAGGAAAATTTTCATCCAGTACAAAACTGATCCCCGTGATCCCCTCCATGATATCTCCGGAATTAATACTATTCAAGATAAGACTATTATTAATAAAATTCATTCCCGACAGGTTTTCACTGATGAGTTCAATATTGATCATATCGGAAGATTGGTCACCGATATTCTGAATACTTATAACCACATTGATCGTATCTCCCGGTGAAATAATTTCATCTCCTTGCCGGTTATAGAAATAACTGTCTTCTAAAACCAGCCAGGGAACATTTGCCGGAACTGGTTCGCCGGCAATCACGAGCGCACTGCAATCGGAAAGCGGTGTTGCCGTCACAGGATATTCGTTGTTATAAGTATATTGCAGACCCTGCGTTCCCGTCTGGTTTTCAATTCCGATCGTTGCATACTGACCATGGTTTCCTCCTGGATGTTCGTGATAATTTCCCTCATTAACATTATTGAAGTCCTGATACTGCATTTTCAGCATATTATTTCCGTTGGAAGTAGGGTAATATTCCCGATCATAAATTATCAATTCAAAAGTTTCATAACTATTATCCCAGTCATTTTTTAAGTGGTACCATTCAATAACTGCCCGGTGTTCATCTGCCTGATAAAGAGCATGAGCATTTCCATTTGACCAGGTAACAAGATCATCCCAGAAAACGGCAATAATTGGAGAAATACCACCTTCACCGGGAATTGCCCAATTCATAAATGAGGCACTTTCAGTATAACCCGGTGCAACCCAGCCGTTTGAACAGATTGTGATCACATCATAATCCTGTCCGTAAAACCGAAAATTAAAAGGAAGAAATCTTTGACATATTGATCCTTCATCACCCCAGTCATCAAAGGGAAGACTGGGCGATGATTGAATTGGGATCCATTCATATGCTAAGGGCAGATTGCCGGAATATAGTGAATCATTGACATCATAGATGCAATATCCCCCGGCATCTGGTCCGGTGGGACTACTGATGCCGGATTCTCCGATTACCTGCTCAAACTCGATATCCTGTCTGAAACCAGCCGGACTGGTTAATCTCAGGGTAAAGATCTCATTGTTCCCGGAAATGTATTCTTCTGCTATTTCTAATGTAAACGGTTCAACTGCCTCATATATTTCACCTTGTTCAATATCGCCCAGGTTAAAAGTGCTTTCTGCAATTTGAAGTAGATTGCTCCGCGCAGATAATTCCAGACTTAATCCGTTAATGGCAGCTTCTCCGGTATTTTCAAGTTCATAAAAAAGGAGAACCGTTTCACCGGATTCCGGTAAATTATTATTATTATCCATAAAACTATAATTATTGAGATTTAAGACTAATGGCGTCAGTGGCAATAAATATGTATCCGTAAATGAATGGTTTTCCGAACTAACCTGAAATCCCAGCAACTGTTCATTGTCATTATTTATGGAATGACAGGTAATGCCAATATCATCAATGATCACTTCTTCTCCAGCTTCCAGGCTGGTGACATTTATCTCACCATTTTCAATTTCAACTTCATCTGAATAGTTAAGGATCGATATTTCTATGTTCAAAACTGCTGATTCACCTGAATTGGTGAGAGTGAAGACAATTTCACCTGATTCTCCCGGTTCAAATCCCCCATTTTCGTTATTATCATGAAAAACAATATCTTCAATCATTAAATCTATACTGCTTTCCAGGATTAAGGTGTCCTGAAATGGATAGAAATTTTTCCCACTGACCGTAAGAGTATATTCACCTGTATTCATTCCTGCAATGGGTAAGGTTGCGAAACCGTCTTCATTACTGAAACAGAAGAACTGCTCATCAGCCGGCGCATTGTAAAGACAGCAAAAAAGCCCGTTAACTCCATATCCATATTCATTTAATGCTCTGATGGTGATCGAATTCATTTGCTGTGAATAATATTCTTCCCCTAAGATAGTAAGCATTCCGGGTTCTTTAATCCATACTTCTATGCTGGGATCACCAATCAGGTTATTCCAATAGGAAAATTTCGTGGCAGAATTATCGGGATTTTGAGGATAGTTCAGCCATAATGATGTTTTCCCTCTGGTGTGCGAAGCTCCCATTGTCCGAAGATCTTCCACATATAATCCGTAAGCTACTCCCATAGCAAAACAGTTATTGAAACAGGTATGCGTTTCTGTAGTTGCCGTCCCTATGGCACCTATCCCTCCCCGCGGATTTGAAGTGGTTCCCGCCCGAATAAATGATTCACTGCGGCAGGCACCTTCGCCATAAAAATCACCGGTTGCACAGGTGCTGATCACGGCAAATGGCAACATCATTCCATTATTCAAGCCTTCTGCCGTTCCTACATTCCAACCGCTCATTCCCCAGAATCCACGATAATTGAAATAACTTACACCCGCATTGATCCCATTTTGCATATTAGCCGAAAATGGCGGATCATATATTTCTGTAAAAACATAATTCGAATGATTATTGGTTATTAATTCCCGAATGTTGATATTGGTATAAACACATGATATACCGGATAAGTTATTCGGATCGCCAGTTAAAAGAATACGGTTGTACCAGCCGGTATCGCCCATATAAGGTTCTCTTTCGTAAGTTGTGATCTTATAGACTATCGTCTGCCACTCCGAAATGTTGTTAAAAGAAAGTCTTCCGATGTGAACATCGCTTATTTGATCATCTCCTGCCAGGGTTGTATAGTAATGATCGCCTGCGCCATCTGAACAAAAGGTGGAAGGTATACTGAAATCTCCTCCGGCATCACCGATAAGGCATATATATTCCGGTGGTTCTTCCCAGGTATCATAAGCATCCTGAATGTAATCCTTTATAACAGTACTACTCGTTGTATTCGTCGCATATTCGTATACCTTAAAACCCTTCTGCTTTTTCCATTCCAGCAGATAATTAAACACACTCCAGAAAGCAGGTTCTGCTGTATCAGGATAAATATATAGAATGCTGGGTTGTGCTGTTTCTATGTCCCGCCAATTTTCCCTCTCCGCCAGTTCCGGAAACAGTGCGGTATACATCCGTAAAAATGATCCTGCCGGTTTGTGAAAAGATATTTCATTTTCACTGCCCCCACTCAATTCCACCCGCACTAAATCCCCCGTTTGCAGTCCGGGCTCCGGAATAATGGATAAAACGGAAAATTCCAGATCCCGCATCTTCAGCACGCTGCTCATCTCGACCTGGCAGTTTTCACTGCTTTCCACGCAAAATATATCTCCGTCAATCACCGGAAAAACCTGATGATATACTGAATCCGCTTCTGTTTCCCCGGCTGTCATTTCCAGATAAGTGATTCCTGAATTGCGCTCTATATGAAAGGGAATTCTAGATGAATAGGATTTCTGCGGTATCAGTATGATAATACTTAAGGCAATAAGCGATATCAATATTCTCATTTTCTATCTCATCGTCATATGATTAATGCAGCAGAAGCATTTTCCGCTGGCTGCTTAATTTGCCATCTGTTTTTAAAATATAGCAGTAAACCCCGCTGCCCACCCGGTTATTATTATCATTACATCCATCCCAGCATATCATACCTTTTCGTGACTTATCAGGTTCCAGCAAAAATCCCTTCACTTTTTGGCCTTTGATATTGTAAATGATGATCTCCGCCTGCTTTACTTCTTCCTTTAGTGAATATTCAATTACCGTAGCTTTTCGGTCATTATTATTTGCGTAATACGGATTAGGATAATTCTGCTTCAGGATATTGGCGACCGGGAGCTCATTTTCGTTTTCTGCAGTCAGTACAACCGTTATAATAACTGGAACTGTGATATTCTCCGCTTCGGGATCATTTGTTTCCAATATCAGGCTCGTTTCATACTCTTCGCCTAGTTCCAGAAAGGAAGCATCAATCTGCAAAATCAAGTTTCCGCTTTCTCCGCCGTCAATGACCAGAGAACTATTCATCACTCTGCTCCAGTCATTTATAGGCGCATTCGAAGTGATCTGGGAAACCGGCAATTCAGGGAAAACTTCTATCTCATCATTGACCAGATCCTGCCAGTTACCCATCTGGTTAAAAGTCCAGTAGGCATCTAAACCCTCAGAATCAAGACTAACACTATGATTATAGTTTTCCTGTATTTCGTCAGAACTTAATGCTCTATCCCAGATGCGCAGTTCGTCAATCATCCCGTTAAAAGAAGCTTTCAATTCTCCATTAAACCTGTGGGCACCAATATCAATATTTTCTACTGACTGGCTATAACTCCCTTCTTCCAGGTTAAAATCTGTTGCTGCTAACTGTCCGTCAATATACAGACTGATAAAATCATCATTTAACGTTCCGCAATAATGATGCCATTCACCCTGGGGAGGTGCCTGAGCTACCAGAGATGTTCCGGTGCTTTCATTTCCAAGAATATGGAACATAATATTACCCGATACTGTTGAGGCAAAAAATACGATCTGACAAGTATTATTTGACGTTGTATTATCTCTCTGCTCGAATATGGTATTGGTTGTATATTGATGAAAACCAGGACCATCAACTCTTGCCCAGGCTTCGATACTGAATTCCGTTCCCGTAATAACCGGTTCTGAAATATTAAGATAACCTCCCGTAAATAATGCTCCTTTCCCGGAATTATAATAACCGTCTAAACCGGCAGAGACCGTTAATGAGCCTTCACCGGAATTACTGATCAATATAGGGCATTCTGTTATTTGATCTGCAATTACGGAAAATTCCTGTGTATTTTGATCCACTATGATCTCCGGGGCGAGTACTACCGTACCGGTTACCGGAATACACGTTGCCTCGCCTGTAATTGAATTGCTGAATATAGTAAAAGTTCCGTTAAACGTTCCGATTTCATCACTCTCATAAGCCAGAAGCAGTTCCCCCGTTTCTCCCGACTCAATGATTTCAGGTGAAAAATCGGATATTAAACCCGGACAGGATATTTGAACACCAGTAAGTTCCAGCGGTGCTGTTCCGGTATTTCTGATTTCAAGTAAATATCCTGAGGCAAAATTACAAAATACTTCACCAAAATCTATTTCTTCATCAAATAAGCTTAATACTGGTGCAGTGACCTGGGGATTTATTTCGTAATTCCAGTTCATTCCATTACATTGAATATTCAAACTTAATCTTAATGATTCCAGGGGAGGATAATTTTCACCAAGATAGAAGGAAAGACCGGTTATTCCTTCCTCCAGACAGCCCGCGGCTATGGGAAAAGCAGATATATCGCTATTTATCAGTTCAACATCAGTAACATTAGCACAACTTAAACTGATAGAAATGATCCCCGTTGGTTCATTCCCGATATTCAGGAGATCAAGTGCGACATTAATTGTATCGCCCGGTACAATCAGTTCTTCCCCGGAATTATTATAATAATGACAATCAGCCAGTATCAACCAGCAGGTCTCATCTGGTACGGGAATGCCGCTTATCATTAAAGCTGAATTGTTTCCCAGTTCGCTGCCAGTTAACGGATATTCATTGTTGTAAGTATATTGAAGTCCTATGGTTCCGGTCTGGTCTTCAATACCGATGGTTGAATATTGACCATGGTCGGCTAAATCTCCCGAATAATTGCCTGAGTTGTCATTATTGAATACCTTGTATTGAAATTTCATTTCATTATTTCCATTGGAGGAAGGATAATATTCTCTATCGTAAATTATGAGCTCAAATGTTTCCTCGTTGTTACTCCAGTCATTACTCAGATTATCCCATTCAACTATAAATATATGGTCGTTTTCATCATAATGTGCATATACTCCGGAATTAGAACCAATCACCAGGTCGTCCCAGAACACAGCAATGATAGGAGATACTCCTCCTTCTCCCGGAATTGTCCAGTTCATAAATGAGGAACTTTCCGTAAAACCCGGTTTGACCCAGCCATTGGAGCAAACAGTTAATACATCATAGTTTTGATCATAAAACCGGAAATTAAAGGGAAGCTGCACCTGACAGGAAGAGCCCTCATCTCCCATATCGGTTAAAGGCAACTGGGTTTCAGTGTTTATTTCTATCCAGTCATATTCCACTTCCATATATTCACTATCATGTTCGTCATAGATACAATATTCATAAGCATCAGGTCCCGTTGGTTCATTGATATCCCCCTCTCCTATTAACAGTCTGGTTTCTAAAACCTGTTCAAATCCGGTTTCGCTGCTAAGATTTATATAAAAGGTCTCTTCATTTCCTCCGATATACTCATCGGCTATTTCTATCTCAAAGGGGATTAATGATTGATAACTCTCTCCTGGTAAAATTCCTCCTAAAAATTCAGTGTTTTCAAAAATTATTACCAGATTGCTGCTGCTGGTCAGTGACAGGCTTATATCATTGATCACACAATCTCCCGTATTACTTATTTCGTAATCAAAATAGATTATTTCTCCCGGCTCGGGGATATTGTTATTATTATCTGAAAATGTATAATCACTTAGAGATAACTCCAGATATGTCAATGGAACCTGATAGGAGTCTGAAAAAGAACAGGCCACTGATCCTATATTTATGCCCAGAAAGCAAGCGGAATTATTACCTGTTTCATCTTGATAATTCACGGAAATATTATTCAGTATAACCACCTCTCCCGCTTCTATCAGATCAATTGTGATCGTGCCATTCTCAATCTCAATAGCATCAGAAAAACTTTCGACAGTAACGGTTACCTGCAGAATGTCCACATTGCTTGTGTTGATTAAATGGAAGTTTAATTCCCCTGCTTCACCTGGTTCAAAACTCCCGTTACCGGAGTCATCAATAAAACTGAGAGTTTCAATCTCCAATTCCTGATAAGCATCCAGCATAATATTCTGCTGTATTGGATAATAATTTTTGCCGCTTACTGTAAGTGTGAATTCATCAGCCACAATATCTGCCACCGGGAAAATGGCATATCCATCTTCGTCGCTGAAACAGAAATGCTGCTCATCATTATCACTATTATAAAGGCAGCAGTATAAACCTTCTGCCGCCGAGTTGTATTCGTTCAATACCCTGATGCTGATACTGTTTTGAGTGTGTGAATAATGTTCTTCACTTTCCACTATCAGTTCTCGTGGCTCACCGATCCATATTGCCACTGCCGGATCACCTATAAGATTATTCCAGTAGCAGAACTTGGTTGTTTTATCATCAGGATTCTGAGGAAAATTCAACCATAATGATGTTTTACCCCTGGTATGCGAAGCACCCATTGTCTGAAGATCCTCCACGTATAATCCGTAAGCTACTCCGGTTGCAAAACAGTTATTAAAACAGGTATGGGTTTGTGTAGTTGCTGTCCCGATTGCACCTATCCCTCCCCGCGGATTTGAGGTGGTCCCCGCTCGAATAAATGATTCGCTACGGCAAGCGCCTTCTCCATAAAAATCACCGGTTTCACAGGTACTTATCACGGCAAAAGGTAACATCATTCCGTTATTCAAATATTCTGCCGTCCCGGAATTCCAGCCGCTCATTCCCCAGATGCCCCGATAATTAAAATAACTTACACCCGAATTGACTCCATTTTGCATACCAGCCAGAAAAGGCGGTTCATATACTTCTGTAAAAACATAATCCGAATGATTATTGGTTATTAATTCCCGAATGTTGATATTGGTATAAACACATGATATACCAGAATAGTTATACGGATCGCCAGTTAAAAGAACACGGTTATACCAGCCGGTATCGCCCATATATGGTTCTCTTTCATAAGTTGTGATCTTATAGACTATCGTCTGCCATTGTGAAATGCTGTTAAATGACAATCTGCCGATGTGAACATCGCTTATTTGATCGTCACCAGCCAGGGTTGTATAATAATGATCGCCTGCTCCGCCTGCACAAAAGATGGCAGGAATACTGAAATCTCCTCCCGCATCACCGATAATACATATATACTCCGGCGGCTCCTCCCAGGTGTCGTAAGCTTCTTGAATATAATCCTTTATATCTGTGCTGTTCGTAGAATTGGTCGCATACTGGTAAACCTTAAAACCTTTCTGTTTTTTCCATTCCAGCAGATAATTAAATACATTCCAGAACGCAGGCTCGTCTATATCGGGATAAATATAAAGAATACTCGGCTGCGCCGTCTCTATGTCCCGCCAGTTGTTACGTTCCGCCCGTTCCGGAAAAAGTGCTGCATACATACGTAAAAATGATCCTGCCGGTTTATGAAAAGTAATCTCGTTTTCACTGCCCCCGCTCAATTCCACACGCATCAGATCCCCGCTTTGCAGACCAGATACCGGAATAATGGATAAAACGGAAAATTCCATATCCCGCATTCTCATCACACAACTCATCTCTACCTGGCAATTTTCACTGCTTTCCACGCAAAATACATCTCCATCAATCACCGGAAAAACCTGATGATATACGGAATCTGCTACTGTTCTTTCGACTGTCATTTCCAGAAAAGTTGTCCCGGAGTTCCTCTCTATTTGGAACTGCCCAACGGATGGCATTAACTGTAACGGTATATAAAGTAGCAGTATTAAAAAATTGATAACAAATAATCTTCTCATTATTCCTCCTGTCCCTTTCAAGGTTTTTAAATTTTATTTGTCAACTAAAAAAGCAACCTCAGCTTAACGATAGTAAAATTTTGAGGGCATATTTCAGATTTCAAGTTATTTTATATTTTAAATATCACCTCACAAAAAAAAAAGAAAAAAACTCTCTATCTACTTGCAAGATAGCTCCCTAAGAGATAATAAGGTTGTTATAAGGTTTGTATGAAGTGCCACAACAAGGAACAATCTAACAAAAAAATGTTAGATTGTTCCTTGTTGTGGCTCCTGGAAGTAACCTTATAGCTACCTTATTGGCACTTATATAGTTACCTTAAAATATCTTTATGTGATGTTTCCGGTTATAGGGTTGTTAAGTGTCGCATATAAAGAACGGCAGCGATATCGTCCTGATTAATGGTTATTATTTCCTACTATTCCCTACTATTATCTGTTTTTTTGCTTGACTAAAAGCAATGGTAGGAGTTTTTGCATTTTGTAAATAAGGAGCAGTAATATTATGGAAATAATGACCTTGAAGAAAGCAGCAGAATATCTGGGAATGAATGCCGAGGTATTACGGAGAAAAGCAGCAAATGGAACGATACCGGCGATGCGTTTGGGTAGTGGAAAAATGGCGCCGTGGCGATTTTATCGCGAGGAACTTGATCAATATATCAATTGGGAGAGAGTAGAAGTAAAAGAAGATCAGGATCAGCAAAATCATGTACTGGAAGAATTGCGGAAATTTTATAAGACAGAAGATGAAGAGGTTCAAATCAATATATTACGCAGGATAGCAGAAATAAAGGATACTTTTGCGGTACCATATCTATGTGAGGTATTATTGAACAGTGAGAATAAATCAGCGTTGATATTCTGGTCAATACGGGCTTTAACGGAGATATTGAAAGAGGATGCGGCGCCATATCTTGTTCATTTTCGGGAGCATGCAGATCCGTGGATACGGATAGAGATAGCGCGTTATTTTGCTTTGCATTTCAAAGATGAGGGATCATTTAGTTACCTGGAGAAATATTATAGGGAAACTCACAGCTTTGTTGTATTGCAGGCACTTCTGGAAATAGCTCCGGAGAAATATTACGGTGAGTTGGATGTTTTAATAACCGATAGTGTAAATTCTCAGACGCGTATGCTGGCATTACGGGAATTACGAAAGCTGAAGCATCCCAATCAGAAGGAGCTGCTTGAGCCGTTATTGCATGACGGAGAAATCAGGATAAAGACTCTCGCGGTCGAAATTGTAGGAGAAAAGAGAATCCGTGAGTTAATACCTGATCTCCAGGAAATAATTGAAAGCGGAGCACCACAAAGTTTAAAAAGGCAGGCAGCGCTGGCGCTTTCCTGCATTTTTTCCTGAGACCGGAATATCCCGGAGATTTAGAAAGAGTTACTTTAAGATAATATAAGTGATAATATATAGAACAAAGCCCAGCATAATGAGGGCGGTAAGGAGTCTTTGGGAGAGTTTTTTCAGTTTCAGTTCTGCCGGAGAAAGCTCTCTCAATTCGCTCTTGTGCTGTCTTTCCCGTTTTGTCCCGATGAAAGCTCCGAGCAAAAGCCCCAATAGAGGGCCGAGAGCCACGGCAATGGCTATATTCTTTAAGACCATGCCGACAGGTATGGAAATGGCAAATCCAAGAGGCATATAGGTGGCAATTCCTTTATTGAAATAATGTCCCTTGGAAGGTTTTGCATCTTTTTGGCGTTCTTCATTTTGAATTTTCAGAGCCATGATCACCAGAAAAATCACAATGAGTAGAAAGGCAGCGATCATAATAGCAACGATCATATGACCATTAAAAATCGAATGCAATAAATCAGGGGAACTCTTCACCATACAAAACCTCCAGTCTATTTAGAACATTTTCAACTCCTATTTCAGGAGCATAATTCTACCGCAGGAAAATGCCATATCGCTTATCAGGCGATAAAAATACACACCGGAAGCGAGATCATTTCCCTGCTCATTGACAGCATTCCATTCAATGATGTTAATACCGCATTTTGCCGGATAATAGTCAATGCTTTTTACATTTTCACCTCGACAATTAAAGATATCGAGGCAAACAGGAGAGGCAGAATCCAATTCAAAAAAGAAGGTTGTGCAGGGATTAAAGGGATTAGGAGAGGCATATGAGACAAATTCCCCGGTATAAGGAATTGCCGTTTTATGCGCCGGGAGATTCAGGTTTATAAATTCCACGGTGGAATCGCCGAAATTGGGAACGGCAAGCACCTGGTTATAGATATCATAGAAAAGCCCGGCAGGTTCATTGAAACTGCCGGGGATCAAACTCGGAGGTTGAGTTAGATCATTTTCATATTTTAAAACAAGGCCACCCTCGACGTGAGAAGAGATATATACGTTTCCTGCGTCATCAATCGTGATGCCGTCAAAATAGCCGGTATCAGTAACCAGCACCTGATACAGGAACGGATCATCGAGGTTAACGGCATAAATGGGTGAATTATTCTGCCAGGCAACTATCAGCAGGCGGTTGTTTATGGGATCATAAACCAGGTCCTGAGTATATGGTGGCAGACCTTCCAGATATAGTTCATAAATTAGATATTCAGGATAAATTTTAAAGATTCGTCCGGCACAGTCTATAACATAGAGATTTCCTTCATTATCCAAAGTCATCCCGTCCAGCCAGTAATTAACTGGAATCGTGATCGTAGTATTGCAGTTTCCGGTGCTGATATCATATCCGAGGAGATTTTCCTGGCAAGAGATATAGAGAGTATTACCAATGAGGAAGATACCCAGATTTTCAGTAAGTCCGGAGATGAAACAGCTTTGTTCTCCCGTATTATCAATTTTGATTATGGTGCCGTCGCCGTAGTTGGACACGAAATAGCATTCTGAGACGGGGTCATAAGCAATGCTTTCGGGATTGCTGAAGAGACCTTCCGCCGGCAAGTGCCAGAAGATAAAACATATAAATATAACAGCAATACTTTTCAAAGTAACTCCTCAGCTTTAAACAACATTATTTACCATTGTCCGAGAATGGGATTAGAGAGCAGAAGGTTTAGTTCTTCGCGTTTACGGACGAACTCGTAGAAACGGCTGTTGTGCTGTAACCTGGCATCCTGAAGATCGATGATAGATCTGTCGAGATCAATTAAACCGATGGTGCCGAGTTCATATTGCACTTGCGCAAGTTCGAGGTTTTGCTCAGCAAGAGTGAGTTTTTCCTGGAACATATTACGGGTGATGATGAGGTTTTGCAGTTCTTCATTGGTGATGCTGATGTCATTTTCCAGTTCTTTACAGGCACTGGAGTAGAGCAGTTTCTGCAGTTTAAGGTTTCTTCTGGAAACGGCAAGATTTTCTGATTTAGCAAGCAGGCTGCAGAAGTTATAACTTGCATATATACCAATCTGGTTTGTTATCCGCTGATATTCATCAAAATCATTAAAACGGGCATCTGACTGATGTGCGAGAGAATAGGCAATGGAGAGATCAGGTAGAAAATCAAGTGATGCACTGCCAAGATCAATCCAGGATTTAGTGATAGTATTTTTCTGCTGTTTGAGAGCGATGTTCTGGGTAAATTCGCCAGGAATAAAGCTGGAATCGAAATCCGTCAAAGTCAGGTTATAGCCTTCATCAGAGATGTTCAGGTAATTAAAGAGCTGTTTTCTGGTGCGCGAGAGACTGATTTCGGCATCGCGAACAGCAATGGAATAATCAAGCAGAGAAATCTCACTCTGTTTAAGATCAAGCAGAGATGCTTTGCCATTATCATAAAGCAGCTGGATCTGGTCTTTGATCTTTTGCTGCAAGGTAAGGTTCTGCTGATAAATTTCATAATTTGTCTGATAGATAATGACATCGAGATAGAGCGATAATACGTCATAGGCGATCTGTTTTTTAGTTTGCCGGAGGGCAAGTGACGAATTTTTCCGGTCAAGAGTTCTGCGGGAAATGTTAAAAACAGCCGGGTCATTGAGGAAAAATTCCCTGGAGAGAGAAAAACTGGATTGATCTTCCCATTCTTCAGCATCAGCATCATAATCGAGATAATGACCATAGGAAAGATACGAGGAAGGTAATAGAGAATAATAGCTGCTGCGCAGCGAACTGGCAGCATTTTTGTAATTATACGCCGCAGTCTCGCTTTTCAGCGAGTTTTCCTGGGCAATGTCAATCAGTTGAATTAGTGAATATTCCTCCGCCAGGCAAATAGAGCAGACGAGGAGAATCAGAAAGAGCATAATTATGCGGGGCATTAGCACTCCTTGTTTATAATTTATTACCATTAACTGCTCTAAACATCAGAGGGATGCGGTCTTTCTCGGGAGCACCGATCTGGATCAGTTCCCAGTCTTTATCATATTCCTTGATGTAATGCCGCAATACGGTAACTTTTTGTTCAGTATCGGGATCTTCATCTTCCCAGTGGATGATCTCCACGCGGTATTTGAGTGTCTTCTTCCTGCCGTTAATGCGGACGTCGATCTCCACATTCTGTTCGGCTTCCAGAGTGGGGATGGAAAGCGATATTTCTCTCATTATAAACTCCTTTACGAGACTCGTGATTCGAGACTCGTGATTTATTCATATTTAAGTATTTCGGAGGGATTTCGCTGCGCCGTAGTGATAGAATGGATGAGCAGTGCAGCCAGGGCAACTGCCAGCGTGATGAGGGCAGAGATGATAAAAATGAAAGGGCTTATCTTAATGTGATAGGCATAAGATGCAAGCCATTTTTGCATGATGAACCAGGTGACGGGGATAGCAATAATAATGGCAAGGATGATCTTTTTAAGCAGGTTTTTAACGAGGAGAAGAACAATATCTGAGGTGGAAGCGCCATTTGCTTTACGGATACCAATCTCTTTATTACGGCGGATATTATCGAATACAGAAAGCGCTAAAAGCCCGAGTAAAGCGATGAAAATAGCGATGAAAGTAAAAATGCCAAAGACTTTGCTGAACTGGATATCCTTTTTGTACTGGCGGTCGTAAAATTCATCGAGGAAGAAGTAATCGAAGGGATTACCGGGAAAGAAATTCTGCCATTCCTTTTTTATATCCGGAATATGATCAGCAATATCAGCAGAGTTAAATTTGAAGGAAAAATAGCTGTCGAGATAATCATAATATGGGAACGCAAGGGGAGTAATACCTGTTTTCAAAGACATCTGGTTGAAATCCTCAATAACTCCTACTACCGTGAGGCGGCGGTTACCGAGAAATATTTCTTTGCCGATGGCATTTTCTGCAGAAAGGAATTCATAACGATCTATGGCAGATCTATTGATAACTACGGCAGAATCATCTGACGCAATTTCCCGGGAGAAGTTTCTGCCGGCAATAAGTTTCAGATCAAATGCAGGGATAAAACTTTCATCAATACCGACGATATACATCACGAGAAATTTATCATCTGTCTGTTCCGTGCTGCGACTGCCGTTTCCCCAGAATATTTCATCTCCGGGAATATTGGTGGAGGTAGTAAATGATTTCAGGAAATGGTATTTACTGATTTCATCCTTAAAAGCATTTATCTGAATTGAAAGCAGAGAATCGCTTTCATAAACTCCCGGACCCTTGAGAACAAAAGTATCGTTAAGCTCAAAACCGATATCCCGGCTGCGCATATAGGCGAGTTGCTGATATACGAGTATGATGCCGGCAATGAGAGAAAATGAGATGATAAACTGCAGAATAACCAGTAAAGAACGGATAAAACTATCTCTGCTTTTTCCGGCGATTGTGCCTTTGAGAATAGCCAGCGGAGGAAAGGAAGAGAGCAGGAAAGCAGGATACAAACCGGAAATAATAGTGCCGCAGACGAATAAGCCGCTAAGGTATAACCAGATATTAAGATTTTTCAGGAGGTTCAGGGCAAGTTGCACTCCCGTGAGATTGCGGAATAGAGGGAGAAATAATTCAACGAGAACAAAGGCAATAACGAGTGAGCCAATATTGAGGATAATCGATTCCAGCAGGAATTGGTTTATGAGCTGAGTACGAGAAGCTCCCACTATTTTACGTATACCGACTTCCCGGCTGCGTTCCACGGCACGGGCAGTAGCCATATTGATATAATTTACCCAGGCAATAACGAGGATAAAGAGAGCAATAATAGTAAGAAATTTTACAGAGTCGGCATTTCCATTTTCCTCCGGCTCAGATTCCTGCAGCAGATCGGAATACAGATGAATACTCTGCAAGGGTTGCAGGGGGAATTCATAACGGGAATTATATTTCGCCCAGCTTTCACCCTTGGTTTCCTGAAGCCAGAGATCGAATTTCTTGTTGAAGACCTGATGATCAGTACCGGGCTGTAATTTAACATAAGTATTATAATCATACCAGCCCCAGGCGGTTTCTGCGTTTTCGCCATACCATTCCACCAGAGTTTGAAAAGAAAAAATGAAGCTGAATTTAATGTGGGAATTAGCGGGGACATCTGCGAGTATTCCAGTAATTTCGAAATCTTTATTGAAAGCAGTAACGGATTTTCCGATAGGCTCTTCATCATCGAAAAAGCGCAGGGCGGCTTCCTGGGTTAAAATACATTTATTGGCACCCTTCAAGGCTGTAAGCGGATCTCCGCTAACAAGTGGAAAAGTCAGCATATCAATAAAGGACGGGTCTGCCACCTGCATTTTTCGCTCACGAAAACTTTTCTCCTGATATGATACTATGCCGTCTATGGGAAAGGCACGGCAAAATTCCAGTACTTCCGGAAAATTTTCCTTCATAGCGGGACCTACTGCCGGAACCGCAGCAGCACATTCCACCTTCAATTCCCCGTTTTTGTAAACGTTGAACTGAACCCGGTAGATGTTTTCAAAATCATCATGAAAGCGGTCATAGCTGTTTTCGTAGCTCACGTATTGCATAATGAGCAGGCAAACTGCCATACCAATAGACAGCCCAAGAATATTGATCAGAACAAAACTTCTGTTCTTCATAATATGCCTGAAAGCTGAGCGCAGATGATTTTTTAACATTAACGCGATCTCCTATTCATATTTCAGCGCATAAGCGGGATTTGTTCTGGCAACCTGAATAATGTTAAAACTTACCGTGAAGAGGGCAATGAAGAGCGCAGCCAGAGCAGCAATCAGGAAAAACAGCGGATTAATATCCGTGCGATAGACAAAATTCTGCAGCCAGTTTTTCATCATGAAATAAGCCAGCGGCAATGCGATAACATTTGCCAGCAATACCCAGCGCGTGAAATCTTTGGACATCATAAGAATTATGGTATGAACCGGAGCACCCATAACTTTGCGTACGGCAATTTCTCTTTTACGCTGCTGCGTTATGAAAGAAGACAACCCGAAAAGTCCCAGCGAGGCAATTAACAGGGCAAAAACAGCGAAAGCGGAAATGTTATCGGCAAAAGCCTTATCCTGGCGGAATTGAAGGTTGAAAATATCATCCAGGTGATTAGCATTAAAAGGCGCTTCGGGATCAACGGCGAGAAAAATGTTTCTCAATTCTTCAATGTGCGCCGGATTATCATCTCGCAAGCGAACCACGAAGCGGGGAATGAATTCTTCCAGGTGAACAATGACCATGGGATTAACCTGACGCCGGGCAGTGGTGAAATTGAAATCCTTCACCACGCCGATGACCGTTCTTTCCAGGTGATCTTCATTCTGGTCTATCATCGTGATCTTTCTCCCGAGAGGATTCTGCCAGTTAAGTTTACGGACAACAGCTTCATTTATGAGCACGGAATTTTGCGGATCAGCAGGAAAATCAGCAGAGAAATTGCGACCCTGCAGCATAGTGATCTTGAGGGCGTCTATGAAATTATCATCCACCATCAGCCTGTCAAACATAAAGCCTTTATCGTCAGAAAAACCTTCGGGAATAACTTCCAGGCGCACGAGCGTACCGCCGGGAAGGTTGGAAACCGTTGCCACTTTTTCCACAAAAGCCTGACCTGCAATCTGCTCTTTAACCATTTGCGCTTCTTCCCGGAAAACATTACGGATCACGACAACGTTATCTTTGTTATAGCCGAGATCGGCATTTTGCAGAAAACGGATCTGATCCAGCACGATCAGAACGGAAGAGATGAGAGCAATGGAAACCGAAAACTGGATGATGACCAGAATAACGCGTAAAAGAACGCCTTTTTTGCTGGAAATGAATTTGCCTTTCAAAACTTTTATAGGATTAAAAGAAGAAAGCACGGAAGCAGGATATAAACCCGCCAGAATGCCCACGAAAATAGTTATTGCCAGAATCAGGATACTGAAGCGGTAATTCACAATCAGATTATAGCTGATATCTTTTTGCAGAAAATTATTCAGATGTGGCAAGGCAATCTCAAAAAGGCCCAGGGCAATGAACATGGCGATCAGGGTGGTGAGAACAGATTCTCCGATAAATTGTCGAAAAAGCTGTTTCCTGGTGCCTCCCACGACTTTTCTGATGCCTACTTCCAGCGCGCGTCGAGTTGCCCGGGCACTGGAAAGATTAATGAAATTTATGGAAGCAATGACCAGGATCAGCAGGGCGATGATCGCCAGGGTATAAACCTTCATGCGGTCATTTTTACCATAATTAAGAAAATCATAACGCAGTTCCGCAGAACCCAGGTGCACATCTAGAAGAGGCTGCATCCCGGGAGTGAAAACTTCGGCAAACCCGCCAGCAGTGGCATAAGTTTTTAATTTTTTTAATACTGTTTGAGGGTCAGCATTTTCGTGAATACGGAAATAGCCTGTGAGAGAAAGATTTTCCCAGGAATCCCACCAGACGGGATTCATCCTTACATCCAGGGGTACCAGCATATCGAACTGGAGGTGAGAATTTGAAGGAACATCTTTGAAAACCCCGGCAACATAAGTGTCTTCAATCTGCGGGTTAGGCATCAATTTTCCCAGAGGATCTTCTCCCGGATAGAGTAATCCGGCGAAAGTTTCGGAGATATATATACCCTTAAGATCACTCAGGGGTTTTTTATTATCTAAAGCAAGCAATTCAAAACTGAAGACGTCAAAGAAACAGCTGTCTGCCAGCAGTATACTGGCATTGAGCGTTGATTCCTCTTCAGTTTCATTTTCATTTCCGGGAAGAGGGATATTGATGTTCATTGCCGAAATCCGGGTAGCTGCGATAATTTCCGGGATGGCCTCAGCCATTCCTGCCACCAGAGGACCGGAAGTGATAGAATAGCTGAGAGAGCCTTCATCCTCGGAATTATCCAGGGTAAGAAGGTGATAAATGCTTTTAGCATTTTCATGGAAATTATCATAAGTGAGATCATCGATCACATAAAAAGAGATGATCAGGCAGGCGGCAAGCCCGATGGCAAAACCGAAGATATTAATGAAAGAATAGGTTTTCTGTCTCCAGATGTTCCTCAATGCGATGGAAAGATAATTTAATAACATAATTCCTCTATTCGTATTTTAATGCTTCTGCCGGATTGGCATAAGCGGCGCGTATGGTTTGAAAACTCACGGTAAATGCTGCCAGCAGGAACTGTAAAATAACCGGCAGCAGAAAGTCGAAAATACCCGGCCGGTAATGATAGACAAATTCTTCCAGAAAGAGATTTCCCAGATACCAGGCGACGGGAACAGCAATCAAAGAGGCAATAGCCACCCAGCGCAGGAAACTTCCTGTCAGCTTGAGCAGCAACTGATTTATATTTGATCCCAGGATCTTACGCAGGCAGATTTCCTTGCTGCGTTTCTGGGTCATAAAAGATGATAAGCCAAAAAGTCCCAGACAGGAAATAAACACAGCCAGCCCGGTGAAATAGAGAATAATGTTCCTGGTTCTCCTTGTTTCACTATACATCCCGGTAATGGTCTCATCCAGGAAAGTATAGGAAAAAGGAAATCCGGGACATACCTTTTCGAGTGTAGTTTCAATATATTTCAGGGTTTCGGCAGTTGCTTCCGGTTTTATTTTTATCATTAAAATACTGCGAAACCAGGAAAGCTGTGATATCAGTAAGGGACGAATTTCCTCATCCAAGGAAACATTATGGAAATCTTCAATCACACCGACAATATAGCCGTCATTGCCGAACATGCTGAACTTTTTCCCGACGGGATCATCCATCTTCATTATTTCGACGGCTTTTTCATTTACAATATATTCAATATTGGGGGGTTCGGCTGTATCCAGGGTGAACCCGCCGCCCCGCGTGAAGGGTATCTCAAATATCTTGAAGAAATCGTTATCCGTATTATAAAACCGGAAAATGACCCTTTCATCATCAGGTTTTCCCTCCCAGCTTACGGGATTTACGTTGCCCACATAAGAAGGCAGAGATGTGGAAGTTGTTATGGCAATAATATTCTCATTTTTCAATAGTTCTTCTTTAATGATGTCATATTTTTCGATGTGTTCGCTATGCAGGGGCAGGTGCAGGACAAAATCAGTGTTTATGCCCAGATCCTTATGGTTGATATAATTTATCTGCCGAAAAATTATAAAAGAGACAATAATGAGGATTATTGATACTGCAAACTGGAAAACAACCAGCAGTTTGCGGAAAACCTTCATGGAATCAGAACTGAATTTGCTTCTCAATATCTGTATCGGAGCATAAGAAGAAAGGAACAGTGCGGGATATAAACCGGAGAATATTCCCGTGAATAGCAAAACCAGTGGAAATCCCGCGATCAGCAGTTTGTTTGACAGGGATAGAGAGATGTTCTTGCCGGTGAGATTATTGAATTCCGGCAGAAATAGTTCAATGAGAACTATTGCCAGTATTATGGCAAGAGCAGTAATAAACAGTGATTCTGCCAGAAACTGCATTGTAACCTGATTTCTGGCAGCTCCCGCGATTTTTCTTACCCCAACCTCACGGGCGCGTAATGCATAGCGTGCCGTAGCCAGATTCATAAAGTTTATGCAGGCAATGATCAAAATTACGAAGGCGATCGCTCCCAGTATGTAAACCATTTTTATCCCGGCAGGTTCATCGGTGGGCGAATAGAGATGTACGTGGCTGAGCTGCTGCAGCAGAAGCATATCAACATCGACATCCCGGGGGCTGTGATCCACAAGAGCAGTTCTGACCACGGGTGCAAAATCCGCCAGATCTACATTGGAGTGCAGGAGTACAAAACCTGAGCATTCCCAGCTCCAGGTGTCAGCTCTCTCCCCCAGAATGCTGAACGGTATCAGATAATCTATCCGGAGAGATGACCTTGCCGGCACATCCTGCAGAATTCCGGTCACGGTAAAGGGGGAACTGCTGTTTATCAAAATTACTTTGCCCATTGGTTCTTCATCGCCAAATATTTTACGGGCAGAGCTTTCAGAAAGAATAATTGAATATGGATCATTCAGGGCGGTTTCAGTGTCACCTTTCAGAAGTTTGAAATCAAAAATGCTGAACAGATTCGACTCAGTGAGCATAACGTTGTTTTCATTGTAATCTTTTCCGTTATACTGCATTGCCAGATCACCGGTGTATCTATATCTCACGGCATCCTTTACTTCGGGATAATTTTCCCGCAGCACCGGCACCATCTTATAGGGTATTGTCCTGCCGCCGGAAACAGAACCCGCCTGCTCATTAACCATGGAGATTTGATATATATTATCTATTTGACTATGAAACTTATCATACATAAGTTCATCTTGTACCCAAAGTAAAAGCAATATACTCACTGTCATTCCCAGAGAAAGCCCCAGAATATTGATAAAAGAAAAGCTTTTATATTTGACCAGATGCCTTACTGCAAGATTAAGATAATTTCTGAACATGTTCCCTTCTATTTTATCAGCACCAGTTTGGAGAGTATGCTGCGATTATCCGTGCAGGATTTGAGGAAATAAATTCCGGAAGGAAGTTTCTTTCCCTGTTCATTTTCACCATTCCAGACCAGTTCCGGTTCATCAGGAGTAAGTTGTAAGGTTTTCACTTTTTCACCTTTCAGATTATAAATGGCAAAATCTCCGCCGGGCATTTCCCGTCTGGAATTGTTTAGAAGCCTGATCGTGGTTGACTGCCGAAAGGGATTCGGATAGTTGAAGCACTGCCAGTCTGCCGGGGTTATGTCATCGTCATCATTACCTGTAATATGGATTTCTGCAAAACCCGGTATCATATTTTTTGCCGTCACAGTTATTTTAAAGTAATTTCCCTGGAAATCATCATTAATAATGATCCCCGCACCGGCAGAATCAGTATGATCAGCGGCGATCAGGCTGCCGTTTTCATCTGAAAGGGCAAAATAGACATCAGGAAGCGAGTTAATGATAAAGAGCAGTCCCGGATTAAGGTAATATTCAAAACTGTAAGCAATTTCCTGCGGTTCTCCCAGGCAAATAGTAAGCGACGGATCTCCCAGCAGTGTGAGGGCATGGATGTGTCTGGTTTTCAGGTCTTCATTAACGCCGGTTGCACCTTCCACTGCTTTCTGCATTTCATTGATAACTTTGCCGATACTGTCATATTCGGGATGCATTAAAGCATCAAATAATCCCATTTCATCAGGAGATAATGGCGCAAAAGGATCGTTGCTGCCTGTTGCCACGCGCCAGTTCACATTCAAAAATGTGGTTGTGGCATTACCGATATAAGCGACTGCACCTTTATTATCCATTCTTGAAAATGTTTCACCGAAACATTCTTCCACCAGGAATGTTGCGGAACATCAGCCACCGCCCATAACGATGGGGTACTTTTGGAAATTATTAAGCTCCTGAAGGTCGGCAATCGTAAAATCCGGAAATTTGAAGCGATAGGCATCAGAATTTCCGATGTAATAATAAAAACCGAGACCACTATCTATCTGGTCTTTAATATTCTGCACCAGCGCCAGAGTATCGGGATGCGGATATACATAAGTGATGCCGGTGATGCCATTGGTATTGCCGGTATAAGGACTGGGATATGTGTCATTAAAGTAATAATCCCAGCCATAAGAAATGATCGCATTCTGATAACTGGCAAAATCAGGCTTATTATTGGAAACACCCAGAGCAGAAGATAAATAAGAAACATCCGCACCAGCAAGATATTGATCTCTTTCATACCAGAGCGTTTTATTGATCAGGCTTTGCAGGTCTTCTTCGGAAGAAATACTAAACCTGCCCACATAAATTTCCGGGATCCGGTTAGATGGAGTTATCTCCCCCATAACGCCATAGACAAGGTCTGAGCAGAGGTTTCCTGGTCCTGTGGGAAAATCATTAAATTGCGTGGGAACCACATAATCTCCCGCAGTATCACCGATAAGCAGCAGAAAACGGGGAGCAGGTTCCAGAAGATCATATTGATCTTCCACCCAGTTGTCGATTTCTTCCAGAGTTGCCGATTCCGCGATATAATCGATATTTATGCCGAATCCTTTGGTGGTTTTCCAGTTAATGAACTCAATCAGCGAAGCATTGTTCTGCAAAGCTTCCGGGGCTACGATCAGGAAATTCTCAGCAGCGAAAAGAACTGCTGAAAACAGGGAAATCAAAAGGATCAGATAACAGCGCAATTTCATGATTCTGCTCCTGGTAACTTATTCATATTTTAAAGATTTAATGGGATTAGAGTTAGCTGTTTTTAAGGTGTGAAAACTGATTGTGAGCAAGGCAATGAGTAAGGCTGCAGATCCCGATATAATAAATAAAAGCGGGTTGAGTTTCATCTTGTAGGCAAAATTATTCAACCATAATGACAGGGCATACCAGGTCAGGGGCCAGGCGATCAGATTGGAGATCAGCACCCAGCGGGTAAAATCCCTGGTCAAGAGTAATATAACCTGTCTGACCGTGGAACCCAGCACCTTGCGAATGCCGATTTCTTTTGTCCTCTGTTCCGTGATGAAAGCAGCCAGGCCAAATAGACCCAGACAGGCGATGATAACGGCAATACCGGCAAAGACAGCGAGCTTTTCAGCAAAATTATCTTCCTGACGGAATTGCATCATAAAGATATCGTCAAAAGTTCTGCTGCCATAAGTGCCCTCAGGAAATATTTCGTTATAAATTGCTTCCATCTGTGCATCCGCGCTTTCCGGGTCATCAGTGCGCACCAGCAGAAATTCATTACGCGGATTATAATGGATGATCATCGGCTCAATAACTGTTCTGGCATCTCCAAAATGGATGTCTTTTATAATCCCAATGATACTCAGTTCCACGTCGGTGCCGTCTTCCGGCACCCAGATGATCTTTTTACCTTCGTGAGTATTCCAGCCGGACATCCTGAAGGCGGTTTCATTCATAAGCACGCAAGAGGAGGAATCTGCCTTAGATCCTTTTATAAAATTCCTGCCGGCAATAAGCTCAATATCCAGACAGCTGAGGAAGTTTTCATCTACGAATATCTCATCGGTCATTATGCCGTATTCATCACTGCGGTGATCAAAGAATACTTCAGCAGTCGGCAGGGTTCTTCCCGGCAACTGCCGGATGCGGGTGGCGTTTTTTACCGGAGCAATTTCCAGTATTCTTTCCTTAAAAACATCGGAGCTGACGTTTAAATTCTCAGCATCAGTGCAGACTATCATGACGCCGTCCTTTTTATAGCCGAAATTAACTTTCTGCAGGTATTTGATCTGGCTGATCACAATGAGAACGGCCAGTATCAGAGCAATAGAAATGGAAAATTGCCCGATTACCAGGATGCGCCGCAAAACAACTCCTTTTCTCCCTGATTTAAAAGTGCCCTTCAGGGTATTGATCGGCTGAAAAGATGAAAGAACAAGTGATGGATATAATCCGGCGATCACTCCGATCAGAATGGCAGCCAGTAATAATCCCGGCAGGATACCGGCATTTTGTAATACATCAAAGGTAACCGGTTTATCCAGAAACGGCTGCAGCCCGGGCAGGCTTATCTCAATAGCTGCCAGAGCTATGATCATTGCCAGTATGGTATATAAAACCGATTCCGAGAGGAACTGCAGGGAAAGCTGTTTTTGACTGGCTCCCACAACTTTGCGGACGCCGACTTCTTTACCTCTTTTGGTGGAACGGGCAGTGGAAAGATTGATGAAATTTATGATGGCAATAATCAGAACGAGAATAGCGATCATGATCAAACTGTAAACTATGGAGCTATCGCTCTTATTCATGTTAAAGGCATCATACCGGAGCTCGGAGGATTTAAGATGCATATCCAGAAAGGGCTGCATAACGGGAGTGAACATGGGGGTCATGCCGTTTGCTCGGGCAACTGCGACAATTTTATCTTCCACTTCCTGGGGATTGATGTTATCATTTACCCGGATATATCCGGTCAGGGTCAGGTTTTCCCAGGAATCCCACCACATGGGATTCAGAGAAACATTCATAAGCATAATTACTCCATAGCGGAGATGAGTATTAAGGGGAGGATTTTCCACAATACCGGCGACAAATCCGTTTTGCAGAAAACTGACATCAAGGGCTTTACCCAGCGGATCCTCATCTCCGAATATGGCTTCGGCTGTTTCCTGAGTTAAATATACGGCATTGGGGTCCGAGAGCGGATTTTCTTTTTCACCCTGAATGATGTGAGGCCGAAACACACGGAAAAAATCAGGATCTGTCAGCATAGCCAGGCGGAATATCGCCAGCGAATCCGGCATTTCCAGATCTGCCCGGAGCAGACGCACTCCATATCTGCCAATGCGTGTCGCTGCTTCTATTTCCGGAATGTTTTCTTCCAGCAGACCATATAAAGGACCAATCGTCACGGCTGAAATCCAGTCTTTGGAATTGTCATTAGATACTACACGGTAAACATTTTCAGCATCTTCTATCTGATGATCAAAGGTGAGATCGTCTATCACATATAAACTGATAACAATGCAGATATATATCCCCAGGGCAAAGCCAAGTATGTTAATGAAGGAATAACTCTTATTCTTGATTAAATTTCTGAGCGCCAGGTATAGATATTGCTTCAGCATGTTAACCCCTACTCATACTTCATGGAATCTGCCGGATTAGCATTCGCCGCTTTAACGGTTTGAAATATTATGGCAGTCATGGCGATCAGCACGGCGAGAGTTCCTGATATAATAAACGTGAGGAATCCCGGTTCAATGCGGTAGGCAAAGTTTTTGAGCCACTGCCGGGCAACAAACCAGCCTAAGGGCAGGGCAAAAACATTTGCCAGGGCTACCCACTGAATGAAGTTTACCAGCAAAAGCCGGGTAATCTCTCCTGTGGAAGCACCCAGAACTTTGCGGATACTGATCTCTTTACGACGCTGATTGATGGCATGACTGGAAAGTCCTAAAAGTCCGAGGCAGGCAACAAAAATGGTGAGAAATGAAAATATCTTCACGATGATGCCGGTATTCAGGTCCCGGGCATAAATAGTATTGAACTCATCATCCATAAATATGTAGGAAAAAGGATAATCAGGGAAAAATTCCTGCCATTTTGTTTCGGCATAAGACAGTGCTTCTTCGATCCTCCCCTTTTCAATTCGGGCAGCAATAATGTTGCCGGGATAACCCGTGACAGGATAAATTATCACCGGTTCAATATTCTGATGCATGGTAATAAAATGAAAATCTTTCACTACTCCGATTACTTCCACACCCACGGAGTCACCGGAATCGCCATAGATCAACTTGCCGACGGGGTCTTCCCAGCCCAGTTGTTGAACTGCCGTCTCGTTGATCAGCACACTGTTTTCATCGGCATTTTCACCTCCTGCCCGGAAATTTCTGCCTTCCACTATCTGCATATCAAGAGCTGCTATAAATTCAGGGGTTACGCTGAATGTGCTCCATATCCAGATATCATCGGTGGGAACACCTTCCGGCAGAAGGCCGGTTCTGCCAAAAGTGCGCCCCGGAATATTACTGCTGGCTCCCACTGTTTTAAATCCACTGAATTCCCGCAAAGAAGCAATGAAATTATCTGCCTGATTGAACATCGCCCTGCCGGACATTTCGAACACGGCTACCTGCTCTCTATTATAACCAATATCTTTTTTAGAGATATAGTGCAATTGCTGCTGAATGATCACCGTTAACCCGATCAATGCTATGGAAAGGGTAAACTGGAATATAACCAGGATCCGGCGCAGTAATATTCCCTTATCCTGTGACTTGAATGCCCCCATTAAAACCTGGACGGGTTTATACCGGGAAAGCACAAAAGCCGGATACAATCCTGCCAGGATGCCAATGAAAAGACAGATTGCCAGCAAAGAAACTCCAACCAGCCGTAACTGTAAACCACCCAGAATTATCTGAGAACCGGAAATACTGTTCAAAAAAGGTAAGGTCAGTTCCAGCAGGGGAATTGCCAGAATTATAGCCAGAATGGTAATGCCCAGAGATTCACCAAGGAACTGCATACGAAGCTGACTGCGCAGGGATCCCACCACTTTGCGGATGCCTACCTCTCTCGCGCGCTGCAGACTGCAGGCAGTGGAAAGATTCATATAGTTTACGGCGGCAATGATCAGGATCAGTAAAGCAATAATGGCAAAAATATAAATATTTTTTATATCGCCCTTGTTAGCTATTCTATCAAATATAACGTCTGTGGAATGAAGATGAACATCTTTTAGAGCCTGCAATGTAATGGTGAAGTTTTCCTCGACATCATGTTCTCTGGTAAAGGCGGTAATTCTCTCCTCGAGCCCCGTAAGATCAGCATTGGGGCTGGCAAGCATATAAGTGGGCATGGCGATCATCTGCCATTCTTCCAGCCAGATGGGTCTGGTATCGTTCTCCCGCTGTTGCGCTCTTGCCAGTGCTGCAAAGGTGGAAAGAGAAGCCAGGGCATCGAAAGTAAAATGCGTATTCCCCGGCAGATCTGGCATTACTCCCGTCACAGTAACTTCAATGCCATCGACCTTAATTGCTTTCCCCATTGCTTCTTCTTCTCCGAAGACAGCATGTGCCAGCTTTTCAGTGAATATGACACTATAAGGTTCTGCTAAAGCCGTTTGAGCATCACCTTTCAGGAGTGGAAAATCAAATATTGAGAGAAAATTGGCATCGGCAGCTCTCACTTCTTTAGCATAGATTCCCGGTTCATCACCGATCTGCATCAGCATTTTGCGTCCGCCGGATATGCGCGTGGCAGCCTCTATTTCAGGGAAATTTTCTGCCAAAACTGTTCCCAGAGGAGGCATGGTTATGCCTACTCTCTGTTTATTCGTGCCCAGTGCGGCATCAATGGTCAAAACGCGATATATCCGATCAGCTTTGGAAAACATTTTTTCAAAAGAAAATTCATAATTTATAAAAAGCATTATCAGTAAGCAGGCGGTTACACCAATGGCTAATCCCAGAATATTGATCAGTGAATATAATTTATTCCTCAAAATATTACGGAACGCGGTTTTTAGATAATTCAGCAGCATATTATACTCCTACTCGTATTTAAGAGTTTTTACCGGATTATTATTCGCGGTAATTATAGATTGAACACAAATGGTCAACAGGGTTAAACCAAATAGAATAACCCCGGATAAGAGGAAGATATCCCAGGAAATCCTGACTCTGTAAGCATAATGGGCAAGCCATTTTTCGACAAAGTAAATGGCAAGAGGCACTCCGAGAAAAAAAGAAATCATAACAAGCCGGAAATGGCTGCCGGAAAGCAGTGATATGATATTACTAACTGAAGCGCCTAAAGCCCTTCTTATACTGATTTCCTTTTTTCGGCGGTTATTCAGCCAGAGCAGGATACCCAGAAATCCCAGATTCGCGGTTATAATAGCGATAATCGAGAAAATTTCAGAGATTTTGCTGATTGTCATATCGCTGTAATAAAACTCATTAAGTTTCATTTTCAGGGAAAAAAACTCAAATGCGCTTTCAGGAGCATAATTATTCCATATTTCATTAATTCTGGTAAATATGCCGTTATTAGCCCCCGGAATCAGTCTTACAGCAATATAATCAGTAAGGGAAGCCTGCCGGCTTTCCCATATCTGTTTGATAATCAACGGTTTTGCTTGTTCATGCAGCGATTCAAAATTGAAATCTGCAATTACTCCTATGATCTTTAATTTTCCCCAGCCCTGATGATATATGTTTTTACCTATTGCTTCACGGTTATCCCAGCCTTGCTGACGGGCATAATTTTCATTAATGAGAATTGATTCATCAATATCTGTTTTAAATTCCGGCAGGAAATCACGCCCCGCCGTAATTCTCAGGTCAAGTGTTTTCACAAAATCATCCCGAACCAGATAAAAGGGGAGCATTTCTCCGGCACTGGTTACATTGGTAGAAAAAGCTTCCTTAATATGATCGATCCCTGCAATAGAACGCATCCCGGTGGCACTGACCGTTTCGGGTTCCGCTTTCAAAGCATTGAGGAATTGCTGGTAATTTTCACCCGCCAGCGGTGTATTATTTACCGGAAAGATATAAATATTATCCTTATCATAATTCACATTGTAATTTTCTATAAATGATATTTGCCGGGAAAATATTATGGAACTAATGATCAACACCGTTGCTATTGTCAACTGGATTATAACCAGTATTTTTTTCCAGCCTGATTCCCGGCTGCAGCAACGGAACCTTGCCGGTGTTTCTGACAGTTTCACTGCCGAAACTGCCAGGGCTGGTTGAATATTGATGATTAATGATACCAGATAGCCTCCAGCCAGGAATAATAAAATAGTCTGGAAGTTCCAGAAGGAATTGTAATTTTGAAAAACTTCAGCTAATCTGCTGAGCTGGGGCAATATAAGTTCCAGAGCTGCCAAAGAAGCCAGGAGGGCCAGCGTGCATACGATAAAAGATTCAGCCAGAAATTGACAGAAAATATAGCTTCTTTTCGCGCCCATAATGCGTCTTAGATTGTTGGACCATGTCCTTTGCCGGTGGATTGCCAGGCTGAGATTGATGTAGTTTATTGACGCAACCAGCATCAGAAAAATACCGGTAAGCAGAAGAACATGCATAGTTTTCAGGTTACCGCTCCTTTCAATCTCATCATCCAGTTGCCCATAGAAATGGATATCTTTTAAGGGTTGTAACCGAAAATCTGCTCTTTCCAGTTGCTCCACAGAAAAGTGATTTTCCAGGATTTGCCGGAAACCGGCTTCCAGTCTACTTTTATCATCTGTACCCGCCAGTAGATATAAATAACAGAAATTTTCATGGGGATTTTCAATATCCTGTTTCCAGGGCATAGCTTCCAGAGTGGAAAAGGAAGCGATAAAATCAGGATGAAGATGCGATTGTCGGGGGAAATCACGGAACACGCCGCTTACGGTTAATACATAACTGTTATTGACGGTCAGTGATTTATCAATCGCACCTTCATTCCCAAAATATACTGCTGCTGTGGACTCGGATATTATCACTTGCCCTGGTGCAGATAAAGCAGCCTTCGGATTGCCTTCCATAAATTCAAGATCGAATATTTCCATAAAGGATGGGTCGGCATAAAACAGGTTCTCTTCATTAAAAGTAATCTCTTCATATCTTACGTTAAATCCCAGTCCCCAGTAATGCCAGAGTCGACTTGCCTTCTCGAATACTTCCGGATTTCCGGAACAAAAACTTTCGGCAAGAAATGCGGGGCAGCTTCCTTCCTGCACCTCATTCCCTGTTCTGATGACCCTGTATATCTGTTCAGCTTTGCTGTTATACATATCATAACAGCATTCATTACGGCAATATACCGCAATTAAAAAGACGCATACGAAACTTAGAGTTAATCCCGCGATATTAATCAGAGCAAGAAGCTTGTTCTTGCGCAGATTTCTGAATGCCGTAAGCAGGTAACTCCAGATCATGATCATCTATTCCTATTCGTATCTTATTGATGTTACAGGGTTTCTGACTCCTGCTCTCAATGCTTGTAAACCCACTGTTATCAGGGCAATCAGCAGAGCCATTACTCCTGCAAGAACGAAAATTAAAATGTTGATTTCTACTTTATAGGCAAAGTTTTGCAGCCATTTATTTGTGAAATACCACGCTGCTGGCCAGGCTATAACATTTGCCAGCAGCACCCAGCGTGAAAACTCTTTTGATAAAAGCACGACAATCTGGTTTATTGTTGCACCCAGCACTTTGCGGATACCGATTTCTTTCTTTCTCTTTTCTGCCGAATAAGAGGCAAGACCAAACAGCCCCAGACAAGCGATGAAAATTATCATTCCCGTAAAATAACTGAAAAGCTGAATCAATTTCTCTTCTGATTCATACATAAGGCTCAGGTGTTCATCCAGAAACACATATTGAAAAGCATCATCAGAACTAAATTCTCTGATTATATTTCTAACGGTATTAACGGTTTCCATCACATCATTACCGCTGAAATGCACATATAATCTAAGATTTTCCCGATATCTGGATTCCATTTCATCGTTTATGAGATAGATGATTATAGGACTGATTTCCTGCCGGACAGAGTTTGGATGAAAATCTTTTACCACTCCCGCCACATCGATGTAATGATCTACTCCGGTTGTATCTGTATAACTGAATACTCTTTTTCCAATCGGCTCATCCCAGCCAAATCGCGCAACTGCAGCCTCATTTACCAAAACTACATCCAGCCAATTTTCATCAAGTTCTCTATCAAAATTTCTACCCTCAGTAATTGTCATATCCATCATATCAATAAAATCATAGTCAATCTGCATAAATTGACAGCTTATCCGATCAAAGGTGCCTTCATTATTTTCCACTGTCGCAGGAAAACGGTTAAAGGTGCTTCCCGGCATATTATATGAATAAGCGGATGATACAATATCCGGATGCTCATTAAATTCTTGTTTTATCTGTACTAAATTTCTTTCGATCAAAGTATCTCTGATCGTCATTGCCAGCACGTTATCTTTATTAAATCCCAAATCAATGTTTCGGGCAAATTTCATCTGCTGAATCACGATCATCGTTACTATTATCAAGGTTATTGATATGCTAAACTGCAATACGATGAGTATCTTACGAACCAGCATACCGCCCATTCCGTTAACTTTCGATTTCATAGCTTTTATCGGATCAAAATGTGACATTATAAATGCGGGATACATTCCTGATAAAAAACCCACAATTATACCAATGAAGATCGTTCCGATAAATATATCAAGGTTAGATGTAAAATTAAGGTTCACATTCCTGCTTGTGATATTATTAAATACAGGCATCAATAATTCTGCCAATACAAGAGCCAGAAATGACGCTAGAGTTGCAATTATAACTGACTCCAGAATAAATTGCCATACGATAGAACTTTGCGGAGAACCAAATACTTTGCGAAGTCCTACTTCCTTAGCTCGTCTTAGGGATCTAGCCGTTGCCAGATTTACATAATTTATGCAGGCAATAGCAAGCAGGAAAATTCCGACAAGTAAGAGAATGTAAACATTGTTGATATTACCATTGGGTGCCATTTCCCACACAAGATCTGATTTTAAATGTATATCTTTTATCGGCTGCAAAGATAACTCTGCTACTCCATCAAGCTCATCATATCTTTCCTTCATAAAATCATTAAAGAACTGGGGGAATTTTGCCTCAAGAGCATCGACGTCTGTGCCTTTCACAAGTTTCAGATAATGATATACCTGCCAGCCATACCAGGCATTTTCTTCACCAAACCGGTATGCTGCTGCCCAGGGGAGCAGGGCGTCATATTCAAAATGACTGCGTCCCGGCAGATCACGAAATATTCCTTTTACTATTACCGGGAACCGGTCATCAATCAAAAGTGAATTACCCAAAGCTTCCATATCACCAAACAGCTTCTTTGCCAGGCTTTCTGCAATTGTTATGCCCACTTCTCCAGTCAGTGCTTCTTCTGGTGTTCCGGCAATGAATTCTACGTCAAATACGTCAAAGAAAGTTGAGTCAACGGCATAAAATTTGTCTGAGTTAAAGACATTTTCTTCATAAGAAAGATTCGCAGAATGGGTATATAATCCATTGATCCCACAGGCTCGAGTAGTCGCTTCTATCTCAGGATATATTTCTCGCATTTTGGGGGATATTGGGCGTGGCGCATTGCAGTATTTGTCAATTTTACCACCAATATTATTGCGGTTACAAAGCCTGTAAATCTGGTCTCCATCCTTATGAAACTTGTCATAAGATAGCTCCTCTTTGATGTAAAGACTGATCATAATGCAGCAGGTAATGCTGATCGCCAATCCGACTATGTTCAGAAGTGAATAAAACTTCTGTCGAGTGATATTACGGAACGCTGTTTTCAAGTAATTAAAAAGCATCGGGGGTGTACCTTTTATTCGTGTTTGAGGGCATCTGCCGGATTTGTTCTGGCTGCACTTATTGCCTTAATACTGATTGTAATTATTGCAATGATCAGTGCCAGCAATCCTGATGCCACATAGATTAACGGTGTTATTTCGGCTGCGTAAGCGAAATTTTCCAGCCATTTCTCCATTCCCAGCCAGGCTAGAGGCCAGGCGATTATATTAGAAAATATAACCAGTAAGGCAAAATTACGAGTTAAAAGATAGACTATGGATTTTTCTGAAGCTCCCAGCACTTTGCGGATACTGATCTCTCTGATCCTTTGTTCTGTGGCATAAGAGGTTAAGCCCAACAGTCCCAGGCAGGCAATAAATATGCAGATCATAGTAAAATAGCTGAATACTCTTCCTGTCTTCTCTTCTGCATCATATTGTGCTCTCAGGTTATCATCCATAAAATCATAGCTGAAAGGAAATGTCGGGCAAAACTCATTCCATTTCTCTTCCATATAGGCTAAAGTTGATTCCAGATCGCTTTGATCTATGCGCAAGGTAATTCTCTGCATTGGCTCTTCAGAAAGGATTAAAATAAGTGGATCGATCAGATTGCGCAGTGACCTGTAATGATAATCCTGTATTACACCGATCACGCGAGTATTTCTGGTTGCGGTTCCGTCTGGTGCGGCTCCGAAATCAAGTTTCTTGCCAATGGCCTTTTCACCCCAGCCCAGATTTTCAGCACAGCTCAGATTTATCAGGCATGCTTCTTCCAGATCGGTTGCCAGTTCCGGATCAAAATCTCTACCCATTAGTATTTTTATACCCATCACATCGAGATAATCCTTATCAACCATCACGAAATTGATCGCTTTTTCACTCATCTCACCTTCATCTGTTTCATAGCGCTGAACAATGATACCAAATCCGCCGCCGGGTATGCTTGATGATGTACCTGCTTTCAATATCTTAGGATGCTTCAATAGTTCATCTCTAAAGGTTGCCAGATTTCGGGCTCCGGTTGTATCGCGTATGGTTAGTACCACTAAACCGTCTTTCTCAAATCCCAGGTCTGTGTTCTGCATAAATTCAAGCTGACTTATCACACCCAGAGTGCAGATTATCAGGAAGATAGATATAGAAAACTGTACTACCACTAAAAGCTTACGAAATGTCGCACTACCTTTATTCAATTTTCCCTTGAGTACTTCCACAGGAACGAATGATGACAGGTAAAATGCCGGATAACTGCCCGATATTAATCCCACAACGATACTAACCAGCAGAAAAAGTCCATAATAATTGAGGTTATCACTAACACTCAAACTTAATTCGCGTCCTGCCAGTTCATTAAAAGTCGGAAGCAGCAATTCCGCGGCAAATATTGCCAGCACATAAGCAAATATGCTTATGACCACAGATTCCAGCAAAAACTGTCGCCGCAGTGACCCTCTCTGAGCTCCAGCCACTTTGCGGATACCCACTTCTGTGGCACGTCCCGAGGATTGTGCTGTTGCCATATTCATATAATTTATGCAGCCAATCAAAAGTAAAAACAGCGCTACTATTCCAAAGATGTAAACATAAGATATATTCCCCGTAGGAAGGTCTCCTCCCAGTTTGGAATGTAGATGTACCCGGTCAAGGCGCTGTGCCATTAACTGGAAACTCGCATTGAGGGTTTCGCCTAATGCCTTGATGTATTTTTCATTAAAGGGGGGATAGCCACGCATGATGTTATCCATCGAACCGCCCTCTTTAAGTTTGACAAATGAGTAAAAACCCACATTCCAGAAAAGATTGGGACTGAGACTGTGAAACATTTCTGCACCATAAAATTGCGCCAGTGTTATCATGGAAGCTATAGCTTCAAAGTTTAGATGACTGTTCTGCGGCAGGTCTTTGATCACTCCGGTGACAGTAAATCCAAATCCATAACCTGTCTGCAAAAATTTTCCCATAGGGTCTTGAGCTCCAAAAATGTGCTTAGCAAAACTTTCTGTAAGCACGATTTCATTGGGGTCATCTAGTGCTTCTGATGGTTCTCCCCGCAAAAATTCATAAGAAAATACCTCAAATACCGTAGAATCTGCATACCACACATTGTCTTCAAAATACTTTTTACCGTCGATCTGAAAGAGATTGTTATCCATTTCACGGAAACGGCAATACTGCTCCACGTCTTCGGGAAATTCGAGTTTGATCGCCGGTGCCAGAGGTAATGCCGTTACGGCAAACAGATCTTCCGACTCCTGAATGGTGAAATGTGATTCCAAACGGTAAATGCGCTCATAATCTTCATTATACTTATCATAAGAAAGCTCATTCTGGATGTAAAGCCCGATCAGGATAGCACAGCAAATGCCAATTGCCAGTCCTGCCATGTTGATTATGGTGTAAAACTTCTTGCGCACAAGATTACGAACCGCGATTTTAAGGTAATTCCAGAACATATTTGCTCCTATTCATATTTTAAAGCTTCAATCGGGTTAGTGTTGGCTACTTTAGTTGTGTGATAAGCTGATGTGAGAAAGCTGACAAACATTGCTCCCAATAATGCCAAACCAAAAATCAATGGATTGACTGTGACTTTATTGGCGTAATTATTTTGCCAAAGACCAAAGACGTAATAGGCCAGAGGTCCTGCCAGAATGGCCGAAATGATGGTTGTTGTAAAAATCCCTTTGAACAGAGTAGCGACGATCTGCATAACGCTGGCGCCCAGGATTTTGCGAACTGCAACTTCTTTTGTTCTCTGGATAGTTGAGTAGGAAGTGAGTCCCAAAAGCCCAAAGCAGGAGATCAGGATGCAGAAACAGGTGAAGATACTAAAGAGTTTTTTCTGAATCTCATCATTTTGATAGATTGTATTCAGATCCTGTTCCAGAAAGGAATAATCGATCGGGAAATCAGGAGAAAATTCCTGCCATTTCTGTTTGATGAAGTCCATTGTCTCGGTGATGTTTTCACCCTTTATGCCTACATTCAATACGCCCAGTGGAGAAAGTGACAGCAGCATATACATCGGACCAAGCTCGTTTTTGACAGGAGCGTAGTGGAAGTTTTTTGCTACTCCAACCACTTTTCCGTACTGGTTTTTCTTACCAATGGGCTCTGTCCAGCCAAACAGATCAACCATTGCTTCATTAACGATGAAATCGATTGATTCCCCTTTCTGCCGTTCGGTTATGAAATTAGTGCCGGATATTATCTCTATACCCATTGTTTCCAAAAAGTATTTATCCACATATAAGACTGGATTTGCATGCATTTCCATTTCACCGCTTTCGGTTTCCCATTCAAAGGCCAGGCCGGAAAGTCCCCGACCCAGAGCAGAACTGGAAAATCCGGCTGAAACCACATTGTGATGATCAATGATCATTTCTCTAAAATTTGTGAATTTCTGCTTTAGCTCATCGTTGGAAGTGTAGATAGTAATAATATTTTCCTTTTTAAATCCCAGATCAAGATTCTGCATGAATTCAATCTGCTGACGCACAAAAAGCGTTAAGATGACAGCCGATATGGAAATGATAAATTGAAAAGAGACAAGGGCATTTCGGAAATAACTTCCGGTCTTTCCTTTTTTCATCTGTCCTTTCAAAGAAGAGATCGGGGCTAAATGCGAAAGATAAAAAGCGGGATAGAACCCGGAAATAACACCTACCAGTACAGTAATAAGGATCGAACCAAATAGTAAGGTGAGATTACCGAATAAATCTATCTGCAGGTTTTTATTGATAAGTTCATTAAACGGAGTGCCTTTTAAAACCAGTTCTGTCAGAAAGAAAGCAAGAATTAGAGCTAAAAAAGCCAGTATGATTGATTCGCTGAGAAACTGACGGATCAATTGTTTCTTTTCAGCTCCCAATGCTTTCTTTATGCCGATTTCACGTGCCCTGCCACCTGCCCGGGAAGTTGCCATATTCACGTAATTTATACAGGCAAGGAGCAGGATGAACAATCCGATGGAAGTAAAACCGTAAAGGAATTTACGATTAGCTTCCGAAAATCTGGAATTTATGACTGATCTGAGATAGACGTTCTGCAATGGTTCCACCACTGCAATATAGTTGATACGGTCAAATTCTGCCATTTCCCGCTCATAGAAGTTTTGAAATTTTGCCGAGAACTGTTCGGTTGTGAAATTTTCGTTAAACAGGAAATAGGTGAAAAATGACATGCCGCTCCCTAAAACACGGGGAGAATATATTTCTTCTAAATTCTGGCCTTGTAAGTAAGAATTAAGCGAAATAAGTCCCGAAAACTTGAGATGAGAATTATCCGGCAAGTTTTGAATTACTCCTGTGATTTCGTAGATCTCGTTATCAATTTCCATCTCTTTTCCAACAGGATCTTGCTCATCAAAGTATTTGCCGGCAAGATCTTGTGTGAGCACAATAGTATTTGGTTTCTCCAGAGCATCGGCACTATTTCCGTAAATGAAAGGATAAGAAAATACACGGAACACACTATTATCAATAATCATCAGGTTGTTTTCGTATAACGTTTTTTCATTGGCTTTCACCAGCATAATTCCAGGATAATAACAGCGAACATATTCTTCTATTTCCGGCATTTCATGTTGCAAAAGTGGACCAACTGCCATATTACAGGTCGATTGTGTGCTGCTGTTTCCGCCGATAGTCATATTTACACCATAACGATATATTCTGTCACTGTTTTTGTGGTGATTATCGTAAGATAATTCGTTCTGGACAAAAAGCAGCACTAACATACTGCAACATAAGCCCAGCGCTAAACCGGAAATGTTCAGAATAGAGTGAAATTTGTCTTTCAATAGGACTCGAAAAGCTTGAATGATGTTTTGTTTGAACATATTTATCTCTTTTCGAATATTAATGCTTCAATGGGAATAGATATTGCATCTTTGGGCATTTTTGATACAGCAGCTAATAAACCTGGAGTAACAGCAGCTTCCAGCGACGGGGAAGAATATTCCTGATGTTCTAAGACACTGAATATTTGATCTTTGCTATCGAGAAAGTTGCCATAACTTAAATCGCCCGGAATCCATAAAGACAGCAGGATAGTGCAACTGATACCAATTGCCAGACCAGGGATATTACTAATTGAATATCCATTCTGCCTGTATAAATATCTGAAAGCGATTTTAAAGTAATTCCAGATCATAAATAACTCCTGTTAAATATGCTGTTCCGGGAGATATGAGATGCATCCCCGGTTCAGATTAAAGATGAAATTCTTTCTTGATGTTTTCCGTGACCACGTGACCATCAAACAATTGAATGATGCGATGTGCATATTCTGCATCTGTGGGAGAGTGAGTTACCATGATAATGGTTGTACCTTCGGAATTGAGCTGCGTGAGCATGGTCATCACTTCTTCACCATTGGCACTATCCAGATTTCCGGTAGGTTCATCGGCAAGTATAAGTTTAGGATTGGTGATCACGGCTCTGGCAACTGCCACGCGCTGCTGCTGTCCACCGGAAAGCTGTTGTGGAAAATGCTTTGCTCTATGAGCAATTTTCATGCGGTCAAGTACTTTATTGACCTGTTTACTACGCTCTGATGCCGGCATCTTAATGTAAAGCAGCGGCAGCTCCACGTTTTCATAAACGGTAAGCTCATCGATCAGATTAAAGCTCTGAAAGATGAATCCGATATTTGATTTACGCAAATTCGTCCTTTGACGTTCTTTGAATTTCGATACTTCGTGACCATTGAAGTGATATTCACCATCTGTGGGATTATCCAATAGTCCCAACACATTCAAAAGTGTTGATTTGCCACAGCCTGACGGTCCCATAATTGCCACAAATTCGCCTTCTGCCACATTGACGTTCACATTATTCAATGCTGTCGTCTCAACTTCGTCTGTACGGTAAACCTTTGTTAAGTTCATTGTCTTAATCATCTGTCCTCCATTATTATTATTTCATTATCAGCTTATCTGCTTCACCAAAATTAGCATAACTGGAAACGATCACTTTCTCGCCGGCACTCAAGCCTTCCAGAACTTCATAATAGCGGGGATTCATCCGTCCCAGCCTGATATCGCGTTTTTCCGCATAACTTTCGTCTGCACTCAATACAAATATATATTGTCCACCGGTGCTTTGATAAAATCCACCCCGTGGTAATAATAACGCTTCACTCGATTCACCTAATTCCAGCTTTATCCGGAATGTTTGACCTGTCCGCAGATTTGCTGGCTGCTCACTGCTGAATTCCAGATCGACGGAAAAGCGCCCATTCTGCACTTCCGGATAGATTTTAGTGATTTCCAGCTGAAAAGTGCTTCCCGCAAAATCAAACTCTCCCACCAGCTCGCGATGAGTGCGTGAAATATAGTGCTCATCTATTTCCATATTGATCTTAAAGGAATCGGTTACATTGATCTCACCCAATCTCTGGCCTGCTGACTTCGCCTCCCCCACTTCTGCATTAACCGCTACCAGCTGACCGTCTATGGGTGCCCGTAAATTCAAACTCTCCAGTTTTTCCCGCACCATATCCAGGTTTTTTCCCATATTGATCACGGAATTCTCCAGTTGCTCAATCTGCACGGCTCTAAACAGCGAATCAGTTGCCTGAGATTCCAGTAACAGGTCTTTATAATTAACGTAATAATCATAAGTCTCTTGCGATTTCAAATATTCCTCACGAGAGATGAAATCTTTTTCAAAGAGTTCTTTCTTGCTCAAATAATCCCGCTCCTGCGTCACCAATTGATAATTAACATCCATCAACTGCTGCTTCAGGTTCAGCTTGTTCTGCTCCATGCTCAGACGGGTACTGCGCAGATTATTCATCTGATCCGCCAGATCTGCTTCCTGATTCATAATGCTCAAATAAAGGTTTGCATTGCTCAATCGCAGTATTATATCACCCTTCTTAACGATCGAACCCTCCTCGATCAGCACTTCTTCCACATAGCCGCCTTCAAGAGCATCCAGATATACTGTCCGGCTCGGAACTACTGTTCCCGTCACCGTGATGTAATCCTGAAAATTACCTTCGGTCACCGTCTCAATCGATATCCGCTCCCGCTGCACATTGAATTTCGAGCGATGGTCTCCCCAAATTGTGGTATAAAGCACTACCGCGATAAATATCACACCCAGACTGATCCAGATGAGCTTCTGTGTCGTCCATTTCTTCTTTTCAATTTTTCGATCCATATAATTCTCTCTTTAAATAAGATTTTCTTCACTTTTACGTAGTGCAATTACTATGCCAAATCGTAACTGCCTAATAGTGTTAACTTTAACCGGTTCACCCTGTCCCCCGACTGTTCGTCACCGCACACCTAACCGTTCACCAGCGTACACTTGAACATTCGAAAGTGTGAAAATGAGAAGATAAACCTTCACTGCGTTCAGGAGTGAGTCGTGAGACGAAAAACCGAAGATACTTTATGACAAAACACAGTTCACTGATTCGTAATTCTTACAGGCTGATATTGATGTTTTGTTATAGATTACTCCCGCACATATTTATGAAAGCCACAACAAGAAAAAATATGGAAAAAAATACCATACCGTTTCTTGTTATCCCCTGAAATACAGGTCTATTTCTCTTAAAAACAGGCTAATGCCCTTTTTTTTAGTGATATTTTGCGGTATTTGATAAATTAAGGCCGACACAGATTTTCACCGTTGATACAGCAAGTGCAAACCCGGAAGAGTCTGTCTATATACTGAAATTTATATCTCACCCAAGGGTGAACAAGGAATAGATAATATCATATTATAACAACTGTTCTAATCTGTTACGATAAATGATGCAAGTGAATTTCTGTCATTTTCAACTCATAACATTCCCATAGCATCCTTGCCTTAGGGACGAAAAACAGGTATATATAGCTAAAAAAAAAGAAGATAAAGTAAAAGAGACTGGAATATTACGGAAAAAATCACAAAAAAAGGCTACGTAAATTGAATTAAATGAAAAGAGAATGAACGTATGAATTAGGGAGTTGGAAGATGGGAGTCGTGTTCATTTCCCATGCTGCGCACAGGTGAACGTCCACTTGCCTGATCACAGGGCAGTAGAAATTTGTGAATAGCAGCAAGGTTGTTGCATAGATACCCAAATGGATAAAACAATCTTTATTATTGACTGAAAACGGGCAGTTGTATCCATTATCGGTCATCAGGTACAAATCATTTGTGCTGGAAAATAAAAGGCATTGATTAAAAAATTTACGTAATGTGCCGTTATAAAGGCGAAAACATGTACTTTATAGAGAAAAATGTTCTTTTTACCTTCATCACGGTGCATTTGGTCATTAAATTGCTTACTTAGTTAAGAGTTCTTCTACATGAGAATACAGTGAATTAAGATTATATGGAAGAAAATTAAATTTATGAATATGATATTTAAATTATCGTATGGAGGAAAAATGAGGGTATTATTATTATTTTTTATCAGTTTAACACTGATATTGGCATCCTGCTCACTTTATGACACAAAGAGTGATAACGAATCAATAAAGGATTTGCAGATTCCTGATGATTTTGATTTTTCAATGGAGAGAAACGTAGAATTGCTCATTGAGATGAATAACAGTTCTGGTTTACCGATAACCGGCGTTGTTTACGAGATATTTTCTGTCGGCTTTAACGATGAGCACAAGTTCTTGCTCAGCAGCCGTACAGATGCGGAAGGCATCATCAATGAAAACCTCTTATTGCCATCTTATGTTCAGAAACTATTCATTTCGGGTTATATGAATGAAATGGAACTGGAAATAATTAATGGCACGGCATCTTATGTCTTTAGTCCGGAAGGCGGCCAGAGAGGCAATGGAGAATTTACAGCACCATCTCCTAACCGCAACTTTTCATATATTGATGGAATGAGCTATGATCCAGACGGAGTACCAAGTCCGATGGAGCTGATTGGAATTGAGCCGGAACTGATGGCTCGAGTTGGCACATCTTTACCGGAACATGACAATATCCCCTTATCTCATCCACAATATCTTGCCGATGGGGTACAGACAAATTTTGTATTTACTGACAGTGCAGATGTCTGGATAACCTTTGTATCGGAAGGAGCCAGTTTCCTTAATGCTTTAGGTTATTATACTTATGATACAGCAACGGGTCCCCCGGCTGATCCGGCTTCGCTTGATCTTACTCTGGTGTTTCCCAATTGTTCCTTTGTGGAAAGCGGAGGTGCAATGGAATCGGGAATGCAGGTATATTTAGGTAGATTTGCCGGTGGAACTTCCATGGGATGGTTCCTGGTCAAAGATGGCTGGATCAGTGGCGGTAACGTATCTGAAGACAGTCTGCGCTATTATTCCGAAAATAGCTACAATCCAGAACCAGCACCAAATAACCAGCATACAGTACTGCTATATGACAGCGAATTTGAGGCTTTTGTGATGGGTTTTGAAGATAAATTGCGTTATGTAGGCGATAATGATTTCAACGATGCTGTATTCCTGGCGAATGCTAATCCGATTAGTAATGTTGATATTACCGGAGTTCCCCCCATAGATATTCCACCGGATACTGATGGAGACGGAGTAAGCGATCCGATTGACGAATATCCAGAAGATCCCGAGCGTGCTTTCGATGTTTACTATCCTAATCAGGATGACTTTGCAACTCTCGTTTTTGAGGATTTATGGCCGGTATACGGTGATTACGACATGAATGATTTTGTTCTCGATTATCAGTACCACGTAGTAACCAATGCAGATAATGAGTTCAAGGATATAAATTCGCAATTCACATTACGGGCGATCGGTGCACGATATGACAATGGCTTTGCCCTACAGTTACCTTTCCTGCAGAATAATCTTACTTTAAACGGAAACAGCACGAATCTTCTAGTAATGATACAGGATCTAAATTATGCCACCATAGACATTTTTCAGCACACAACCTGGATGACAGGTCAGCCGGAACAAGCGCCATACAACACAGAGAATGATGATATACATCGTGAACCGATTGATTTCTTTGTAAATGTAACGGTTCTGGATCCGATACCGACAGAAGATCTGGCATTTTCATTCCCTTTCAATCCCTTTATATATCAGGAAGGGGTTTACGGGCATGAAATTCACTTGATGAATTATCCTCCCACCAGCAGAGCGGATTTGTCACTTCTGGGAACCGGTGATGATGCCAGTGATCCTAATAATGACCAATATTATCTTTCAGCGACCAATCTGCCCTGGGGCTTGAATATGCCGCAAAGCTGGGCATATCCGGAAGAAAAGAATTCTATTGTTGATACTTACTATCATTTTGCCGACTGGGCGGAAAGCGGAGGAACTCTTTATCCTGACTGGTACCTGAATACACCTGAAAATGTGAATCAGGCTCTATTATATATTAATCCATAACAAAAGGAATAATAATGAAAATTTTATCTTTATCAACTCTGGCAGTGCTACTATTATTGGCTGCCTGTTCGCTGAGTGATTCGAAATCGGAGACAAAATCAATCCTGGAGCTTGATATACCTTCAGATTTTGATTTTTCCATGGAGAAAACAATAAATCTGGATATTGAACTGCTGACCAATCAGAGCGAACCTGTGCCAAATGTGGTTTTTGATGTATATTACGTCAATGCGCAGAATGATAACAATTTTATCTGTAACATAAAAACGGATGCTGAAGGAATGATCAATTCTTCTTATCAGGTTCCCACCTACGTGGAAAAGCTTTTTATTACAGGTTTTATGAATAGTCAGACTCTGGATATCATCAATAATACAGCATCATACTACTTCGGTCCGGAACTTACTGATCTCGGTACTTTTATGCCCCCCTCAACTTCTCGTAACTTCTCTTATTTACCGGATATCCAATATAATTACCAGGGAGTACCATATCCCACAACAACTTATACCGTAACAGCCGATATGCTGCAGCGCATCAACACTTCGCTGCCGGAAAGCGTAGCCCTGACGGAATCGCATCCCCAATATCTGGCTGATGGCATTACCACAAACCTGGTAATTGAAGACAGCTCAGATGTCTGGCTCACTTTCGTAACAGAAGGTGCCGGTTATAGAAATGCGCTGGGATTTTATACTTATGATCAGGAAACAGGACCACCAGCAGATCCGGAGGAACTGGAGCATTTTATCGTTTTTCCCAACTGCTCTTTAACCGGTAGTGGGGGCGGGATGCAATCCGGAATGCAGCTCTACCTGGGTAGATTTGGTGCGGGAACGATCATGGGCTGGTTCATTGTCCAGAATGGCTGGATAAACGGATTATATGTTGATGAAGACGACCTGCGTTTTTACAGCGATAGCCAGTATAATCCTGAAGAAGATGAAGAATATAAGCAGCACAGCGTATTACTTTTTGATGCCGAATCTGAATTTTTCCTGCTGGCTTTTGATGATCAGGTGCGACCTGATGGCGGCGATAATGATTTCAATGATGCCGTATTCTTTGCTACTGCCAATCCCATAGAAAACATCAACACTGATAACATCCCGCCAATTGATATACCGGTTGATACTGATGGTGACGGGGTAAATGATCCCTTTGACGAATATCCGGATGATCCGTTACGTGCCTTTAACCTTTATTATCCCTCACAGAATGATTCCTCAACGATAGTATTTGAAGATAAATGGCCTAATTACGGTGATTATGATATGAACGACATGGTCATAGATTATCAGTATCACCTGGTAACCAATGCGGATAATGAGATCAAGGACGTAAACACTTTATTCAGTCTGAGAGCAGCCGGTGCCAGCTATAATAACGGATTCAGCGTGCTGCTGCCTTTTGCTAACAGCAATCTGACCATCGTAGATAATAGTGATAATATTTCACCAGCTCTGATAGCTGAGAATGATTTTGCCATTCTTGATCTTTTTCAGAACACGACGACTATAACCGGGCTGGAATTTGGATTCTTTAATACAGCACCCCAAGATCCATACTATGCACCGGTGGATTTTTACTGTGCAATGATACTAACAAATCCTGTACTGGCAGAAGACCTGGAATTTTCTTTCCCTTACAATCCTTTTATCAAACAGGGGGGAAATAATGCACATGAAATTCATCTGCTTGATTTGGCACCAACTCTAAGAATGAATTATGATCTCTTTATGACTGGAGACGACGCTTCCGACCCGGAAAACGGCTCCTGGTTTGTTTCGCCACTTAATCTGCCCTGGGCATTGAATCTGCCTGAAAGCTGGCAATATCCTGCGGAAAAGAATTCCATTGTGGAAGTTTACTATCAGTTCGCCGACTGGGCGGAAAGCGGAGGTGTACTTTATCCGGACTGGTATCTTTTCAGCGATGATAACGTTGATATGAATAAGGTTTATCAAACACCATAAATAATTGTTTCTTTCGATTTATAGCGGGTTGTCTTATGGCGACCCGTTTTCTTTTTATCCAACCGGGGGCATTTCAGATTTTATCACTTTACAAACTGGAGAATCTTCCACAATTGACTGAAATGTTATTAGGCTCAGGCTTGGAGGTAAAATGCTCAATGAGAAGATATATGTAACCCGGATACAGCGGTTCCGCGATGAACTCGCTGGAAACATTTATACACAAAGATCAGCTCTGCAGGCTGAATTTATTTATGAACAGGAATACCCTCTGCCATATCAGCCGGAACTTGATAATTCCGCCTTAAAGGAAATAGTCACAAGTGAAGGTAAAACATATCGTTTTGAACCAATTCTCACCGGAGAAGAATGGGGAAAAACCTGGGGCAGCGGCTGGTTCCGTTTTTCAGGTAAAATTCCTGCTGAATGGCAGGATAAAGAAGTTGGCGCACTGATCGATCTGGAAGCGGAAGGCTGCATTTTCATTAATGCTCAGCCCTGGCAGGGACTCACAAATAAAATCCACTGGAATGTGAATTCCGGTAAAAGGCTGGCAATTTTAACTAACCAGGCTTTGGGAGGTGAAGACATATTCCTGCTGGTGGAAGCTGGAGCCAATGGTTTGTTTGGCGCTGGACAGGAATTTTACCGGCTGAAACAGGCGGAATTATGCCTGATAGACCGCCAGGCCTGGCAGCTTTATTATGATCTGGAAACTATTGCTTCACTGATTGAAAAACTGCCGGAACGCACGTCCCGGCGTCAGAAACTCATTCATCGCACAAATGATGCCATCAGCGCCTATAATGATGGCAAAGGAATAGATATTTCGCTGGAAATAACAGCAGAACTGCTGGCAATGCCGGCAGTGGCAAGTGCTTTGGATGTTTACAGCGTCGGACATGCGCACCTTGATCTGGGCTGGCTCTGGCCCGTGCGCGAAACGCGGCGTAAAGGCGGCAGAACCTTTGCCACGGCATTACGCTTTATGGAAGAATATCCTGAATATAAATTCGGCGCGTCGCAGGCACAGCTTTACGAATGGGTAAAAGAAGATTATCCCGGACTTTATGAACAGGTGAAGACGGCTGTTGCCGAAGGCAAATGGGAATGCCAGGGCGCAATGTGGGTGGAACCGGATATGAATATCACCAGTGGTGAATCGCTGGTGCGTCAGTGCATATACGGCAAAAAATTCTGGCTGGAAGAATTCGGGAAAGACGTTGATCATCTCTGGCTGCCGGACGTTTTTGGCTATTCTGCTGCCTTACCGCAGATCCTGCAGAAATGCGGCGTAAAATATTTTATGACTCAGAAAATCTCCTGGAATGAGACCAATATCTTTCCGCATCATACTTTCTACTGGGAAGGTATTGATGGTACGCGCATCGCAACGCATTTTCTGCCTGCAAATGATTATAACTGTTCTAACCTGCCAAAACAAATGATTGAAGCGGAAGAACGCTTTGCCCAGAATGACGTGGCAAACGAATTTCTTAACCTCTTTGGCATTGGCGATGGTGGTGGCGGTCCTTCCCGCATCCATATCGAACTTGGTTTACGACAGCAGAATCTGGAAGGTTCACCAAAATTCAAATTCGCACTTGCGGAAGAATATTTTAAAAAACTGGGTAAAATATCTCCCGCTAAATTACCCGTCTGGAAAGGTGAACTCTACCTGGAACTGCACCGCGGCACATATACAACCCAGGCATTGATGAAAAAATATAACCGGCAACTGGAACTGGAACTGCGGGATATTGAATTTATGGGCGCTATAGCTGGTAAATTTGAACAGCAGATGATCGACACTATCTGGAAAAATACTCTGCTGAACCAGTTCCATGATATTTTACCCGGTTCTTCCATCAAAATGGTATATGACGATGCCCATGCACTCAGTGAGCAAAACCTGCTGCTGCTGCATAATTACCGGCAAAAACTGCTGGCTGATCTGCATCCTGAAGCAACAGAAAATAACTGGCATTACATCGTCTATAATACACTGAGCTGGCAGCGCACCGAAGTGCTGACCCTGGAACTGCCGGATGATGATGATGGCTGGGAAGCTTTCAACATCCGCGGTGAAAAGCTCTTCAGCGAAACTTCAGAATCAATTATGCAGGTTCAGGTTACAGTTCCATCTCTGGGTTATACAACTGTCAGGCTTCAGAAAAGCGGAGCCAGAATCGAAAACAAAAACCGCCTGCAGGTGACTACCACTCATCTGGAAAATGAATTACTGAGAGTTGAACTTGCTGATGACGGCACGCTTGTGAGTGTTTGTGATAAGGAATTGAACCGTGAAATGCTCGCCGGAAAGGCAAACCTGTTCCTGATGTTTGAAGATAAACCAAATGACTGGGGTGCCTGGGATATTAACCATTTTTACCGCGATACGGAACCGGAACAGGCAGTACTGCTTGCCGTGAACATCGTGGAAAACTCCGCTTTAACGGTGGCGCTGCAACTGGAATTCCGCATCGGAAACTCCCTGATCACCCAGATTATGAGTTTGAATACCAGTGAAAAAATGCTCAGCTGCTGGCAGAGCGTGGACTGGAAAGAGAAAGATAAAATGCTGCGCCTGAGAGCAGTGCCGGAAATAAACTGCCAGGAAGCTGCTTTTGAAATACAGTATGGAATTATTAAAAGACCCACACACAATAACACTTCCTGGGACAGGGCACGTTTTGAGGTCTGCGCTCACCGCTTTGCCGATCTCAGTCAGCAGGATTGCGGATTTGCCCTGCTCAATGACTGTAAATATGGACACTATATCAAGGATAATGTGATGGAACTTACTCTTTTGCGCAGTCCCCGGTATCCAGATAACACTGCCGACATTAGAGAACATTTCTTTAGTTTTGCCTATCTGCCGCATGCCGGTAGTTTAGAGGAATCTGATGTTCTGCAGCAGGCGCATGCTTTCAATTCGGAACTTATTACGCATAAAACAGCAGTTTTGCCGGAAATACCGGAACATTCATATATCGGCATCAGTGGAGGTAATGTCAAACTGGAAGTAATGAAACCCGCAGTCGACGGAGAAGGTATTATTCTAAGGTTTTATGAATATTACGGAAAAGAATGCCGGATTACTTTCAAGGCGGATAAGAAGTGGCGGCAACTACTGGAAACGGATCTTTTAGAAAATGAATTGCACCTGATCTCCAGGGATTCGGCAGATACGCATCTTTTCTTTAAACCGTTTGAGATCAGGACTTTCAGGCTAAAGTAAAAGCCTGGCTATTTCCAGATCCCCTGGTTCTGTGATTTTTAGATTACTCCCGTCAGTTATTATAACCTGCACCGGTATAGAAAAATATTCCAGTATAGAGCTGTCATCCGTGAAATGATGATTGACCAGGCGTGCCCGTTGATGGCATGACAATATTAGCTCATAAGCAAAAACCTGGGGCGTGAGAGCATTAAAGAGCAGCTCGCGTGAAATTGTTCTTGTTATTATGTTTTCCTGCACTTCCTTGAGCGTGTTGCGCACTTTGCTTACCGGTATCACTGCTTTACATTCTCTGGCTTTGATGATCAGCCGGGTAATCAGGTCTTCTTTAACAAAAGGCCGCACGCCATCATGGATGAGTACGATATCTGTTCCTTCAGGACACGCATTCAGTCCGTTGATCACGGACTGCTGCCGGGTAATGCCACCTGCCACGATCCTGATAAAAGACGCCCCGGCACTGCTGCATATCTGCTCAGTTATCGTGATATCATCTTCCGGAACCACAACAACTATCTCATCGATCAACGGGTGAAGGATAAACTTTTCGAGAGTGTATTGCAGGATTGACTTGTTTTTAACGAGTATGAACTGTTTTTTCCGGCTGTCATTCATTCTGGCACCAGACCCACCCGCCATGATCAGAGCAGTGTTCATTTTATTCTCCTTTTCATATCTCTTTTTATCTTGATGCCACGAATACTCAGGGCAAAGATTTTTTGTAAACAATTTTATGAAATACTGCTTACTAAGTGGGCGTTCACCTGGCAGTATTTTTTCAAATTATTTCGGGGAAATGACAATAATAATTAAAAGTGTTTGACAGATTAATATCCATTTAAGATTGTTTCAAAGATAAAGTTTAGGATAGGATTAATGAAACCTGATTATAGCATTGATAATGAAGTTTGCCTTGTAACATATAATGATTCCCTGGATTTCGAATACTGTCAGCGTTACAGGCTGATCGAAACCGAGTATCTTAAGACTTCACATCTTTTTATACTTGATATGCAATATGTGTCTTTTATAGACAGTGCCGGAATCGGAGCATTGATCAGCGTTTTCCGCTCCATTAATTCCCGGGGAAAATTTCTCTGCCTGATCAATCTGCAGAATAACCTGCGCAAGGTTTTTCAGATCAGTGAAATAGAGAGCCTGTTCCCGATCTTCGATTCCATAACCGAAGCCCGGTCACATTTTCTTTACTGATTATCCTTTCACTACCCAGTAATCTGTAATACTCCCGAATTTTTCTTTCATCTGCTCCCCGAGCAGTTCCGCTTTTGTCCGGGTATATCTGCCTGCCAGGCGTAATCTGTAATAGGTGACTCCCTGCATTTCAAAGGTTGAAATCTCTGTGGCAACGCCTTTCTTTTGCATGATTTCCTGCTGTAGAACTACCCTTGAACGGTCGGGCAGGGATATTAACTGCACGGTAAATGTTGCAGGACCGGCATCAATGGTTTCCTTTTCTACTGGTTTTACCGTTTCTTCGGCAGCCGGAGCTATCGTTTCAGCAGGAGCCGCCGCTTCCTCAACCGGAATATTTTCCCGCTCCTCTACCACAGGTGTTGTTTCCGCTACCGCTTCCTTCTTTCTCCCGCAACCGGTAAAAAGTAAAAAAGCTGCTGCTATGAGCACAATTACAATGAGTGTTTTTCTTTTCATTAATACCTCCATACTTCACAAAACTGATTAAGAGTTTTCCATTTAGCCGGTCAAGTAATTTAATCTCAGAAAAAACAGGCAGCCTGCCGGCTGCCTGTTTTAATATCTATCATTCAGTTATTTTAGATAAGTTTCAATATTTCATTACTGCGGGTGATGAAATCACGCAGTTCCTTACCGCTGAACTGTTTCTGTTCCAGCAGTGCCAGTTCGTGGACATATTCCACCAGAAGCCTGGTTTTATCTGCATCTTCACTAAGCCTGAGTATCTTTTGAATAGTTTCATTTTCCGCATTGATAACCAGAGTATGATGCTTGAGCATATCAAAACCGTCCCCTGCCATCATACTGTTCATTTCCTGCCAGCGCCGCATCTGCTCGTCAAAAACTATCATTGCCGGTATTTCCGGAGTTTTGAGATGTTTTACTTTTGTAGTAACCTCCAGATACGCTTTATTGACCAGTTCCTGCCAGGCATCACCCAGCTCTTTACGAACTTCTGAGGACAATTCATAAGGCTTGAGGTAAGTAAAATCATTTTCCGTTCTGATGTGCGAAGCCAGCAGATTTATTGCGGCAGGATGATCTTTAATAAATTTCGCATAATCATCTTTACTGAAACTTGCTTCCACATTCTGGTTCAGATTGCTGTCAAAGAGTTCTTTCAGCTTCTGACTGTCTGTTCTGCCTTCGGCATCGGCGATCTCTGCTTTTTCCGCTTCCACCAGGTTATCATTTATTTCCGAATCCACTCGCACGAATTTCAGTTTGTCATTATCACTTTCCAGTTTCTGAAAAACGTGTCCGTCAATAACACTGTCGGAATAGATCACTTCCAATCCCTGTTCTTTCATCATCTGGATATAACTTACCTGCAGGTCATTGCCGGAGGCATAATATATTTTCTGCTGTTCCTCTTCGGTTTTATTGCGCTCCAGGTATTCAGCGATTGTTACCCAGCTGTCATTAGTGCTTTTAAAGATAAGGTGCTCTTTCATGGCAGCAAAGAATTTCTCATCAGTCACAAATCCGTATTTGATAAAGTTCTGAATATCTTTCCAGAAACCCTCATAACGGCTGCGGTCTTCAGCAAAGATGTTTTTCAGGCTGTCTGCCACTTTTTTGATGATATACTGAGTGATCTGCTGCACCTGTTTGTCATGCTGCAGAAAACTGCGCGATACGTTCAGGGGTATGTCCGGAATATCAATCCCGCCCTTCAGCAGCATCATGAATTCCGGGATGAAATCCTTCAGGTTATCAGCTACGAAAACGTTGTTGCAATATAAATTCACACTGCCGCGATTGATGTCAAGCTGGTTACTGATCGGCGGAAAATATAATATCCCTTTTAAATTAAATGGATAGTCCACATTTAAATGAAGCCAGAAAAGAGGTTCCTTCCAGTCATGGAACATATTACGGTAAAATTCCTTATATTCCTCATCCGTCACATCCTTAGGCTGACGATTCCAGAGCGCTTCCTTCTGATTGACCGGCTCTTTTCCCTCATTTATAAAAATGGGATAAGGCATAAAATTGCTGTATTTCTGGATCAGTTCCTTCAATTTGCTGTCTTCCAGATATTCCTGATTGTCTTCCAGCAGATGCAGCGTAATTGTCGTGCCCACTTCTTTGCGCTTACCGGTATTAGTGGCATATCGCGTCTCGCCTTCACATTCCCAGTAAGCAGGTTCGGCACCTTCCTGAAATGACAGCGAATCAATCGTCACCTTGCTGGAAACCATAAAAGTGGAATAAAAGCCCAGACCAAAATGACCGATGATAGCCGCCTGACTGTCCTTGTATTTTTCCACGAATTCCTCGGCTCCCGAAAAGGCAATCTGATTGATATATTTCTTGATCTCCTCGGCTGTCATCCCAATGCCGTTATCTATTATCTGCAGTGTTTTGTTCTTCTTGTCCGTCTTGATCTCTATCTTAAATGTGTCTGCTGACTGTTCAGGCTCCACTGACTTGCGCTTGTTCATGGCATCTACGGCATTCGAAACCACCTCCCGTAAAAATATATCATGCTCCGAATAAAGCCATTTCTTGATGATGGGAAATATATTCTCTGTGTGTATGGACAATTTGCCGTGACCTTTCTTCTGTTGTGTCATCTTCTAACTCCTTTCCTTGATTTTCTTTCTGCTTCCTCTTTCAGAAACTTGTTTTTTCTTGTCAAGAAGTTTTTAGCAGTCGCGGCTTTAGTCTGCTAAGAGACTGTTCAGTTTGTATTATCTGTTTTCTCCTGTAAGGAATAATGTAGTCCCAGATAGTAGATGTAAGTGTGCCAGGGACAACTATATTCCTTACAAGGGAAAGAATCAATTAATTTAATTGATAAATCTTTAGAAAATGTTAATTTATCTAATATCAGCAACAATGCGCCATGTACCATCTATTTTAATTAAAATATAAGTAAAATTACCTTCATCAACACCTGTTATACGATGTAAAAATACATATGCAACAAGACGATCATCGTTAGATGTAAATTTAATACTTTCAATATCAAAAGTAACTTTGTTTTTCCATCCATTTCCTGATATCCAAGAAGCAGTAGAATTTCTATCAATTAATTGAGGTTCTCCTTCTTTACTCAAAATCATGATATTATCTGAATTATATAAATTCATAATTTTTTGCGAGTTTCCTTCTTTAACAGCTTGTTCGAATTCCTTGAAAACTGAACTAATCTGAGTTGAATCATCAGAGCTTAAATTTGCCACAAGTACAATGAGTATAATACAAATTGCAAAAATTGATTTTTTCATTTTTTTCTCCTTTTAAAATCCACATTGATTTATTTTTGATGAACAAACTACAAGTAAATAAAAAAGATTGTCAAGTGAAAAATAAGATCACGCATCCCCCCATTTTTTACAAATCATTTAGCGCCAGTTCATACTGCTGATTTTTCAGGTAGTATTTCTTATATTTTCCTTTATACCTTCTTCTTGGATTGATCTTAAATAGACTGAACAAGTAAGAGACGATATTTATTAATCTATATGCCAGATTCTTTTTCAATTCTTTAGTCAGATTCCTATAGATCATTTTATTACCTAATTGCTTAATAAGATATATTGTTATTTTACTAACTTCATTATAGATAAACGAGGCAGCTACCCATAATAATGCATTCATATTTTTCAGTGAGTCATACTTT